>NC_018748.1:0-319877 GCF_000263195.1 Emticicia oligotrophica DSM 17448
AAAATCTCAAATTTCACTTCACGATTAGGTCGATTTTTTTGTTATCTTTGCAGCCCTTTTGAATTTCTGACTAAAAAATGACCATTTTAGAAAATCCCAAAACCCCCAATGTAACTTTGCAACGTGAGGTGGACATAGTGTGGCAGAACTGCCTAAAGATGATACGGGAAAGTATTTCTGAACAAAGTTATAAAACTTGGTTCGAACCGATAATTCCCGCTAAGTTGGAAGGCAAAAAACTGACCATTCAAGTACCAAGCCAATTCTTTTATGAGTGGCTTGAGGAGAATTATGTACATCTACTAAGAAAGTCTTTGGATTATGCCATCGGTCGTGATGGTATGCTTGAATACTCTATTGTTGTAGATAGCGGGAATCGTCAGAAAAATGAGCCTCAAATTGCAGTGAATATGCCTCCTGTGCATACTCCTCAATATGCAAAGCCCGATAATCCGAATGCTGATGTAGTGAAAAATCCTTTCCAAATGAAGGATTTGGATTCGCTTAGCCTTGATTCTTACCTAAACCCCAATTATACTTTTGATAATTTTGTGGAAGGTGACTGTAATCGACTGGCTCGTGCTGCTGGTTTTGCGGTTGCCTCTAAACCTGGGGTAACTTCTTTCAATCCATTAATGATTTATGGGGGTGTGGGTCTTGGGAAAACCCACTTAGTACAAGCCATTGGTAATTTTATGAAAAATAAAGCTGCCAATAAGTTTGTACTTTATGTTTCATCAGAAAAATTCACAAGTCAGTTCATCAACGCCATCAAAAATAATAGTCTGCAAGATTTCATGAACTTCTACATGCAGATTGATATTTTGATTATTGATGATGTACAATTTTTATCAGGAAAAGAAAAAACACAAGAGACTTTCTTCCATATTTTCAATCACCTTCATCAGTCAGGTCGCCAAATTGTAATGACCTCTGACCGCCCACCGAGAGAATTGGAAGGCGTAGAAGACCGCCTTTTATCGCGTTTTAAATGGGGACTTACAGCCGATTTACAAACCCCTGATTTCGAGACTCGTATTGCCATTATACAGAAAAAAGTACAAGCTGAGGGCATTTCGATTGCTTATGAAGTGATTGAGTATTTGGCACACAGCATTGATACCAACGTACGTGAACTTGAAGGTGTAATGATTTCATTATTGGCTCAAGCCTCGCTTACTCGCCGAGAAATAGATTTAGAATTAGCCAAGGCTACTTTACGTCATTTAGTAAAGGATTCTGAACGAGAAGTGACAGTTGATACAATTATTGAAGCAATAACTGAGCATTATAAAGTTAGAACCGCCGATTTGAAAGGAAAAAGTCGTTTACGAGAAATTGTATTGCCTCGCCAAGTGGCCATGTACTTAACCAAAGAATTGACAAACCTTTCATTGAAATCTATTGGTTATCACTTTGGGGGCCGCGACCACAGTACAGTTATTCACGCCATTCAAACAGTTAATGATTTAATGGATACTGATAAAGAAATCAGTTCAGCCGTGAATAAATTATTGAAGATGTTTAGAAAATAATAGTAAATACATTAATAGTAGAATTAAGGGAGATGTTTTTTCTAACATCTCCCTTAATTTTTATTCAACATATAAAACCAAACCTTTCAGATAACTACCTTCAGGATGAAATAAATTTACGGGATGGTCTGCTCCTTGAGTTAGATGATGAAGCACCCTTACCTGACGCCCAACTTCAAGAGCTGCCGACATGATGGTGTTATAAAATAGCTCACGGTCAACTACTTGTGAACAAGAGAAAGTAAATAAAATTCCGCCTTTGGCCAATCTTTTAATTCCTTCAACATTCAAACGTTTATACCCTTGTACGGCATTGTGTCGTTTAGCTATATTCTTGGCATAAGCTGGTGGGTCGAGAATAATGACATCATAAAATTGGTCGTTACGTTTGAGATAAGTCATCACATCTTCAGCATACGCTTCGTGATTGGCAGTTTCTCCAAAATTTAATGCTACGTTTTGATTAACCAACTCAACCGCTTTCTTCGAAACATCTACTGAATGAACTAAACTTGCCCTTGATTTTAGAGCATAAATCGAAAATCCACCCGAATAGCAAAATGAATTTAATACTTTCTTTCCTTTCGCATACTGAGCCAATAAAGCACGATTATCTCGTTGGTCAAGGAAAAAACCTGTTTTTTGTCCAGTAAGCCAATCAATTAAGAACTTATGGTCATTTTCAGAAACTTCGTGTGGCACTAATTCATTGGTAGAACGATTGAAAAGATATTCATTCTTTACATTTTTAGCAAATTCTGCGGGTAAGGTTTCTGCACTTTTATCATAAATAGCCAATAATTCAGCTCCATAAATTTCTTTCAATGCTGCTACAATTTTTTCACGTTCTTGCCACATGCCAATCGTATGAGCTTGAAAAACCACCACTCCATTATAAAAATCAAGAATCAAACCCGGAAAACCATCACCTTCGCCATGGACCAAACGATAGCAGTTTACCTTTCCAGTTCCTCCTTGAAAAACAATGGTTTGTCGAACTTTATGTGCTACTGAAAGCTTTTTTAGCCAAAATTCTTCATTCACCGCTACGGTTTCATAAGAAAAAATTTTAACCGCAATACTTCCTTTATAAAAATGGCCAGTTGCCAAATAATTATTCTTTTTATCAAAAACTTCAACCACATCACCATCAATGGGATTTCCTTCGGTCTTGGCGATTGCTCCCGAAAAAATCCAAGGATGGAGGCGTTGCACTGCCATTTCTTTACCAGCTTGTAAAATTACTTTTGCGTACATACTTTAGTTTTGCTTACATTGAAAATCAACCAAAATATGATAATAAAATACATAATTGGCCAATCTAATTTAATTTTACTACAAAATAAGAAAAATTTGAAGCGGCATAAAACCATATCTTCGATTAAATCTTTATATTTACCTGACTCTTTTCAAATTTAGATGTTAAACATAAACCCTTAACCTTTAATTTACTATGAAATTCAATCGTAGAAATTTCCTACGTCAGACTGGAATTATCGCAGCTACTCCATTGATAGCCAGCGAATTATGGTCTTGTACTCCTTCTTCTAAAACAGAAGAAAAAAAGACCGACTCAACAGCAACCTCTGCAATCATGTCAGAACCCTCAGTTAAAGAATTTGGCTTACAACTATGGACAGTGAAAGAAGATTTAGCCAAAGACCCGAAAGGTGTTTTGAAATCATTAGCCAGCTATGGTTATAAACAAATAGAAAGTTTTGAAGGAGATAAAGGCGTATTTTGGGGCATGAGTGCCAAAGATTTCAAGGCATACATGGACGAGTTGGGTATGAATATGATAAGTACACATTGCAATCCAGATTTTACAATTAAAAAAGAAACTGAGGGGGCATTTAAGAAATTAGTTGATGATGCCGCAAGTATCGGCATGAAATATTTGATAAATCCATTTTTAGGAAGCTTAAAAACAGCCGATGAATGGAAAAAAGCAGCAGAAGGACTTAATCGTCAGGGAGAAATTGCTTCAAAAGCAGGTTTAAGAGTGGGTTACCATAATCACCACTTCGAATTCAAGAAATACGCTGATGGAACTTGTCCGGAGCAAATTTTATTGGAAGGAACCGACCCTAAATTGGTTGATTTTGAATTAGACCTTTATTGGGTAGTTAAAGCAGGTGAAGACCCAGAAGCTTGGTTTACAAAGTATAAAAATCGTTTCCGTCTTTGCCATATTAAAGACCTCTATAAAGAGGAAAAAATGAAAGAAATAGAAGCGAAAGAAAAACAAACAGACCCATTCTGGCCAATTGGAGGCTCAACTATCATTGGTACGGGTAGAATAGATTTCCCGAAAATTTTAAGTACAGCCAAAGCCAATGGCATGGAATATTATATTGTTGAACAAGAGCGTTTTGATAATACCACTCCATTAAAAGCCGTTGAAGCAGATGCTGCATACATGAAGAAACTGGTATTTGCCTAATATTTATAAGTAATCCCCCTTGGTATTTTCAAAACTAAGGGGGATTTTATTTTTAACCTATGAATAAAAACGAACACTACCTTGATGGATTACTTTGGGAAGCCCTTCTTAAAGACGATGAGAAAGCTTTGGGGTACTTGTTCAATACCTATTATAATAAACTTTATCGAGCTGGATTGAAATGGTGTTTGGATAGCGATATCACTGAAGAAGCTATTCAGCTTATTTTCAGCGACTTATGGAAGTATCGTCATACGCTTACCCAAATTCAATCCTTTGAGGCTTACTTAAAAAGTTCGTTAAAAAAGCGAATTTTTAAAGAATTGCAAAAAGCAGATAGTATTGAGAAAGTAAATTGGGAAGATGCAGAAACTTTTATTTTATCTACCCAATCCTACGAAGAAATCTTAATCAAGCAAGAAGCCGACGAATCTTTGAAAGTCAAACTACGCCTTGCCCTTGAAGAGCTTACACCTCGTCAAAAAGAAATTATTATGCTCAAATACTTTGAAGAAATGAGCTTCAAAGAAATTTCTGTACGAACAAATCTTCAAACAGATAGTGTTTATAAAACCCTTCATGAAGCAATCAAGAAGCTCCGAACGATACTTAAATAATATTTCGGTACTCATTTCATTTTAAAATATCCTCTTTGTTTCAAGGCTTATTTATTAGATTTTTCATTAAAAATGATGGTTGTAAATCTACGTTTACGAATTATAATTTGTGTATGCAAAAAAAAATCTCAAAAATCAGGAAGATTTTTGAGAAAGTCTTCTCTGTAATTATATACAACAAAATATTATTAGAAAAATTTGTCATTTATTTCCATGAAAAAAAAATTAACTCGTTTTGATTCCCAACCATCAATTGAAGAACTTTTAGTTGATGAATCTTTTTTAAATTTTTATTTTAAGAAGGATGAAGCAGATATTTTAGAATGGGAAGATTGGGCTGAAGATAATACCCAACGAAAAGAGTTAATTGAAAAATCGTTTGCCGAATTGGATAAACTTTCTTTGAAGTGGTCAGCGAATCAAGTTAATCAAAGATTTGATGATTTACGAGATAGTTTTGTCAATAAAGAAATTAGGGATGGATTACAAATACCTTATAGTAAACCAATAATTCGTTGGGCGGCAGCAGCTATTATTTTAATAAGTATAGGTTGGTGGTATTATCAGAAATCCGATACGCAATCTGGCATTTACAAGGAATTAGTTGCCAATTCGAGCATCGAACTCATTGAAAAAGAAAACAGGTCAGAAAAACCTTTATTAATAACACTTGATGATGGTTCATCAATCTTACTTCAAAAAGGTAGTAGGTTAAGTTATCCAGCGGCTTTTAAACATGATAAAAGAGAAGTTTACCTCGATGGAGAAGCCTTCTTTGAAGTAGCAAAAAATCCAGAAAAGCCTTTTTTTGTATTTGCTAATGAATTAGTTACCAAAGTTTTAGGCACAAGTTTCACTATAAAAGCTTTCAAAAAACAAAAAGATGTACAAGTAATTGTGAGAACGGGAAAAGTATCAGTTTACAGGCTTGATGAGGTAAATAAAAATGCAAGAATCATTAGTGGTGAATCGAAAGTATTAGATGGAGTTATTGCAGTTCCAAACCAGCAAATAAGTTTCGATAAAAAAGAAAATAATTTTTCAAAAACCTTGGTAGAACAACCCGAAATGCTGTCGGAAATGCCTCAATATAACTTTGAATTTAGGGATGAATCAGCTGCTAATATCTTTGCGACTATTCAAAAAGCCTATGGGATTATAATCATATATGATGAAGAATTATTGAAGGAATGCCCCGTAACAGCCACTTTATCAGACGAACCTCTTTATGGAAAATTAGATTTGGTTTGTAATGCCATTGAAGCACAGTATCAAGTCATTGACGGGCAAATAATAATAAACAGCAAAGGATGTAAAAACTAAACTGATAAACATCTGTGGTATTTTCCACATAAGTACCAGCTTTAAAACTAAATTTCAACTAAACCAAAATCGGTGATGCAACGAACATCACCGATTGAATTTTCCCTAATCGAATTTTGGCGAATTCGAATAAAAAGGGAATGTTTTTGTTTCATTTCTCACAAATTCTCAAAAACGTTTAAAATTATGCGATTTTTTACAAAAACCAATTCATTAACCACTAAAATTATGAGATTGAGCCTCCTGCAATTCTGTATGGCTCTGCTTTTTACTGGACTAAGCTATGCTCACTCAAGTAGTGCTCAAGAAGTATTAGACAGAGAAGTATCGCTGCAACTCAAAGAGCAAAACCTTGAAAATGCCTTGAATAAAATTGAGGAAACGGCAAATGTGAAGTTTGTTTTCAGTTCGAAGCTAATCAAGAGTAATCGTTTTGTTTCGCTTAATGTGAAACAGCAAAAACTCTCAAATGTGCTCGAAAGTCTGTTAAAGCCGCTCAATATTACTTTCAAAGTTAGCGGTAATAAAATTATTCTAAATCGCATGGCCGATGTTATGCTCAGCCCAAACGTAATCGAAAGTCCCATTACAGGAAAAGTTACTGACACTAAAGGAGAGCCTCTTCCAGGTGTGAGTGTCAGTATCAAAGGTACAAAGAGGGGTACCAGTACTGAAATGGACGGTACATTTAAACTCAATGCCGATGATGGTGATATTTTGGTATTTAGCTTTATTGGTTTTTCAAGTAAAGAAGTAAAAATTTCGGGTAATCAAGCCATTAACATATCTCTTGAAGAAGCTCTTTCTTCCTTAAGTGAGGTAGTTGTAACCGGAACACGTAGCAGCGGACGAACCAAAATAGATACTCCTGTTCCTGTTGACGTCATTCCGCTTTCGCAAGTAACTAATAATGTTGGACAAGTTGACATCAATCAAATTCTTACATTCGTTGCTCCATCATTTCAATCGTCTCGCCAAGCTATTTCAGATGGAACTGACCACGTTGATCCAGCCCAATTAAGAGGCTTAGGGCCAGACCAAGTATTGGTTTTAGTGAATGGCAAACGTCGACATCAGTCAGCATTAGTAAATGTGAACGGAACGGTTAACCGCGGAACAGTTGGCACTGACATGAATGCCATTCCTGCAACATCCGTTGAAAAAATTGAAATCTTACGAGATGGTGCTGCAGCTCAATACGGTTCGGATGCGATTGCTGGAGTAATTAATATCGTATTAAAGAAACAAATGGGTTTAAGTGGGAACTTATCTACCGGTGAAAATATTACAAATTATGATAAAAATTACGCAGTAAATTTCTCAAATGGCCAATCTAAAAGTGTTAACGTACAAGATGGCCTTACTGCTCAATTAGGTTTGAATTATGGATTAAAACTTGGAAAAAAAGGTTTTTTGAATGTTACTGGTGAATATGTATCTCGTGGAGCTACCAACCGTACAGGTACTTATACAGGACAAGTTTTCCCTGCAGTAACAGGCCAAACTGACGACCAAGTAATTGCTAGTAAGGGTCTTACACGCAATGACTTCGACATGCGTATTGGAAACTCCCAAGTAAAAGGTGGTGGCATAGTTATTAATGCTGCTTTACCAATCAACGATAACTTTGAAGCTTATGCATTTGGTGGGTGGAATAATAAAAAAGGAAATGCAGCAGGTTTTTACCGCTATCCGAATGCTGTTCCTTTACTTAATGCAGCCGCTGTTTCAGCTACAGGCCTTCCAGCGAATACTATTCGTACGAATGTATTTGCGGTGTATCCTAATGGTTTTTTACCCGAAATCAATTCAAATGTAACCGATATCTCATTTGCTGCAGGCATTCGCGGCAAAATGATGAAGAACTGGAATTTTGATTTAAGTAATGTATTTGGTAGAAATATTTTTGATTATGGGGTTGATAATTCTGTGAACTATACTCAAGCTATTGGAACTACTAATTTTCAGCGTACTTTCGATGCTGGTGGTAATGCATTCAGTCAGAATACCACTAATTTTGATTTGAGCCGTAAATTTGAAACTATATTAAGTGGCTTAAACTTTGGAGCAGGTGCTGAATTTAAAGTTGATCAGTTTAGTACGCGTGCAGGTGAAGAAGCCTCTTGGAAAAACTATAATGAAAAAGCCATTGGCGTAGCATTAGGCTCTCAGGTTTTTGCTGGTTTCTTTCCAAAAGATGCAGGTTCTTTTAGCAGAAATAGTTTTGCATTATATACAGATTTAGAACTTGATTTAACAAAAGCTTGGATTGTATCGGGAGCGTTACGTTTAGAAAAATACTCAAACTTCGACCAAACCCCAATAAACTTTAAACTTGCCTCTCGCTATAAACTAACCGATAAAATAGCCATACGTGGAGCCATCAGTACAGGTTTTAGGGCACCTTCACTACAACAGAGCTATTATTCTAAGACTAATACGCTGTTTGTAACCATTAATGGTATTCAAACACCTGTAGAAAGTGCTACTTTGCCAAATAATAGCAAGGCAGCAGCTATTTTAGGTATTCCAACACTCAAACCTGAAACTTCAACTAATTATAGTTTAGGTGCAACTGCCCAATTAGGTAAATTAGAATTAACTGTTGACGCTTATCAAATAGATATCAAAGACCGTATTATCTTAACAAATAATTTTACTGCAAATGGAGATGCTAATTTGGCAGCTCAACTTGCTGCGGTTGGTGCAAATACTGCTAATTTCTTTACCAATGCTATCGATACGCGTTCGAGGGGCTTAGAAGCAGTAGCCGCTTATGGTACTAAGATTGGAGATAAACACCATTTAAAATTCACTTTGGCGGGAGCATTTATCAATAATCAAGTAATTAAAGGCTCCGATGGTAAGCCAGCAATTAAAGCTTCACAAACACTTATCAATAGTGGCCAATTAGCAAATTATTTTAATCGTGAAGACCAAAGCCGAATTGAAGTAGCAAGTCCAAAAAATAAGATTACTGGTACAATTAATTATAAAGTAGGTAAATTTGGAACAATGCTTCGTGTGGTGCATTTCGGACAAGTTGTTTATTTAGACCCCACTATCTTAAGTGATGCAAACTTCGTTGCCAATGCCTTCAATAACAACACAAAAGAAACTTTAGACCAAACATTTACACCAAAAACTATTACTGACCTTACTCTTAACTACCAGTTAATGAAAAGCATGAGTTTATCAGTTGGTGCGAATAATATTTTTGATGTCTACCAAGATATTCATAAACATTCTGGAAATATGTCACTTGGTCGGTTTGTTTATTCTCGACGAGTACAACAATTTGGCTTTAATGGCCGCTTTCTGTTTGCTCGTTTGAACTTTACATTTTAAACTAAAAACCAAATATATACCCTAGAAAACATAAAGCCTTCCCAATTAGGGAAGGCTTTTTTACATGTACATCAATATGAAATCAAAGTCCAGCAATTAATTCCTTGATTATCAAGGTCATATTAGGTTCTGCTCTATAAGCCGAAGCTAATATCTTTTCTATCTCTGCTTTTTTCAAAGTTTCAGGAATACACATATCCGTAATGACAGAAATACCAAATACAGGCAAATCCATTTGACGAGCAACGATTACCTCTGGCACAGTGCTCATACCCACGGCATCAGCACCAACCATTCTTAAAAGTTTATACTCGGCCTTTGTTTCTAGTTGTGGCCCACTCACACTCACATAGGTACCCGTATGCACACCTTCGATGTCATTTTGTGTAGCAATTAATTTAGCTTTTTCAATCATTTCTAAATCATACGGTTCGCTCATATCTGGAAATCGGTCGCCCATTATATTAGGGCCAACCAATGGATTTTCAGGTAAAAACAAAGCAATATGGTCTTCTATAATCATTAAGTCGCTCTCTGAAAAGCTTGGATTCATTCCCCCCGCAGCATTGGATACAATTAAGCGTTCGATGCCCAACATTTTCATCACTCTTACTGGAAATGTCACTTGCTGCATCGAGTATCCTTCGTAATAATGGAAGCGTCCTTGCATACAAACCACATTTTTACCTTTGAGTTTTCCAAAAAGTAGTTTTCCTGTGTGAAACTCAACGGTTGCAATTGGGAAATGTGGAATATCTTCATAATTGATGGTGTATTCCACCTCGATTTCGGTCGTGAGTTTACCGAGCCCAGTACCCAAAATGATACCAAACTGAGGTCTAAAATCGCCAATTATCGATTGAATATAGTTTGTTGCTTCGTTGATTTGAACCATAATATAAGATTAATTAAACAAAGTATTAATTTGCTTGAATATACGAAATAAATTAGATTATAGCCTTTCTACAACAGAAAAAAGCATGACCCTTGCTGGGTCATGCTTTATATCTAAAATTGCTTTTTAGCTATATATTATAATGCTAAAGTTCCTTTGCGAGCCGCATCAACAATAGTAGCTTCTAAGCCTTTCTTGTTGATTGTACGAAGAGCTGAAGTTGAAACTTTCAACGAAACCCAAATACCTTCTGATTCTAAAAAGAATCTTTTAGTTTTTAAATTTGGGAAAAACTTACGCTTAGTTTTATTATTAGCGTGCGATACATTATTACCGACTTGCGTTTTTTTACCAGTGATTTGACAAACCTTTGCCATTGCCTATTGAAATATTTTCTATGAAAAAATTATTAATTCCTCAAACGGAGTGCAAAATTACACATTTTTTTGGAAATGAAAAAGTATCGCTCAGTTTTTTTTGAAACCATAAGGACAATGGCGACACCCACTCTTACAACAATACCCACGCTTTTGGTGGTAAGCTGCTGTAAAGACTATAAATCCGTTCTCGTAGTAATAGTCATCAATGTCATATTTTTGATTTATATTTGACATTGTTTTACTTTTTTTCTTGCTCACAATCCTATCTTTTTAAATCATTCGCTTTTAACTTTCTGTTCAATAAAATTGTTTAAAAAAATGGAATTAAATATTCAAGTAGCCACCATAAATGACCTCGAAGATATTTTACAAATTTACGCTGAATCTTTGGATAACGGTCGAGTAATAAGCTTAGAGAAAGCAAAAGAAATATTCTTAAAACAACAACAATACCCTGACTATAAAGTTTTTATAGCAAGAATTAAAGATAAAGCAGTAGGAACCTTTGCTATATTAATCATGGAAAACATGGCTCACTTGGGTACCCCTTCAGCAGTTGTTGAGGATGTCGGTGTTTTACCTACAATGCAAGGACAAGGGGTTGGTAAACAAATGATGGAGTTTGCCTTGGCTTACGCGAAGGCTAAAGGATGTTATAAAATGAGTCTTTCAAGTAATCTAAAACGTGAAAAAGCTCATCAATTCTACGAATCTTTGGGTTTTCAGAAACATGGTTTTAGTTTTCTAATGAGCATTTAACTGATACTAAATATTGTCACAATATTTTCACAGATTTATTAGGTTTTCAGCTAAAACTAGCGTTTTTTTAAGTTATTCTCTTCTATATGCTATTTTTTTGCGACTGTATCTTTATCACTAATACTCCGAAAAATTAGATATTTCTACTTACAAATTACTAATTTTCTTGAAATGCCTAAAGTTTTAAGTAGGTAAGTAGCATCCGATAGCTTACTGATATTCAGAGTTTTTATATTTTCTCCCAACGTAAAATCATGCATTTCAGCAAATACTTTTCGACCTTGTAAATCAAATATTTCGATTGGCTGTTTCTGCTGTTTTGAGCTATAAACTTTTAATGACACACGTTCTTGTGCAGGATTAGGGGCTATTTCAAAAGCTTGAATATTGGGTTCATTTGCCAGTAAAGACATATCAAACTTACATAAAAACACTTCATAACCTTTGAGGGTAATCATTTGGCGATACGATTTGTAAGCAACCTCAATCGTAACTATTTCATTTTCATCTTTCGCATAAGGATTATGTGCCACTACCAATAACTCATTGCCTTTTGCCACTCCTCTCCAAATAGGTTTTCTTGTATCTACATACTCACGAGCAGGAGCAGGAATAACCAATTCATAGTTACCAGAGAACATTTCTTTGTATTGAGAAAGGCGGTATAATCCATTGATAAAGTACTCGTAGGTGGCAAAGTTTTCGTTATTACCAAAAGTGCCAGGGTCTTCCCAAAGCCATAAACCTTTCGCTCCTGAAAAGAATGGAAAGATAGCCGTTGCTTCAGCCATAAATGGTCTAATAAACCTCTTGACAAATTGAGGAGTATAACTATACCGAAGCCAAACAAAAGGAATAATTGGTTTGGAGGTCCATGCTCGATTGACTTCAATTTGAAATAGCATATAGGCTAAATAGTCAGGAGCAAGTGGATTGGGGAAGTCGTAATAATAATAAGCTGCGGGCGAATAGAAATCTTGGTTGTCATAAGCAGCCCCTCCGATGGTATTCTTAGAAAAATCATAATTAATATAATTCAATAGAGACGCATCTGAGGTCCATTTTTGCCAAGAATTTCCAGCAATATTTATGTACGTATTCAAAATTGGAGCATCCGAATATCCTCCAATCTTACTAGTTGTCGTTGAATATTGCTTAGTTGCAGCAAATGCTTGTCCGTATAAAGCTTGGATATCTTTCTTGTATTGAACAATGAATGATTGATTATCAAGACTTTTGTAAGCGGCAGGTGTAGCAGGGTGATTTTTCAGGAGTAGTATAGAATCATTTGACTTGATTTGAAGTTCAATATCAGGTACAAATAAATCAATATCGACGATACCCGTACCTTTAGAACTCGTAAAACTATTGGCAAAGCCCGCCATATCATTCTTCCACTTCGTTTTATACAATTCTATATTATTTCCCCAAGGGCTTTTTGCAGTTTCCCAAGGCTGGTTAGCAGAAGGATAACCTGTGCCATACCAAACTGCAGCTCTTTGATTACGAGGTAAATCTGCATCATTTCCATCGGAAGTAGCTAAATGACTAAAACCATATTTTAATGGTAGTTTTTGGAAATCCCCAAAACGTGGTCCTCCATAAACAATTGAAAATGGTAATGAAAATTCAGGAAACTTTCTCCAATCAATTGTGCGGTTTTGTGTGCTAGGGCTAAAAGTAAAGGAACTCGGCTGACACGAGTTTTGAGCCTTAACTTCTTTCAAAGCAAAAACAAGTAAAATCAATATAAAAAGCTTCTTATTCAGAATCGGTTTCATTTTTATTACCTAATTGGTCAACTACAAATCTGATAGAACTATACGAATTCAACAAAGCTTTTTGTACTTCTTTTGAGCCCATCCATTCCAATCGTTCTATTCCTTCTTCGGTTTGTGGTTGCATTTTTGAATCATCTGAACAATGCATTCTATACCATTTCGTACGCTTCAAAATTTTATTATTCCCCATCGTATAGGTATGCCAAGTTGTGCAAATTTTCTCACCTAACTTTACTTGAATACCACACTCCTCCTCTACTTCCCTTACAGCCGTTTGCTTCGATTTTTCACCATCATCTCGTTTTCCCTTTGGTAAATCCCATTTACCTAAACGAAACATCATCAATATTTTGTCATCCTCATTGAAGACGACTCCACCTGCCGCCTTAACAACTTTATAAAAACCACGAATTTGTCGTTCAGTAGATTCTTTATTATCAACTACAAACGTAACCGATTGATAACCAACCTCTTTTGTTTGTTGAATAATTTTAAAGAACTTGTCAATCGTTGCTTCGTTTGCATTCAAAATTACTACATGACCATGCAGTTTTTTTAAATTGAGCATCTCCAAACGTGCATCAAGCATTACATCATAATCATTGCCATGTAAACGCTTCAATTTAGAGTTACTAACAATTCTTATTAATTTGTCGTCAATAAAAATGACCATATAGATTTTTGAAAATATTTGATTGGAAGACAAAGTTCGGAATTTTTTTGGAAGTAATCAGATACTAAAAAAAATTATAATATTGTTTTTGCATAAATTTTGATGAAAATATTTTATTTTGCACCTTAATAATCATCTGAACCCCAATTATTGAGGGTTTAAACTTTAAATGGAAATTTTTATAATCCTTTTTTTAGTAATTCTTAATGGGATTTTCTCCATGTCGGAGATTGCTCTCGTATCTTCAAGAAAAACCAAACTCGAAATAGCCAGTAAAAACGGAGACCGTCGTGCCGCCGCTGCACTTGAACTTGCTACCTCTCCAAATCGATTTCTTTCAACTGTTCAAATCGGAATCACACTTATCAGTATCTTAACCGGTATTTTTTCAGGCGATACTTTAACCATTGGTGTTCAAGACTCCTTAACGGGTTTTGGCTTAGAAGCTAAGTATGCCGATAACATTGCTGTTGGTTTAGTGGTGTTGATGATTGGATTTGTACAGTTGGTATTAGGTGAATTAGTACCAAAACGCATCGGAATGTCAAACCCAGAGGCCATTGCTAAAGTAATGGTGGCTCCGATGAACTTACTCTCAAAATTAACCGCTCCATTTATCTGGTTACTAACTAAATGCAGCGACCTAATTATTAAGATTTTAGGCATTGAAGCAACTGACAATTCAGTTACTGAGGAAGAGATTAAATCAATGATTCAAGAAGGAACCACTGGAGGTGCGATTGATGAAATTGAACAAGAAATTGTACAAAATGTATTTCATTTAGGTGATAGAAAAATCACTTCTTTAATGACAAACAGAAGTGAATTAACTTATCTTGATTTAGAAGATGATTTAGAAGATAATGTTGAAAAGATTATCACTAAAAAGCACTCTGTATATCCAGTTTGTAAAGATGGTATCGACAATATTATTGGTCTGTTATATATCAAAGACTTATTGGGCAAAGACCTTAGCATTGAGCTTAAACGATTAGAGGAATTAGTTAAAGAACCATTATTTATTCCTGAAAATAACCAAGCCTATCAAGCACTCGAAAAATTCCGTGAAGAACGAATTCACATGGGTATTATCGTTGATGAATATGGCAGTGTTTTGGGTATTATTACCTTAAATGATATCCTTGATGCTTTAGTAGGAGATATTTCGGTAAATGATGAATTTGAATATGAAATTTTTGAACGTGAAGATGGTAGTTTCTTAGTTGATGGAACATTACCTTTCGACGATTTCTTAAACAAATTCGAAGTTGTTATCAATAATCGTAAGGATTATACAGGTTTCGATACCTTAGGTGGATTCGCTCTTCATATTTTGCAGGAAATTCCGGATACAGGCGATAAGTTTAGCTGGGAAGAATATGAATTCGAAATTATTGATATGGATAAAAACCGTATTGATAAAATCTTAATCACCAAAAAAGACGATTAACCCACTCCCCTTATTTTGAGGGGAGTTTTTTATACAAAACCTTGCCCTTTTACTTAAACTTTAAGCATAGTTCGTTGGGGCAAAGAACTAAATAACCATGACAGTATCTAAAAAAATCGCTTCTTTATTATTAGAAACGAAAGCCGTAAAATTAAGTCCTGCTCAGCCATTCAAATGGAGCTCAGGTTGGAACTCCCCTATTTATTGCGACAATCGCGTGACATTATCTTATCCAGAAGGTCGTACTTTTATTAAAAAATCTTTAGCAAAGGCCATCAAAAAATACTTCCCTGAAGCAGAAGTAATTGCAGGTGTAGCCACGGCGGGTATTCCACAAGGAGCACTGGTAGCTGATGCCTTAAATTTGCCATTTGCCTATGTACGTCCGAAACCAAAGGAGCACGGCATGGGTAACCAGATAGAAGGTAGAATTGAAAAAGGTCAAAAGGTAGTAGTGGTTGAAGATTTAATTTCAACTGGTGGCAGCTCTCTTAAAGCCGTAGATGCCCTGCGTGAGGCTGGTATCGAAGTAATTGGAATGGTAGCTATTTTTACGTACGGATTTAAGTTAGCTGACAAAAACTTTGCTGATAAAGGAGTAAAATTAGTTACTTTAAGCAATTATAATGCACTTATCGACCAAGCTATGGCTCAAAACTACATATCAGCCGATTCGATTGAATCATTGAAAAAGTGGCGTAGAAATCCAGAAAAATGGGGTTTATAAGCCTTTAAAATACACCACATGAACGAAGAGGTTTGGTGAGTTTACACCAAACCTTTTTTTCTGATAATGTTTATTCATCGAACTTAGTATAACGAAAACTTTTGGAAATAGTCTATATATTTACTTATTTGCAATATCTAATTTAACCTTAACTACTTATGCAAAATAATCGCTCGCATCTTTACACACTCATGACCGTTTGGTTCTTTTGGAGTTTCGTAGCTGCCTCAAACGGTATTTTAATTCCTCTTTTTAAAGAAAAATTCCAACTCACACAAACGCAAGCCCAATTAGTCGATTTTGCTTTTTATGCAGCTTATTTTATCGGCTCAGTGCTTTATTTGATATTCTCCCGCATCATGGGTGGTGATATCCTCAATAAAATAGGATATAAGAATGGTATTGTTATAGGTCTTTTGATATCAGCCATTGGAACATTACTTTTCTATCCTGCCGCACAGAATGCTTCTTATAATCTATTACTTTCGGGTTTATTTATTGTTGGCCTTGGTTTTTCTCTCCAACAAACTGCTACTCAGCCGTTTATGATTGCCCTTGGCCCCCCAGAGACTGGTGCACAACGTATCAATCTTGGTGGTGCTGTGAACAATCTTGGCGGAACAATCGGCCCAGCTTTAGTTTCTTATGCAATTTTTGGTTCTATTTCGAAAGATGCTGCGGCAAATGCTTCTATCGAAGATGTGAAAGTACCTTATTTAATTCTTGGAGCCTTATTTGCTTTAATGGCACTTTTCTTTTGGGTTTCAAAATTACCACGTATCAAAAACGATGAAGATGTACAAGTAAGTAATATAGTTATTGGTTTGCCAATGGCATTTTTAGTTCTCTGCGTAGGTGTTGCGGTTGCATTTTCAATCGAAATCGCTATCGTATTTACTTTTATCTTAATGTGTGTATTAATGGTTGGCTACATGGGGTATTCAATCGTTAACAAAGCAGGTGAGATTCAGAATGCTGGTTCTGTTCTAAGTTATCCACAAGCGATTTTGGGAATGACTGCAATTTTCGTTTATGTGGGTGTTGAGGTAACAATTGGCTCTAATCTAGGCGAATATTTAAAAGAAACTCAAAATTTGGATTCATCTCAAATTTCAAAATACGTATCATTATTTTGGGGAAGTATGATGATTGGCCGTTGGACTGCAGCCATTGGGAACTTTAATCCTTCTGCTTCTGTGAAAAAAATCCTTACAGTAGCGATACCATTCGTAGCCTTTGCCATTGTTTTAATAGTAAATTCTTTATACAGTGGTGATGTAAGTGACCTATTCCCTTATGCAGTTTGTGTTGCAGTAATGATTCTGGCCTATTTTGCAAGTCAGGAAAAACCAGTAAGATTATTGTTAATCTTCACAGCATTAGGAGCAATTATGTCGGTAATTGGGGTAATGACAAGCGGTAAAGTTGCTTTATTTGCTTTAATTTCTGGTGGTTTGTTCTGCTCAGTTTTGTGGCCAAGTATTTTCTCGCTTGGTACGGCTGGACTTGGTAAATTTACCAATCAAGGAGCGGCATTCTTAATTATGATGATTTTGGGTGGCTCGATTATTCCGGTAGTTCAAGGAAAAGTTGCTGATTCATTCGGTATCCAAGAATCTTATCTTTTGGCTGCTGGCTGTTTTATCTATTTATTTATTTTTGGAATAGTTGTGCAAGGAGTTCTTCGTAAACAAGGCATTGACTTCGACAAAGAAGTTGTGAAAGGCGGAGGAAAAGGCCATTAAAATACATTCTTAAAACAAAAAAACGAAGCTTAAGAGCTTCGTTTTTTTGTTTATATCCTACCGAAAACAGGTATTTTTACCCATTGTACCTTATCTAATTGGCTTTTATTTTTGTAGAAATCATTATCTAAAATTCACAATAACAATTTACGATTACAGCTGCCCAATTTTAAAACTTTGAACAAATTATACAAGCATACAAAATTGTCTTCGGCAAAGACTTCATTAAAAATATTTTCAAATGATTAATTCATTTTTACTATGGCTTTTAGATAATGTACATTATGTACTGCTTTTCTCCGTTACAATTGCGTTGATTCGTTACAAATTCCTAAAAAATGAGCTTATCTATATTTGGTATTTTATTCTCATGGGAATTTTCTTCGAGATTTTATCTCGTTCATTACTATTCTTGAAAGTGCCAAACACACTTCCTGGCCTACATCTCTACACAACTTTAGAATTTTTACTGATTGGTCTCTTTTATCAAAAGTATTTTGGTGATTTCTTTAATAAAAACCTCATGACCTACTTAATTGTAGGATTCGTAATTTTTGCCATTATAAATGCTTTTTTCATTCAAGGCATTTATAACTTCAACACCAATGCAAGTGGTTTAGAAGGCATTATCGTGATAGGTTTATCGCTTTTATGCTTCTACAAAATGCTGATGGAGTTAGATACTCGAAACCCAACAAATCAACCTATTTTTTGGATTAACTCAGGTTTTTTATTTTACTTTGCAGGTAATCTTTTTATCTACTTTTTGAGTAATTACATTAAAGGAGATAACCATTTATTATCCCTTGCCTGGGGTATGCATGCCTTTTTAATGTTAATCTTACATCTTTTTATTGGAATTGGCTTATGGCTCAGTCATCGCCGTTAGACTTATATTTATTATTATTTGGCGGCACGATTGCCATGTTTTTATTGGCCGCTGGAGTGGTTACTTTTATTATACTCTACCAAAGGCGAATAATTAAACAAGATTTAATTTTTAAAGAAGCTGAAGCAAAACACCAACAGGAATTATATTATGGTACTTTAGAGGCCATAGAGAATGAACGTAAACGTCTGGCACGTGAGCTGCATGATGAAGTCGGAGCAGCTTTATCTACACTTAAATTATTGGTGGGTCAAATGCACCATAACTTATCTGAAACAGAAATATTTGAAACAAATTATGATAAGAGCAAACTATTAATTAATGATACAATTGATAACGTGCGAAGAATTTCGAATGATTTACTACCACAAGGACTCGAAGAATTTGGTTTAAAATACGGCATTGAAGATCTTTGTGAAAAAACAATGGAAATATCAGACATCAGCATTCTTCTGAAGTTTAAAGTTGATTTTGAAGCTGATAATAGAACAAATCTAATTATTTACCGCCTCATTCAGGAATTACTTAATAATGCCTTGAAACACTCAGAGGCTACCTTAGTTAAATTAAGTTTAATTTCTATTGGTAATACAATGCAAATTCAATATGAAGACAATGGAAAAGGCTTTGATTTTGATATAGCTTATAAAAAAAGAAGTTTAGGGTTAAAAAATATTGAAACTCGTACCAAAATGATAAATGGATTTGTTAAGTTTGAGACCAAAATAAATGAAGGTTTAAAACTAAATATTCAATTTCCTTTATTGCCAAAGGTTGAAGTTCAACAACCCTAACCACATATTTCAAATTATTCATGAATATGATTAATGTTGCCATTGCCGACGACCAAGTACTCTTTAGAAAAGGCATGGTTTCTATCATTAACGCCTTCAAAAACATACAAGTAATCATCGAAGCTGAAAACGGAAAGGATTTACTCAATACTATTGAAGAAGCTGTTATTAGACCAGATGTTATTTTACTTGATTTGTCAATGCCTGAATTAAATGGTGTTGAAACAACCAAGATTCTGCAACAAAAATACAGCAGTATCAAGATAATTATTCTTTCAATACATAGTGAAGAGCGTTTTGTTACACATTTGATGGAACTCGGTGTGAATGGCTATTTATTTAAAAATGTAGAACCGATTGAAGTAGAAAAAGCCCTTAGAGCTGTTGTTGAGAAGGATTTTTACTTTAACGAGACTTTTCTTAGAGCCATGCAAAATCGGATTTCTGGAAAAAAAAGACGTTTTCTTATTCAAGATGATATTCCATCTACACTCACACAAAGAGAATTAGATGTGCTTGATTTAATTTGTAAACAACATACTACACAGGAAATTGCCGATAAATTATTTATTAGTGTACGTACTGTTGATGGCCACCGAAACAATCTTCTCGAGAAAACAGGCATGCGAAATACCGCAGGATTAGTGGTGTTTTCAATCAAAAATAACTTACTCGACCCAAGTACTTTACTATAAAAACATTAGATTTTTCATATAAAAAGGTTTTCTGAAATAAATCCAGAAAACCTTTTTTTGGTGTAAATCACTTAAAATATTTAAGCAATTCAGGAAATTATAACTTACGTTTTACTTCTTTAATTTCGAAGCTTTCAATAATATCTCCCATTTGAATATCATTAAAGCCTTTCAGACTTAATCCACATTCAAAACCATACTTCACTTCTGATACATCATCCTTATAACGTTTAAGGTGCTGAATTTCTCCTTCGTGAACTACGATACCTTCACGTACCAAACGAATTCTGTTATTACGTTTCACAGAACCATCAGTTACATAACAACCTGCGATAGTTCCAACTTTACTAATTTTGAATACTTCTCTTACTTCAATTGTACCAACGATAGATTCCTCTACTGATGGTGCAAGTAAACCTTCCATAGCATCACGAATCTCATTGATTGCATCATAAATAACTGAATACATTCTGATTTCGATTTGCTCTTGCTCTGCAATTTTACGTGCATTATTTGAAGGACGTACTTGGAATCCGATTACGATTGCATCGGCTGTTGAGGCCAACAATACATCAGACTCAGAGATTTGACCTACGCCTTTATGAATGATATTTACTTGAACTTCTTCAGTAGATAATTTCAACAAAGAGTCAGAAATCGCTTCAACGGAACCATCCACGTCACCTTTAACGAGTACATTTAACTGGTGGAAATTACCAATCGCTTTACGACGTCCAATTTCTTCAAGTGTAATATGTTTCTTCGCACGAAGACTTTGCTCACGATTAATCTGCTCACGTTTGTTAGCAATATCACGTGCTTCACGTTCTGAATCCATCACATTGAATCGGTCTCCAGCTTGTGGTGCACCCGGTAAACCTAAAACCTGAACTGGAGTTGAAGGGCCTGCTTCTTTGATACGTACACCAAAAGCATCAACCATTGCCTTAACACGACTAAAATATTGTCCAGCCAACATAACATCTCCAACTTTCAGAGTACCATTCTGAACCATTACTGTAGTAACATAACCACGTCCTTTATCAAGAGATGCTTCAACTACTGTCCCAACAGCACTACGATTCGGATTAGCTTTAAGTTCTAATAATTCAGCTTCAAGCAAAACTTTATCTAAAAGCTCACTTATACCGATACCTTTTTTAGCTGAAACTTCTTGTTCTTGGTACTTACCACCCCAGCTTTCAACTAAAATATTTTCTTTGGCTAAATCTTCACGAATTTTTTCTGGAGTTGCACCCGGTTTATCAATTTTATTGATGGCAAAAACAATCGGCACACCTGCATTTTTCGCGTGGTTGATAGCCTCACGCGTTTGAGGCATCACGCTATCATCGGCAGCTACTACAACAATTACAACGTCAGTAATTTTAGCACCTCTGGCACGCATGGCGGTAAACGCTTCGTGACCAGGCGTATCAAGGAATGCAATTTTCTTGCCTTTATTTGGACCTTCTTTAATTTCTACATCGTAAGCACCAATGTGCTGTGTGATACCACCAGCTTCACCAGAAGCAACTTTCGTACGACGAATGTAGTCAAGAAGGGAAGTTTTACCGTGGTCAACGTGACCCATGATAGTTACAATTGGAGCTCTTGGTAATAAATCTGCTTCATCATCTTCTTTCTCAATCGTATCAACTTTTACCTCTTCTTCTGCAGAAATGAATTGAACATCATAATCGAAATCAAGAGCAAGCATTTGAATAGCTTCTGCATCAAGACGCTGATTAATTGATACGAACATACCCATTTTCATTGCAGCAGAGATAACTTCTGTCACAGAAACATCCATTAACGATGCTAGTTCGGCAGCAGAAATATACTCTGTTACTTTCAAGATGCTGCTCTCTTCCTGTTCTTGAAGGTTTCTTTGTTCTTCTTGTTCAGCACGAGACCTACGCTTATCTTTTCTATACTTAGCTCCGAAGTCAGGCCCTTTGGTTTGCATACGAGCCATCGTTTGTTTGATTTGCTCTTTTACTTGTCCCTCAGAGATTTCTTCTTTGCGTTCTTTTTTCTTTTTGTTGTTATTATTGTTATTGTTGTTAGCAGTATTTTTATTATTACTACTTGTATTGCTTGTATTATTGGTAGTAGTATTAGGTTGATTGTTAGGCCCTTTTTCAGCAGAAGTTTTTGGCTTTGATGTATTTTGCTGTACTTCTGCACCCGTAACCTTTTCACCACGCTTTACACGCTTACGCTTACGCTTGCGTTTGTCTTTATCATCAGCACTTTGACCTGTGCTTTTCTTCTCAACAGGAAGTTCAATTCTGCCTAGGACTTTTAAGCCCTGCAATTTCTCTCCTTTTGCTAAAATCAGCTCTGGTTCAATAACTTCCTCCTCTACAACAATTGGTTTTGGCTGTGGTTTTGGCTGTTCAATTTTAACAGCTGGACGCTGCTCTTGCTTGAAAGCAGGTCTTTGCTCTTGTCGTTGATTTTGATTACCACCACCCTGTTGACGATTTTGGTTGTGATTGTCATTACGATTTTGTTGCTGTTGTTGCACTGGTGGCTGTGGCTTAACCTCAGGTTTTGGAGGTTCAACTTTGGCAACCGGCTCAACTTTCGGAACAATCACTGCTGGTTCAGGTATATTTACTGGCTCAGGCTTTGCTTCAGCTACTTTTGGAGTCTCAACCTCCACTGGTTTTGGAGGTTCTATTGGTTCAACCTTAACTTCTGGTTTCACTTCAACAGGTTTTTCAACAACTACTGGTTTTACTGGCTCAACTACCGCTACTGGTTTCTCTGGCTCAACTACGGGTGCTGGTGGCGGAGTCGGAGTAGATGGTTTTCGGTCTAGGTCAATTTTACCTAAAATTGTTAAGCCTGGGGTTTTGCTTTCAGCACGAATCACTTCGGGCTCAGCAGGTTTAGTTGGCTCATTTGCTGCATTTTTTTCATCTTCTTTTTGTTGGCGAAAATACAAAATATCAGCACTACCACCCGGAGTTGCTGGTTTAGCAACTTCAGCTGGTTTAAAAGAACCACCATCTTCAAGCAATGAGCTATTACTAAATTCTTTTGAGAGAATATTTAATTGTTCAAAGTTGAGTTTGGCATTTGGATTATTCTCAATACGATGGCCTTTCACAGCAAGTTTTTCAACGATAGTTACAATACCAACGTTGAGTTTCTTTGCCGCAAGGCTGAGTCGCATTTCTTTTTGTTCTGTCATAAAATGATTTAAAAATCTGTTTTTATTATCCTCGTGCAAGGATTACTTATATGTTTTCTAAGCCTAAAAAACTTGTAATAAACTTAAATTTAGTGACCTAAAATTCAATACTACAAATGTAACTTCTAAATTCTTGATTATCAAGAATATATACATTATAGTTAATTATTTCGTATTAAATCGTAGATTTTATTTGATTTATTCAAATTCTTTTCTCAAAATCGATAATACCTCATCGATTGTTTCGTCTTCTAATTCAGTACGACGAGAAATATCTTCTTTAGAAATAGCCAATACCGACTTAGCAGTATCAAGACCAATCTTACGGAATTCGTCGAGTACCCAATCTTCGATTTCGTCAGAGAATTCTGACAAGTCAACGTCTTCTTCATCTTCTTCTCCTTCGATATCACGGAATACATCAAGTTCCATCGAAACGAGTTTACCTGCCAACTTAATATTCATACCTCCTTTACCAATAGCCAATGATACTTGGTCTGGTTTTAGGTAAACGGCCACACGCTTACGTTCATTATCAACCTGAATATTGCTGATTTTTGCAGGGCTTAATGCTCTAGAAATCAACAAATTAAGATTATCTGTCCACTGAATAACGTCAATATTTTCGTTTTCTAGTTCTCTCACAATTGTGTGAATTCTTGAACCTTTCATACCAACGCAAGCTCCTACTGGGTCAATGCGGTCATCATACGATTCAACAGCAACTTTTGCTCTTTCACCTGGTTCACGAACAATCTTACGCACAGAAATTAAACCATCTAAAATCTCAGGAATTTCTTGCTCAAATAAACGTTCAAGGAATACAGGAGAAGTACGAGACAAAGTGATACGTGGTGTACCGTTATTCATTTCTACTTTATGAACAACCGCCTTTATACTTGTACCCTTTCTTGGTCGGTCTTTTGGAATTTGTTCGCCTTTTGGTAAAAATAACTCATTACCCTCACTATCCAAACATACTACTTCTTTACCCAAGATTTGGTACACCTCAACAATAATCAATTCTCCTACTAAATCTTTATACTTCACATAAAGCATCTCTTTTTCTAAATCCTTGATTTTTTGAATCAAAGTTTGGCGAGCTGTTTGTACGACGCGACGGCCAAAATCTTCAAGCTTCACTTCATCGGCTACTTCTTCACCAATTTCGAAGTCAGGTTGGATTTTTTGGGCTTCAGAAAGCATAATTTTATCAGAATCCCAAATATCTTCTGAGTTATCATCTACAATTTCTCTTGTACGCCACATTTCCAAATCACCACTATCTGCGTTAATGATAACATCGAAATTATGGTCAGAACCAAATTTCTTACGAATCATTGTTCTGAAAACATCTTCCAAAACCTTAATCATCGTAGGACGGTCGATATTCTTTTCACGAGCAAACTCTGAGAAGGATGCTATTAATTCTCCACTGTGCATAGTTGAGTATCTAATTAAGAATTAAGAATATTGAACTTAGATTGATTTTATTAAACCTAATCAAACATCTTAATTTTGTTCTAAATATTTTTTATTTTATTTAAACGAAATAATTACTTGTGATTCTTTAATGTTATCAAACGGTATTTGAATTGGAATTATTTCTTCATTCTTTTTCCGTTTTTTGTCTTCAATTAGAGTAATTTGTGCCAAATCAACTGCTTCTAAACTACCTTTCACCTCTTTACCATCTTTGAAAACTACCTTTAAATTACGACCGATATTTTTTCGATACATTCTCTCCGACTTCAAAGGAAAATCTACCCCCGGAGAAGATACCTCTAAAGTGTATTTTTCAGGCATCATTTCGTCAATATCAGTACCTAACTGGCGACTAATTGCCGTACATTCATCAATTTTTATACCTTCATCAGAATCAAGCAAAATCGTCACCTTGCTATGTACTTTAGAAAGAGATACCTTAATATCCACAATAAAAAACTTATCGTTTTCTAGGAGTGGCTCTAGTAATTGCTCTATCTTTTGTTTTACTTCGGTATTGCTATTCATGTTTGTTTTCGCCTCAATAGGCCGTATCCTCAAAATCTAAATCATTTAACACGAAAAAAAGGAGGGCTTCGCACCTCCTTTTTCACATTTCTGTTGCAAATATATATAATTAAATAGGCTTTTACAAATTTTAGTCAATAATAAGTAGATATTGATATGATTATTGGGAGAAATTATTCAAAATCACGAAATTTCTTCTTAGACATCTCATACGAGATAATAGCAGGAATGTAGAATGTAATATCGGCTGTAAACTTAGCAATGATTACACCTAAAGACACATTATTAAGCCAAATTGGAATATAATACATCAATACTGGTCTGATTATCAAGCTATCAAAAACTTCTGCAATACCAAACTCAACGAATAATGCTCGTAAGTTTTTTAAAAAAGTTTGAATTGTATATTTCTTATTTTTTGAATTTAGGTCACGTTTTGTGATAATTATATCATTCAAGAGAATGGTTCCAAAATACCCGAAATTACCAGCCCAAGTGCCAACAATTGCCATTGTCATATTACTTTTGGTTTGGGTAAGTATCCAAATTGAAGTAACTAAGGTTATAATAATTGAAATTAGTTCTGCGGGTAAATATCTTTTTATCCATTCCAAGACTTTTTTATTTTTTATTTGCATTACTACGATGATTATTTAGTTGATTTTGCTAATCTTATTTTTATAAAGTATACCATGAAATCATTGAATTAAACCTAAATATCTAGGAATTTACTCCATTTTAGTAGATATTTTAAGAAATATTTCAAAAAGTCGAGATAAGGTAGTAATTTTAAAATTAAAGTAGACCAAGGCCTTTCCTATGCAGTTGATTAAAAAGATAGTAAAGCATTTTTTATTTTTTCTAAATATCCTACTAGCCACATATACTTTGTTAGTGTATCAACTCAGCTATTCAGTAAGTATAAAACATTGGTTAGCTGGCTTTATGATGTTATCTATGCCTTTTGTACTGGTTGGTAATATCATTTTTATGGTCATCTGGGCTATTCGCAAATCCTATCGTTCGCTTCTATCTCTTTGCCTTTTACTTATTGGCTTCCCATTTATACTCCGAAGTGTGACTTGGCACAATATTGAAAGTCGTGATACAAGAGCGGGTATATCATTCATGAGTTATAATATGATGTGGTGTGATGCTTTTACTTACATTGAGCAACATGATACCCTCAATTCAATCAATCTCATGAAAAAAGCAGTATCTATTGATGCTGACATCAAATGTTTACAGGAATTTTATAATTGGGATGGCATTCCAAACTTTAAAACTTTAAAAAAATTTAGAGGAACACATAAATATTATACTTACGTTCACTCTACCCCTGGTAATGACCACGGACAGGGAACAATTGGATTAGTCATTTTCTCGAAATATCCGATTATTGGAAAGCAAGAGAAATATTGGTCAGTTAACCATAATGGCCTACTTTCGGCCGATATAGTTATCAAAAAAGATACAATTAGAGTAATTAATGTGCAACTTCACTCAATGGGTGTTAGAGTACAGAAAGTAATAGATGCTAAAGAAAACAAAGATTTGGTAAAAAAAGAGGCTAAAACAATTTATCATCAACTAAAATATGGATTTGAAGATAGAGCCATTCAAGTCAAGGAATTAGAAAATTGGATAAAAGAAAGTCCATATCCAGTATTTGTTTGTGGTGATTTTAACGAACTTCCTTATGGTTTTGCCTACGGAAAAATAAGAAATTACCTAAATAATGGTTTTGAAGATGCTGGACGAGGATTTGGATTCACTTACCATTATAAGCCAGGTTTTATTAGAATTGATAATATTTTTTATGATAGTAAGAAGTTTGAAATAAAACGATTCAAAACTTTTTCAGAAACACCCTATTCCGACCACTTCCCTATTTGGGGTGAATTTGTGATGAAGAAGTGATGATTGTACAACCAATTAAATTCACAATAACTTTATAATAGAAAAGTACTTTTGCTGAGTATGGAAAAAATTTATCAGATTGCTCTATCAAACGTAGAGGGAGTAGGAAGTGTATTCTTTCGACAACTAATTAGCTACTGTGGTTCTGCGGAAAATGTTTTTAAAGCTAAAACTGATAAATTATTGAAAATTCCGGGTGTTGGAAAAACCATCATTGAGGGACTTAAAAGAAAAGAAATCTTAAAAGAAGCAGAACAAATTCTTCAAAAATCTGAAAATCAACAAGTTGTAATATTCTTTTCAACCGATAAAAACTATCCTTTTCGATTAAAACCGCTCTACGATGCACCTGCAGTATTATACTACCGAGGTAATGCTGATTTGAATCATTTTCGTTCCTTAGGAATTGTCGGAACAAGACAAGCAACCGACTATGGAAGAAAAACCACAGAAGATTTAGTTGAGCAATCCAAACCATATAATCCTCTTATAATTAGTGGCTTAGCCTATGGAATTGACATTACTGCCCATAAGGCTGCTATTGAATATAATCTTCCTACGATAGCGGTAATGGCAAGCGGAATTGATGTTATTTACCCAAATCAGCACGAAAAATATATTGAACAAATACTCAATCATGGTGGTATAATTTCTGAACATCCATTTGGTAAACAGCCAATCCGCAATATGTTTTTGGCACGAAATAGAATTATAGCAGGTTTAAGCGATGTATCAATTGTGATTGAATCTGCTAGTAAAGGAGGTGCAATGGTAACTGCTGAATTTGCGAATAATTATCACAGAGAAGTTTTTGCTATTCCGGGCACACTTTCGAATAAGTTTTCTGAAGGATGTAATCAACTCATTAAACAAAATAAAGCCCATATTTATACTAACATTAATGATATAGTTGAATCTCTCAATTGGGATTTAACCGAAAACAATGATAATCAACCGATTAAAGAATCATTGCTCGATTTAAGTACTTTTACCGACGAAGAAGGGCAAGTTATAGCAATCCTAAGAACAAAAGGCGAAATGCATATCGACGAGTTAAGTTGGCAAACGCAAATTCCAATTAACCGTTTGGCTTCTCTCCTTCTAAATCTAGAATTTCAAGGAATAATCAAGACTATGCCAGGCAAGAAATTTGGATTGAAATAATGTTAATTTTATATAAGTAAAACGATTCGGTCAAAAAAAGTGTTAAAATGTCTAAAGTCATTGTTTATTTTAGAAATTATTAAATCGAAGTGAAATCTCGGCTAAAATTATTATCTGTTTTCATTGCCACAAGCATTGTATCGGTTTCTTGTTTTCAGAAATGGATACTTACTGATAAAGAACTTCGTGAGCATTATGCAGAAAAACGCTCAAAACCACTTTTTCATGTTATTGAAAACGACTCTATTAAACTCCATTTTGTAACCTTTGGTGCTGATACGGCTCAACCAGTCCTATTTATTCATGGTGCACCTGGTTCATGGGACGGCTACCTCAATTTGCTAGATGATAGTTTACTTCAAAATTCTTTTCATTTAATTTCTGTTGACCGACCAGGCTATGGAAAGTCGCAGAAAAGACCGAAGAAAAAAACATATACTCTCGAAGAGCAAGCAAATGCAATTATTTTAGCCCTAAAAAGTAATCATTCTAATAAAAAAGCCATTATCGTAGGTAGGTCATATGGAGCTCCAGTTGCGGCAAAACTTGCGGCAAAATATCCAGATAAAATTGAAAAAATAATACTTTTATCACCTGCCATTGACCCTGACACTGAAAAATTTTGGTGGTTTTCAAAGTTTGGCAAAATATTTTTAGTCCGGTGGTTTTTACCAGAACGAATGAATACTGCTACTGATGAAAAATACGCTCATATAAAGGAGTTGAAAATACTTAAAAATGATTGGAAAAAAATTCAATCAGATGTTACTGTTATGGCTGGTGGAAAAGATTGGATTGTTGACACTACAAATTTTTCTTTTGCAAAGAAGATGCTTATCGGAAAAAATGCTAAATTTATATTTATTCCAGAATCAGGTCATTTAATTTCAAGTTCCAGACCTGATTTGGTAAAAAAAGAAATTTTCAAGTAGTTGATATTACGTAAAAAAAGGTTAACAGTGAGTTTTCTTTATCTGCGAATCTTCGATTGTCAACTATGAAATTAAAAATCTAACCATTAACCAAACAATCTTCTTCAACATCATGAAGCAACTCTTTATTTTGTGCTCATTAGTTAGTGTGAGTGTTTTTGCTCAGTCTCCTAAAGAAAAAATGCTCGCAAGCATTGGAAAAAAAGAAAGCTACTATGGCGGTATTGCCAAACAAATTTGGAACTATGCCGAAGTAGGTTATCAAGAGGTAAAAAGTTCAAATTTATTACAGGAAACCCTCAGCAAAGAAGGCTTCAAAATCGAAAAAGGAGTTGCAGGTATTCCTACTGCTTTCACAGCTTCATTCGGTGAAGGTAAACCAATTATTGGAATTTTGGGCGAATTTGATGCTCTACCGGGGCTATCTCAAGATTCAACTGCTGAACAAAAAAACATCGGTGGTATTGCGGGACACGCTTGTGGGCATCATTTATTTGGTACAGCTTCGGCTGCCGCAGCTATTGCAATCAAAGACTACATGAAAGCCAATAATATTAAAGGAACTTTACGTTTTTACGGCACCCCTGCCGAAGAAGGTGGTTCTGGAAAAGTTTACATGGTTCGTGAAGGACTTTTCAATGATGTAGATGCTGTTTTACATTGGCATCCTGGTGCTTCTAATAGTGCAAGTTTTGGCACCTCTTTGGCGAATAAATCAGGAAAGTTTCGCTTTTATGGCGTGTCAGCTCATGCTGCGGCATCTCCTGAAAAAGGGCGTTCGGCATTAGATGGCGTAGAAGCAATGGACCACATGGTGAATATGCTTCGCGAACACGTACCTTCAGATACCCGAATTCATTATGTAATCACGAATGGTGGGAAAGCTCCAAATGTGGTTCCTGATTTTGCCGAAGTATATTATTATGCTCGTAGCCCAAGACGTACAGATGTTATGGATGTATGGTCAAGAATTGAAAAAGCTGCTCAAGGTGCAGCCTTAGGAACTGGTACAAGAGTTGAATGGGAATTAACTGGAGGTACTTATGAACTTTTAGCAAACGAAACGCTGGCTAAAGTTATGCACGCAAACCTTTCAAAAGTAGGTGGCTTAACCTACACCAACGAAGAGAAGAGCTTCGCAGAAAAAATTAGTAAAAGTTTAGGTGCAGAAAGCGTTAAGTTTGAAGATGCAACGGGGGTAAAACCACTTACTGCTGAAAAAGGTGGTGGCGGTTCAACTGATGTTGGAGATGTAAGCTGGACAGTACCAACTGTAGGCCTTACAACTGCCACTTGGGTTCCAGGAACACCCGCACACAGTTGGCAAGCTGTAGCAGCAGGAGGCATGAGTATTGGTAGAAAAGGAATGATAAATGCTGCTAAAACTTTAGCATTAACGGCAACTGACCTTTTCGAAAATCCTCAAATTTTGAAAGACGCAAAAACTGAATTCGAAAAAGCTCGTGGGCCTAAAGAATTCAAGTATGAAGCAATGGTTGGCAATAGAAAACCAGCATTAGACTATAGAAAATAAAAAATAATGGGCGATGATTTAAAAAATCATCGCCCATTATTTTTAAAGTTTTTTCAACTTCTTTACTAAATTTAATTCTTTTACCTTTTTATTAATTTCTTCCAACAATAACTCATTAGGTTGTTTTTCTCTACAAATCACGTCATAGCCTTTGGGAGTAAAAAGTGTTTTTTCGAATTCAATAATTGCCCAGTTTGTTTGTTCATCAAAATATAATATTTTCCAACGGCTAGTTAAAACTGAAAGTAAACCATTTCCACGCCATTCGAATGATAGATCATTCTCATTAAGGGGTTCATCAAATCCATTAATTGACTTTATCTTACCTTTTTGAAAGTATTTTACTTCATCTCGCAACCCTCTTTTACCATTTTTAGTAGAAATTTCGTAGTTGAAAGTAGGATTAATCTTATCTCCTTTTAACCACATCGGAAAATTCGTGAATAGAATATGCCATTTACCTTCAAGTTTTTCTAAAAAGTCTGTCATTAAAAATCATTTTTCGTGCATAAATTTACAATGAAAATAAAAAAAACAGGAGAATATCCCCTGTTTTTTCCGACCTAAACCTAATAAATTCTAATGACAAAACGGAATATTGGATAAATCAATATTCTGCTTAATAATATGTGGAAACGATATAACTAAGCCCCTTACTATCAACCATAATGCTAATAAAGAATAAGTAATCGGAATAAGTTTTGGTAGTTTCAAAGCAAAGGTTTTTCTCAGCCAAGTAGCTCCTAAACTAATCCCCAACATCATTGGTAGCGTACCTAATCCGAATAAAAGCATAAAAAACATCCCGTCGGTAAGTGTTTCGGTTAGAAATGCCCCACTTAAGGCAGCATAAACCAATCCACAAGGTAGTAATCCATTCAATACACCAAACGAAAACTGAGTTAAGAATGAATGGCTCTTAAATAATTTTGATAAACCCGATTTGATTTTATTTGTAAATCGAAATACAAAATGATTCAAACTTATTTTTTGTTGCCAACTTTTAGGAATAAAAACACCTATTAAAATCAATGCACCTAAAACTATCGAAAGTGTCTTTTGTGATACAAAATAAGTAGTACTTTCACCGATAAAGCCAACAAAAATACCTAATACTGCGTATGTCATTAAGCGACCTCCGTTGTATAAAAATCTACCAAAGATGAATTTCCATCGTGCAGAAGTATCAGCTGGCAACATCATAGCGATTGGCCCACACATACCTACGCAGTGTAAACTACCAACAAGCCCCATTATGAATGCCGAATAAAACATTTTTTTGACGATAGAAATCAGATTAAAGGTATGAAGAGCAATATAAACTAGTTGATTATCTGCTCATTCGCTCATATCGAATTATAATTTTATTTTTTCCTCTTTGTAGTAGCCTTTTCCTTCTTTATTCCAAGAAACTTTCACAACCCAAAGACCACGCTCAAGCTTATTTACAGGAATAGTTTGCTGCTCAGACTGCAATATATTCAACTTTACAGCAAAATCTTTGCGAGCATCTGATGGGCGGTAAAAATTAACCTCACCATTAGCCCCAAGCGATTCTTTAGGAAAATCTAAGCTAATTAGCTGTTTATCAGTTTGGTAATTAAGTTTTAAATCAGATGAAAGTTGGTTAGTATTATTCATCTTATCTATATTTTCTTGATAATCTAACTCTTTCTGATAATAATCTTTACTTACCAAATGTATATCATCTTGTTGGAGACAATTCCAAACCAAAAAACCCATAAAACCTACAAACCCTAAGTAGACGATGGCAATGCTTTTTCCCCAGTTCATATTTTTTTAATTTAAAATGTAGAATTAAAATTGAGAATTAGTACTTTAGACCATTAAATCTTGTTGAACTTCATTCTCAACTTTCAATTCATTATTGATTAATTTATTGTGCTGGTCCCAAGAAATTGGTTTTAATAGTTTCGAGCAATTCGCCCTCACTGTAAACTTCAATTTTCAAAGGTGTTTTTATTTCTGTGACTTTAACTTTCGGCATATCTAAAAAGAATACCGCATCGGTGCGTCCTTCCATTGGCACTTTTAGCTTTCCTCCTTGCACCCTAATAACTCCCTTGTTATCTGCTACTTTGAGTGTCAACTCAATAGGCTTAGTCGTTTTATTGATAAACTGAACATTATACAAATTACTAATTATTCCATTAGGTTGTTCTTGATACAACTGTCCTGGCACACGCATAATCGTAGTCTCGACTTTCGAACGATTGAGCAATAAGGCAGCTTCTACCCCAATCAATAATAATAATACAACTGAATAGGCATAAGCACGAACAGACATCTTGAAAGGCGTACGTTTTTCGATACTTTCTTGAGAAGCATACTTAATCAAACCAGTAGGTTTGTTAACTTTTATCATTACTTCATCACAAGCATCTATACAAGCAGTACAATTTACACATTCAAGCTGAGTACCATTTCTAATGTCAATACCGGTTGGACAAACTTGTACACACAACGCACAATCAATGCAATCACCGTGTTTAGGAGCTTGCGTGAGGTTCTTATCTTGATTTTTAGTGAGTTTTCCTCTTGGCTCTCCTCTAATAAAATCATACATAATTGCCATTGTGCTTCTTCCCATTAAAACTCCTTGCAAACGGCCGTAGGGACAAATAGCGATACAAACTTGCTCACGAAGACGTGTAAATACAAAGTAAAAAAGAGCAGTAAATACTACAATTCCAACAAAACCAGACCAGTGCTCGGCCGGTGAAACTGTAACTATATGAAGTGTTTCTTCAATTCCGATAATGTAAGCCATTGTAAAATGGGCAATAATTATCGAAAAAAGTATATATATAAAATGCTTAAGTGTCTTTTTTCGAATCTTTTCGGCAGTCCATGGGCCGCTATCTAGCTTTTGTTGTTGGCGAGCATCGCCTTCAATCCAGTATTCAATTTTACGGAAAATCATTTCCAAAAATACTGTTTGTGGACAAGCCCATCCGCACCAAAAACGACCATAAACTACTGTAAATAAGATGACAAATACAAAAAATGTAATCATCCCTAAACCAAACAACACAAAATCTTGAGGGAAGAAAGGTTGACCAAAAATGACAAACTTTCTTTCAAAAATATTCATCATTAACAATGGTTGCCCACTGATTTTGATAAAAGGAACCGAGAAGAAAATGGCAAGAAAAATGATAGTTGCGATGATTCTCTTATTGTGAAAACTCCCTTTTGGTTTCTTTGGATGTAACCAAATTCTTTTTCCACTTTTGTCAACCGTGGCTATGGTGTCACGATATTCTTCATCATAAAAGTCTGAAATGTTGGGTGCTGAAGTGTCCATTTTTTTATATTGTGGTTCGGCAATGCGTTAAGCCGAATATACCCCAACCCTCTACAAAACCGTAAAGGGTTGGGAGTGATTTTTATTTAGTGGCAGTAGAATCAGCCGCTACTTTTTCTCCTTGTGGAGCTTTGGCGTTTGGCGGGTTTGTGCCTTTAATAGATACTATATAGTTTGCTACATCTTGAATTTCGTTAGGTTTCAAAGTAGCTTTCCAAGCAATCATACCTTTTTCAGGAATACCGTTTTTAATAGTCTTGAAAATGTCATTGATTGTACCTCCGTGAATCCAGTACTCATCAGTAAGATTAGGCCCTACACCACCTTCACCGGCAGCTCCGTGGCAAGCCACACATTTACCTACGAAGATTTCTTTACCTTTTGCTACTACTTTTGCATCTGAGGCTAAAAGTTTTACTGAATTTTCATCAATACTATTGGCATTTTTTGCCTGATATTCTTCTATTTGTTTTTGTGCTACTGCAACTTCACGTGTATATTCTTCTTCTTGAAGAGGGCTCGACGCCCAAACGTGGTAATCTAGCATATAGAAAATAGAGAATGCAATAGTTGCGTAGAAAAGATATTTCCACCAAGGTGGTAAGTGGTTATCTAATTCTCTAATACCATCATAATTATGGTTGAGTAAGATTACCTCTTCTTTTTCTAGTGGCACGGCTCCAGTTAAGCCCTTCCACCAAGAATTAAAATTAAACGTTTCTAAAACTTTGCCACTTCGCTCGGCGTCAATTTGCTTGAGTGTACGGAATATTCCAAAAACAACAAACAAAATAACTATGGCGAAAATAACAAGAACGGCAAGTATCAGGAACAGAATTAATTCATCGCCTGTTTTGAATGCTAAGTTCATTTATTACAATTTTTAAGGATTGATAATTTTATTAGTTCACATTCAGCAATTAATAAGTATTAAACTCCAAATTACTGATTTAATGAAAATGCTTACTCTTCGTTTCCGAGTGGTAGATTTTCCATGTGATTTACATATTTCTTATCTGCTTTGAATACCCAAATACCAAGTGCAGTGAAGAATGTGACAAATACGATTAGCGAAAAGATTGGATATATTGAAATCCCCTCGATGCTATTTAATACATTCTTATACATAATTTTATTTATTTATTGGCCAGTGGGCTGCAATCCACAATCAACAAGTTTTTCAAATTCTCAACTGTGGACTGCCGTCTATTGGCCGTTGCCGATTATCTAGTTGCTGTTTGCTCTTTTTTTATATCTGTACCCAAACGTTGTAGGTAAGCAATCAAAGCCACAATTTCTCTATCAGATTTTGTTGTAATTTTAGCATCTGCTAAAGACTTCACAATTTTATCTGCTTGTTCTTCTGCATTTGCAATGGCCTCATCTTCAAAACCTTCAGGATATGGAACCCCTAACTTACGCATCACCGAAATTTTATTCGGAAGCAGCGATTTGTTGTATTTATCTGATAACAACCAAGGATATGTAGGCATGATAGAACCTGGTGACATTGTTTGTGGATCCATCATGTGGTTATAGTGCCAGCTATCTGGATATTTACCACCAACACGGTGCAAATCTGGACCAGTACGCTTAGAACCCCATTGGAATGGGTGGTCATAAACAAATTCACCTGCCTTTGAATATTCTCCATATCTTTCAGTTTCTGAACGGAACGGACGAACCATCTGTGAGTGACAAGTATAGCAACCTTCACGGATATAAATATCTCTACCTTCAAGTTCAAGTGGAGTATAAGGTTTTACTGAGGCAATAGTCGGAATATTCGATTCAACTAACCAAGTAGGAACAAATTCTACAACCCCACCAATTACCACAGCAATTAAAGATAAAATCATGAAAATCACTGGTTTACGTTCAAGGGTTGAGTGCCATCCTTCACCTGCAACTCTTACATTTTTAACTAAAGCTGGTGCTTCGTCATACTCTTCAGCCACAAAGCTACCCTGACCTGCTGTCTTGATTAAGTTATATATCATTATAAATGTACCTACCAAGTATAGCAATCCACCAAAGGCACGCATGGCGTATAATGGAATCAATTGTGTTACTGTTTCAAGGAAGTTTGGATAAGCTAAGAATCCTTCTTTCGTGAATTCTTTCCACATCAAACTTTGTGTAAAACCAGCCCAATACATTGGTAATGTCCAGAATAGAATACCAAGTGTTCCAACCCAAAAGTGCGTATTTGCTAATGAAAGTGAGTAGATTTTTGTTTTCCACATTCTTGGTACTAACCAATAAAGCATACCAAAAATCATGAATCCATTCCAACCTAAACCACCAACGTGTACGTGAGCGATTGTCCAGTCAGTAAAGTGAGAGATGGCATTAACGTTTTTCAATGATAGCATTGGTCCTTCAAAAGTTGCCATACCATAGGCAGTTACAGCTACAACGAAGAATTTCAAAACTGGGTCTTCACGTACTCTATCCCAAGCACCACGAAGTGTTAAAAGACCATTCAACATACCCCCCCAAGATGGAGCAATAAGCATAACTGAAAAAACAGTACCTAAACTTTGAGCCCAATCAGGCAAAGAAGAATATAGTAAGTGGTGAGGGCCAGCCCAGATATATAAGAAAATAAGCGACCAGAAGTGTATAATTGATAACTTATATGAATAAACAGGTCGATTAGCTGCTTTAGGCATGAAATAATACATCAAACCTAAGAATGGCGTAGTAAGGAAGAATGCAACAGCATTGTGTCCGTACCACCATTGTACAAGAGCATCTTGCACACCTGCGTATAATGAATAACTTTTTGTGAGTGAAAGTGGAAGCTCGAATGAGTTCACAATGTGTAACATGGCTACTGTGATGAATGTAGCGATATAAAACCAAACGGCTACATACATGTGGCGTTCGCGACGCTTGATAATAGTACCAATCATATTGATACCGAATACAACCCAAACTAATGCAATGGCAATATCAATTGGCCATTCTAATTCGGCATATTCTTTACCAGTCGTAAAGCCCAACGGCAATGAGAGTGCTGCCGATAAAATAATTAATTGCCAACCCCAAAAATGTACCCAACTGAGTGTACGGTTGAACATGGGTGTTTTTAGTAAACGTGGCAGTGAGTAATAAATACCCCCAAACATTGCATTACCTACAAAGGCAAAGATGATGGCGTTGGTGTGAAGTGGGCGAATACGACCGAAGGATGTAAATGGGATTCCGAAGTTTGCAGCAGGCCAAAATAGCTGCGTTGCAGCAGTAAGACCAACCAACATCCCAACTACCCCAAAGATAACGGCAGCAATCATAAAGGCTTTTACTACTTTATTATCGTAATAAAACCCTTCTAATGCACCCCCACCCCCAGAATGAGAGTCATTACTAAAAAAAGGTTTGGTTAAAAAACGCATAAGATTTGGTTTATGGTAGATAGTAAAAAACTGAGATATGAGACTTGAGATACGAGAACTGAGAAACAATTACTTCTTAAATTCTGCCCTCTTTATTCTAAATTCTCTAATTATCATGCTGTAAAATTACAAGTAGACCCCAGTCAAAAACATGACTGAGGTCTGAAAGAAATATGATTAAAATCATATAATTAGTTTACTGGCTGTGCTGTCTCATGATTGGCAATAAATGAACGAAAACGATACTTTATTTCTCGGTAATCGGCCTCAAAATACTTCATTTCTTCATTCAAGTAGGCTCTATCTTTTCTTTGTTCTGAATCTAAAACATTGTCACTCATTACTCCTTCTGCCACTTCTTTTTCAATAACAGATAATTCTTCGAGAAGTCGCTTAGTCAATCTTTGAAAATGCCGAAATTGTTTTACTAACTCAGCTACTACTGGAGACTCCTGCGATTGTGTATTGGTTTTGACTTTATAATCATCCAATATATTTAAGAAGAACGTTGCTTCTTGCGAAACCAATTCAAGCTCATTTCTCCATAACTTATGCTCAAAATGAGCGTGCTCCAATTGATGTAATTTCGATGCTGTCATGAGTTTTTTTAATTAAAATTAGGAGTTATTTTACTACCCAATATTTAAACCAAGAAAATTGACTTAAAAAGTCACAACCTCGGCTTCATTAATAAATTGTGCGGGTAATTCATCATAAATACTAAGTAGTGGAACAGAAGGGTGAAAGGCAAACTTCCGTGTAACACTGCGATTGAAAATAATATCTAAAAACGAGTGATGACGAGAAACCATTACTAACAAATCTACTCGATGAACATCAATGAAATCCTTTATACCATGTTCAACATCAATACTTTTGATAAAATAATCATTCGTTTGAAGCGTACTGAAATAATTATGAAATTCATATTTAGCCAATCCATCAAGGGTATCTGATGTTTGATTTTCTTGTAAGATAGTTAAGAAAGTAAGTTGTGAACTTTTTCTTTCAGCTAAACTCTTAAGATTTTCAAATATTGAATAATCGCTTATCGAACCATAATCTGCAGCTAAAACAATATTTTTTAATTGATTAATTGGTGCATTGGTTGGAACTACGAGTGTGTTTATAGGTACATTTCGTACTACTTCAGTTGCTACACTACCAAAAAGCAAACTATTACCCGCCCCACTTGCTCCTAAGACCACTAAATCATATTTCTCAGTTTGATTTAGAAACTCTATCGCAGCAGCAGTAGAAATCGGCATAGATTCTAACTTGAAAGTATGAAAAGGCTCGTTATCAAATTTTTTCAAATCTTTCAACAAATCTTTCATGAGGTTTTGTGCATTTACACGCAATTCTTCCAACACATACATGGCAATCTCAGGCTCTACATTAGTACCATAGGTATTTAAAAGCGTAAATTCACACGCTGTATCACTAAATAAAGCTAAAGCATAATGTATTGCTTTTTCAGAAGCTTTAGAAAAATCGGTTGGAAGCAGAATCTTTTTCATGGTGAATGAGTATTTAGATTGATTTAGCAAATCTATTGGGGGCGAAATCCAGAAAGAATGATTTGCGTTTTGGTGGAATATGAGAAATATCAGTTTAGAATGGCTTCGATTAAAAAACTCGATTTGCAATTTTTTGATTGATTACTTGTCGAATTTCTTGTGCTTTAAATTCAAGCTTTAATCCTTTACGCTTACCCACAACATCTTCTAACAAATATACAATAATTTTTCTGTCTTTAATACCAATTTGACGGTCAAATAACTTCCAGTCAGGTATTAATTTTAGACGTAAAGAATTGACTCTGGCTTCAATAAGTTTGAAAAAGATATTCAACGAAGCATCGTCTTGTTTGAAAATATCAGCCTCCAACAAAAAACGTTTTTGCTGAAGGTCATAAACTTCCCAATCTTGAGTTTCGCAGCAAGGTGCGTCAGTATTTTTACAGTTACCTGCCTTTTGAAATAATCCTAATAAATCATTTCGTACTGAAGTGACATAGGTCATTTTGTAGAAGTAATGAAAAGAAGAAATATCAAGACATTCGTGGTCACCATCACAAGTGCCAAAGTAAGTCATACTTGATAACCAATCATTTATAAAATTTTGTGAGGAAGTGTCGGCTAAACCATTTATGACTGCGTGGGATGTCTCCCACTTACAGTCATATTCTTTATAATATTCGGTGTATCGTACGTTTTTAATGGTAATTTCTTTATTCTTATTGCTAAATTTCTGAATCTCTGGTAGTTTCAAAAAAGCACTTTGTTGGCCATTACAGCTTGAAGAATAAAAAAATAGCACTAACATCAAAGCGGTTAGTGCTATACCATAAACGCACTTCGAACCTGTTTGTTTCATAAAAACACAAATTTCTATGAAACAAAAGTATCCTGAAGTAAAATAAAATGTATTGACAAATATCATTTTAAAAGATGACATTACTCATCTTTTGTTGATGCTGTATCAGGTGCTTTAACCGGATTATCAAACAACATTCTCACCGATGGTGTATAAGTATCGTCGTATTGCCCATCTTTCGTGGCCCATATAAATGCTCCTAAAAAGCCTCCTGCAACCAAAATTGCTGCAATTGCTAAAAATAATATGATGCTCATAGGTTTAATAAATAAGTTGCTAACTTGCTCCTTTGTAGGATACAATGTATATAAACAAATGACTTCTAAAGTTTTCTAAAACGTGCAAACAAATGTGTAAGCCCAACCGCAAACAAAACTACTGATAATGAACTAAGTGGCATAAAAATCGCGGCTAATACTGGTGAGAGTTCGCCTGTCACTGCCCAACTAATTCCAATAAAATTATAAACCAACGATAATACAAAACTTGCTTTTACGATATTCAGAGACGTTTTACTAAATCTAAGAAATTCAGCTAATCGACCAAATTTAGAAGCATCAAGAATGGCATCACAGGCAGGTGAGAACACTTTAATATCTTCGCTAATTGCAATGCCAACATTACTTTGGCGTAAAGCACCAGCATCATTCAAACCATCACCAATCATCAACACATGATTTCCTTTTTGTTGTTCTTGACGAATAAAATTAAGTTTATCTTGCGGTTTTTGTTTGAAGAATAAGTTATTTTCATTAAAATATGGTTCTAACTTTTCTTTATCAGCATCATTATCACCTGATAACAAAAATAACCTAAAGCTTTTTTTCAAATCGGTAAGAATCGACTGCCAATTTTTTCGGTAAATTGTTTCTACTATATAATATCCAACACAAATACCATTTATTTCTACGAATGCATGGGTATGTGCCACTTCTCTGTTTGCTGATTTGATAAATCCAGCTTTTCCAATTCTTATTAAGTTTCCCGAAATACTCGCCTCAATGCCTTCTCCTTGAAATTCTTGAAAATATTCTACTTGTAAAGGTTTTAAATTAGAAATTTTTAAAGATTCTGTAATCATTTTACTCAAAGGATGAGCCGATTGCTGTGTAATTGTTTTAACAAGACTTACTTCAAAATCACCTAACAAATTACCTACGTAACTTACTTTTTCTGAATTACTTTCAGTTAATGTCCCTGTTTTATCAAAAGTAATTTCATTGACTTCATTCAATAATTGAATTACTCCTTGATTTTTCACATAAAACTTATTTCTTCCGAAAATTGCCATAGTAGTTGACATAGTAAATGGCATTGAAAGTGTTAAAGCACACGGACAAGCCACCATAAGTACAGCAGTAATGGCATTCCAAAACAGACTTGGATTGAAAACTGACCAGTAAATTCCAGCAACCGTTGCGATGGTAAAAGTAATTACTGTGAAATATTTGCTAAATAAATTGGCAAGTTCGGTGGTAGGCATTACTTTTTCTTTGGTAAATGCATCATTATTCCAAAGTTGAGTAAGATAACTTTGTGAAACTGGTTTTTGAACAACTAACTCCAGTCGTTCACCTTTTTGTCGCCCACCCGCATAAATTAACTCGCCTACTTGCTTGGTTACTGCATCAGATTCGCCCGTTACAAAGCTATAATCAATCATACCTTTCCCTTTAACAATAAGGGCATCAGCCGGAATTAATTCTTGATGATGTATAAAAATAGTATCTCCTTTACGGAGTTCCATTACATTTACGAAACTCTCTTCACCTGCACGTGATACCTTCACTGCTAATGGAAAATAAGATTTATAATTACGCTCAAACGATAAGTAATTATAAGTTATTTGTTGTACCCATTTACCAACTAATAGAAAAAAGACTAATCCTGCCAAACTATCATAATACCCCGCAGAATGATTCACAAAGGTTTCAAAAACACTTCTAGCATAGAGTGTAATGATGGCAACTGCAATCGGAATATCAACACTGAATACATTGGTCGTTTTCTTGATATTTTCTTTGATTGAAACCCATGCACCGTATAGGTAATCGTAAGAACCGTAAAAGAATACTGGCAACGACAACAAGAAATTAAAATACAAGAAAAACTTTTGATAGGTAGCATCAATGTTATTCTTGAGGTTGAGATGAAAATATTCTGGAAAACTCATCATCATGATATTTCCCATACAGAATCCAACAACACCAATCTTAATGATAAGACTTCTTTGAGCTAAATTCTTTTTGTCCTTTCGCTCTTCAGTACTTTCCAAATTAATTAGTGGCTCATAACCTAAGGTAGCCAAGAGTTCAACTACTTCCTTCAGACTAACTTCAGTTGGATTAAAACTCAATGAAAGTTCTTTTTTTATAAAATTGAGTCGAGAAGTAAAGACACCCGCTCTAACTTTATTGAAGTTTTCGAGTAACCAAACACATGAACTACAATGTACGCTTGGTATATAAAAAGTTACTTTACAAAGATTTTCAGATTGATAATCAAGCAGCTGGCTTATAATTGTAGTATCTTCAAGAAAACTATATTTTCCTTCAAAATTTTTAGCTTTTAAACTAATTCCAGCATTTGAATTGAGGTCATAATAAGTACAAAGATTATTATCTTGTAGAATTTCATATACTGTCTGACAACCATGACAGCAAAAATGTTTCTCTTCGATACTAATCGAATCATCGGGGCATTCATCACCGCAATGATAACACACCAATTTTTCTTCAACTTCTAATAACTGATTCTTCATGCGTAAATTTTATCTTTATTACATGTTCAAACGCCAGCTTTCTGAGGCTCCAAATTCATGTAATCGTTCATATCTCTACCTAAAATATTTTGTCGTTCGAGCGACCAATAGTTGGTAAAAGAAGATTCAAGCCATGTTTTTCCAGACTTTCTGAAAATAGATACCTGCAACCCCATTTTCTCCCAAAATAGCGTTTCAACTTCTAATACACTCATATTAGGACTAATTTCGAAGCCCTCTACTGCTTTTTTATGAACAATATCCTTAATCAAACACTCATGTGCTGCATCACTCATTTCTGCTCCTCTGTAATAAATCTCTAGTCGTAAAAATGGGTATATTTCATGAAACTGGTTGATTAATTCCGTTGCATTCTTTTCTGGTATTACAGTTAAATTCATTTTCTTAATTATTAGAGATTGAATTGGGTTGAAATTTCGGCATCAATATTTATTAATACCCAAATCATAAAATTGATAAAATCGGAATCTCATCATTGAATGCAAGTCGTTCTGTATTACTTCCCACAAAAATCCGTTCAAGTAAATTATGTTTTCTTGGAAAAGTAATAATCAAATCAGCATGGTTTGTATTAGCAAAGCTCAATACCGACTTCACGAAATTATCTCCCTCAACAATCGTATAAGTATGTGGTACATTTTTCAATAATTGTCTCACTTTTAAAGATGCCGCCTTCGCAAACTCAGACTCATCTGTTAAAGTGTATAAATTCACCACTGAATCTAAATCTCTTAATAAAAAGACTGCTTTTTCGAGCAAAACTTCATCTAAATCAAATCTAAAATCAAGGCCAAGAACAGCATTGTTAAAAGAAGAATACTTAGCCTTAGGCGGAACAAGTAAAATAGGAGCATTCGAATGATGAATCATTGATGTTGCCAAACTACCAAAAAATCTACCACCTAACAAAGAATCACCCACAGTACCCATTACTAATAAATCAGCATTTGTTTTTTCAATTACTTGTGAAAGTGTATCAACAACTAAACCCTCTTCAACTATAATTTCAGTATTTAATGCGGTGGTATATTTTTTTTCTAAGCGTTTTTGTAAACGTTTCAGCATATAAATACTATGCTTTTCTAATTCCTTCGGACTAACTGCCAACATACTCATTTCTGAATCGTATGGCATCACATAGCGGTAGGCATGGAAAAGTACAAGTTTAGCATTTGCCTTCAATGCTGTTTGTGCAGCAACTTGGGCAGCCTTTCTTGAACCCCTCGAAAAGTCGGTTGCGAATACGATTGTTTTCATAGTAGTAAGCTTTAGAATTTGTACACTACATTTAACGCACTACAAATTTTGCTGTTTGGTGCTTGAATAATTATGACGATTATCATAATACCCTATGATATTAGCTAAATCCAAGTATTTCTTCAGAAAAACTATCACTTTAAGCTGATGTTTTTTGAAAATACTGATAGATGTCATATTTTAGCACTTTATCAATTTACTAACTTGCCCGATGATTGCAACCAAAATTTCAATTGCAGAGAAAGACATGCTGAATCAGGTAGAAGCTATTTTTCAATACGCCACCGAAGCCATATTAATTACCAATATTGAAGGAAATATAGTCAAAGTGAACCCCAGCACCGAAATGATGTTTGGCTACACATCAGCAGAGTTTTTCAATCAACCAATTGAACTGCTAATTCCTGACCGGCTGAAAGTAAAACACGAAGCTCATCGGAAGATGTTTCAAGAATGTCCACATGCTCGTTCGATGGGGGCAAACCTTGATTTGTATGGCCGTAGAAAAGATGGCTCTGAATTTCCAGTAGAAGTAAGTCTAAGCCCCTACTCCAATAGCCAAGGTAGTTTTGTCATTGCTTTTATTATTGATACTAGTATTAGAAAAAAAGCAGAAGCACAATTGATTGCTTATAAGGCAGAACTTGAAAGAGAAGTAGAAGAGCGAACGATGATTCTAAAAGAAGCGATTCATAAACTTGAACAAACCAAAGACGAACTTGATAATTCACTTAAACGTGAAAGAGAAGTGAACTCAATGAAATCAAGATTTATTTCTATTGCGTCTCATGAGTTCCGTACTCCACTAGCAACGGTCCTTTCTTCTTTGTCATTAGTTGAGAAATACTCAAATATGCAAGAAGAAGAAAAACGAATAAAGCACATCAATCGAATAAAAGCTTCGGTTAGAAATTTAACAGACATTCTTAATGATTTTTTGTCTTTAAATAGATTAGAGGAAGGTAAAGTCTTGGTCAATATTGAAACCTTCAATTTACATGATTTAATAGAATCGTTAATGCAAGACCTTCAAGGAATTTGTAAGGGCGGACAACGCATTGTATTAAATTTTAGTGATAATGGGCATTCTATGGTGTCACTCGACAAAACATTAATCCGAAATATTATTATCAATTTAGTTTCAAATGCTATTAAGTTTTCACCTGAAAATGCTCCTATTCAAATTCAAGCAAATTTAGGCGAGAATGAAGTATTTATTACTGTCACTGACCAAGGAATTGGAATACCCGAAGCAGACCAAAAGCATTTATTTGAGCGTTTCTTTAGGTCAAGCAATGCCATCGAAATCCAAGGTACTGGCCTCGGCCTAAGTATCGTATTACATTATGTAAATTTACTTAAAGGCACCATTAAATTTAAAAGTAAAGTAAACGAAGGAACAACTTTTTATGTAAACCTACCTAGAAATTTCTAAAAAATATGAAGAAGATATTGCTCATAGAAGATAATGTAGAAATCAGAGAAAATACAGCCGAAATCCTAGAATTAGCTGATTATGAGGTAGTTACGGCCGAAAATGGACGAATTGGTGTAGAGAAAGCTCATCAAGAAAAACCAGATTTAATTATATGTGATATCATGATGCCTGTTATGGATGGGTATAGTGTTTTACATTTACTCTCTAAAAATCCTGATACAGCCAATATTCCGTTTATTTTCCTGACTGCCAAAGCCGACCGCTCTGACTTTAGAAAAGGTATGGAAATGGGAGCCGACGATTATATAACCAAGCCATTTGATGATGTTGAACTAATGAACGCCATTGAAAGTAGACTGAAAAAAGTAGAGCTTTTACAGAAAAATTACAGTAAGGATTTAGGCGGTTTAGAAGATTTAGTTAATGATGCCGGTGGTGAAGAGGATTTAAAGAAATTACTCGAAAGCCGAGAAGTAAGAAGCTACAAGAAAAAAAGCGAAATTTATCGAGAAGGAGATTATCCTCTATATTTATTCTGCGTTATAAAAGGCAAAATCAAAACCTTTAAAACCAATGATGACGGAAAGGAGTTGATTATCAATATCTACAATAAAAATGATTATTTAGGCTATGTAGATTTACTTCAAGAAAGTAATTATACCGAATCGGCCGCTGCCATGGAAGACTGCGAGGTTTGCTTGATTCCAAAAAATGATTTCTATAATCTTGTACATAAAAACCGCCAAGTTGCTCAGAAATTCATACAAATGTTATCCAATAACATTAAAGACAATGAAGAACAGCTATTGAAATTGGCTTATAATTCTGTAAGAAAAAGGGTTTCGGAAGCACTTTTAAAATTCCACAGTCATTTAGTTAAAGATGGTAATTCCAGTAGTAATATGAAAATTAGCCGAGAAGATCTTTCAAATGTAGCTGGAACATCGCTAGAAACCGCCATCAGAACTCTTTCCGATTTTAAAGACGAAAAACTCATTGAAATTGAATCGGGCAAGATTACAATTTTGAATTTAGAGAAGTTAAAAAGGCTGAAGAATTAATAAAATGAGGTTGTTTAGTATTATAAAAAGATTCCCAAAATAGGTTGAATTTTGTGGTGCGAATCATCAAAAAGACCTACAGTGGAAATCTTGAGTAAAAATACGATTGAACAATATATATTACCAAATTTAAGTATTGGTTTACGTGGAAAAGAGTGTGAAATAGAACAGTTGACAGCTATTGTTTCAGCAATTTTATATCGTTTGAAAACAGGTTGTCAATGGCGTCAACTGCCAGTAAAGCAATTTTTTAATAATAAGGTTTTAACATGGCAAGGAGTCTATTATCACTTTAATGAATGGGTCAAGGACGGCTCTTGGACAAAAGTTTGGATAAATATTTTAGCATCAAACTATTCATATTTAGACTTATCTTGTATCCAACTTGATGGTAGTCATACACTTGCCAAACGTGGAGGTGAAGCTGTTGGGTATCAAGGTCGAAAAGCATCAAAAACAACTAATTTGCTCTTTTTAGCTGATAATCAGGGACAAATGTTGGCATGTGCCAGCCCACAAGAAGGAAAACACAACGACCTTTATAATATTCAGGAACTCTTTGAAGAACTGTGTCAAATGCTCATAAAAGCAGGAATTAATCTCAGAGGCCTTTTTCTAAATGCTGATGCTGGATTCGATAGCAAAGAATTTCGTCAAATTTGTAAAAATAAAGAAATTGAAGCCAATATTGATGTTAATTCTCGAAATAACAAAATAGAAAATCAATCTACTGAATATCAGCATTTTGATGAAGAGTTATACAAACGACGAGTACTCATTGAGCACGCTAATGCTTGGATGGATAGTTTCAAAGCATTACTTGTCAGGTTTGAAACGAAAGCAATTAACTGGGTGGCTTTAAATTTATTGGCATTCTCAGTTCGTTTTTTACGAAAAATTAAATATAAAAGTTAATCCTAAACAAGTTCAATATCTATTACAACATGAGTCATCTCGGATTATTAAAAGACTTTATGAAATAATCTCCAGACGGCTAGGAATGATGTTTCTTTCAAAATTCGAGATAACTCATGTTTCCTATTTATCAACTCAAGTAAATCAAAAAGGAAACATTTAACGACTTGTCATTTTTTTAAAATTATTGGTCGAGCCAAGCTTTAAATTCTTTAACTTTATCTTTACTGATAAAAATTTCTTGCTCAAAATTGGGCTTTAAAAATAACTGTAATCGATTATTAGTAAGCTGTTTAACTTTTTGAATAGCATCAATTTTGACAAAAAACTTTCGATTAATTCGGTAGAAAACGTACGGATTTAATAAGGTTTCAAGTTGTTCTAAACGATAATCTACTATATACTGCTTGGCATCTACTGAAACTAAATACACAATCTTATCTTCAGCAAAAAAATAGGCAATTTCATCAATATTTTTAAACAGGATGTTATTACCGATTTTTACTAAAAAACGATTTTTATAAGCAGATATATTATTTTTTTGTACTTGAATTGGTACAAGCCATCGTGAATTTTCACTGAAGGAATCAACCTTTTCAACCCTAATCTCAGCACTAAAATCTCTGAGGAGTTTTAATATTTTATCGCTTGTGGATACTTTTTCTTCAAATAATAAACCCATTTATCATTCAAATTTAAACTAATTATTAATTTTTTTCATTCGAAACTAATGCAGTTTATGAGTTTTGATATTAATAAATAAATAGGTAGTTTATACTTTTTACAACCGTTTGTACGGTAAAATGTTTTATCTAAATTTAGTAATTAGAAAAAAACATGAGTCATTCAGAATATAGTAAAAGAAGTGGTTCATTCCTGTCTAGGTGACCCCGTCAGTTTTAACTGACGAATGTTTAGATAATATTAGATTTGACTTTAGTCTAACTTAATATTAAACTAAAGTCAAATTTGTCTTCATTTTTGCATTAAGCAGTCGGCAATAGCCATTTATGGTAGTAATACTTTATCAATTACGTGAATTACACCATTGGTAGCCAATATATTTGCAGCTACTATATTAGAATTTCCACTGGTTTTTCCTTTAACTTTCGCCCCTCCACCTAGTTCAAAAGCAATTTTTGCAGTAGAATTGGCAGTTCCGACTTCGCCACTAACATTTGGTAAATCAGATGAAAACACTCTGCCCGGAACTACATGATAGAGCAATACACTTGTCAATAAACCTTTATTTTCTGGTGCCAATAAAGTTGCCTTAGGAATAGTTTTGTATAATTCATTAAACGCTGCATTAGTTGGAGCGAAAACAGTAAGGCCATCATTGGAAGCACTTGCAAGGGCTGTCAGAACGGAGGCATCAGCCGCTAATACTAACGACACTAATTCTGTAAAATCAGCATTTGACTGAGCGATTTCAACTAAATTTTTTGTAGGTGGTACAATTACATTATCAATAATATGAATCACACCATTTGAAGCAGAAACATCGGCTGTAGTTACTTGGCTATTTCCATTGATGAAAACCCCAGTTGAATTTTTTGACAAATAAATAGATGACCCAAGTGAATTTGCTACCCCCGATTTTACATCTGTTGCCATTACTTTACCACTCAAAACATGAGATTTCAATATATTCACCAGCTCATCTTTGCTTAATTTACTTGCATCAATTTTGGCGAATGCATCGTTTGTTGGAGCAAAAACTGTAAAAGGGCCAGAACCTTTGAGAGTTGAAATAAGTCCATTATCAGTTAGAAGTTTGGTTAGAGTTGAAAAACGGCTATCAGACAAGGCAACATCTACTACATCTTTTGCTGCAGGTGTTTCTTTAGTTTCATCGCACGACATCACAGTAAAAGCTAATGAACTAACTAGAAAACTTACGCCCAATAATGCTTTGATTTTTTTCATAATTTTAAAATTTGAAAGTTGTTGATTAATAATTTTTAAAACTACATAACGCATTTAACTACAAGCTCTGCAAGAGACGTGGAGTGAATAATCTGATTTGTGGAGTCAGTTGCAAATAAATTGGAGTGAAGTGAAATACAAAACACTCTTACTTCCTCGTCAAAACTTAGTTTATTTATATTCTCAAAACCTAACCAATATCATATTTCTTCTACTCCGCCGACAATAATTTTGTGGTTTTGTTTCAAACCATAAAATTCTATTTTGAATGAAAAACATTGAAGTGATGGCCCCTGCGGGTTCGTGGGAGTCAATGAGAGCAGGACTACAAGCTGGTGCAAATTCAGTCTATTTTGGTATTGAACAACTCAACATGCGTGCACGTCAAAGCAATAATTTTACCGCTGATGATTTGCCCGAAATAGCCAAACTTTGCCAAGAATATAATGCTAAAAGCTATATTACGCTCAATACTATCATTTACGACCATGACGTTTCTTTAATGCGTCGAATAATCGACCAAGCCAAAGAAAGTGGTATATCAGCTGTAATTGCCTCAGACTTAGCTGTGATGAATTATGCCCGTAAAAAAGGCGTAGAAATCCATATTTCTACGCAAGCAAACGTAACTAATATAGAAACGGTTGAGTTTTTTGCCGATTATGCCGATGTTATCGTCACTTCTCGTGAACTCACATTACAGCAGGTTAAACTCATTACGAAGGAAATAGAACGTCGGCAAATTACTGGGCCATCGGGTAATTTAGTACAAATTGAAATTTTTGCCCATGGGGCTTTATGTATGGCCGTTTCAGGCAAATGCTATTTGAGCTTACACTCGCATAATGCATCAGCCAATCGGGGTGCTTGTATTCAAAATTGTCGCCGTGAATATATTGTAACAGATAAAGAAGAAGGTTACGAACTTGAAATTGATAATGAATACATCATGTCTGCCAAAGATTTATGTACGATTGATTTTTTAGATAAAATCCTTGAAGCTGGCGTAAGAGTATTGAAGCTCGAAGGTCGTGGGCGAGCGGCTGATTATGTTTATACAACCACAAAATGCTACCGAGAGGCAGTTGATGCGATTCAAAATGGGACATATACCTTAGAAAAAATTGCCGATTGGAAAGAAAAATTAAGTAGTGTTTATAACCGAGGTTTTTGGGATGGTTACTACCTTGGTCGTAAAATGGGTGAATGGAGTAATGTGCATGGCTCAGTAGCCAGTAAACGCAAAATTTATGTGGGTAAAGGTGTCAAATATTTTGATAAAATTAATGTTGGTGAATTTCTTCTTGAAGCCAACGATATAGCCATTGGTGATAATTTAATTATCACGGGTCCTACTACTGGATATATTGAATTTAAAGCTGAAAATATCAGATTAGGCGAAGGTGAAGAGGTTGAAAAAGCAAGTAAAGGTTCGGTTATTTCGATGCCTATCGCTGATAAAATACGGCCTTCGGATAAACTTTATAAAGTTGTTGATGCAGTATAAAAATTGAATTTTTGCGGTTAATATATTAATACTTGTAGTGAGAATCTTGTAGTTACTCATCTCTTTTTACATTTTCTATTTCAAAAATGCCCAAAATAATTCATTTCAGGAAAAACTGTATCGGTTGCAATGCTTGTGTAGAAATAGCCTATAATCGTTGGAGAATGTCAAAAAAAGATGGAAAAAGCGTCCTTTTAGGAGCGAAAGAGAAAAAAGGTATTCATCAAGTTGATATTCTTATAGATGAATATGATGAAAACTTGCGGGCGGCAGAAGCATGCCCTGTAAATGTTATCCAAGTTTATATTTAAGTAATAATTTTTTAAAGGAAGTCTTCGCTTGAAGCGAAGACTTCCTTATAAGCATTAAATCACGCCACCCATTAATGGGTCTGTATAACTTTCACGACCAGTTTCAACATGGCCTGCATAACGTTTTTCAAATAAATCATTGCCCTCAACCTTTACAGAAAAATCATACCAATGATGACTTTCTTGTAAGTTCAATACTAAACTTGTTGTGCCTCCTTTAGTTAGATTGACTTGTCTTTTAGGCGTTTTGTAAGATAAGTCATTCACCACCACATTGATAGTCTTGTTTTCTCTATTTTTGAGTTCAAGCACAACGTTTCCAGTCAAAGATTTTTTATCTGTTTTATCTCCCTGATAACGAACATTTACTTCAAGAAATGGCTCCTTTTCATCACCAATAAATGAGCGATAAAAACCATTTGGGCCATAAATCTCAACTTTATATTGTTGATTAGTAAAAGAATCTAGAGCCCAGGTATCATACAGTATATCTCCACCTTTTACCGCATAATTCCGTGTTTTAAGTTCATTTGTTTCGAAATACGCCACAAAAGGACAACCTTTTGCCTTTTTTCCGAATACTTTATCGCCTACACCTAAACTTACTTCAAATCTTTTTTTATCCTCACTCATTCGTCCATCAGCATATAATTCATAAGGAATAGGCATAGATTTACGGATACCTTTTTCTTGCTTTGGCATCCATTCAAAATCTACTTCTTGCGTAGAAGCTTTTACTACATCATCAGTCGATAATGACTTATAATTCGATGGTAATTGCTTAAATTTTGCTTTGTGAACCGTTTGAATGAATGGCTCTTTGGCAACAAATTTTGGTAAACCTATTTTCTCACCATTATAAGGCTTGAAAGTAGAAGTTAAGTCTCCACAAACTGTTCTTCGCCAATCACTGATATTCGTTTCAACAATATCTTTTTTGGTTTTATTTTTTAAAAATTTCTCTAAAAATTGTATTATCGAGGTATGGTCAAATACTTCCGAACAAACATTTCCTCCCCTACTCCACGGTGAAGCAATTACCAGCGGTACCCTAAAACCTAAACCAATTGGATTTTCTCGAGTATCTTTTTCAGGGTTTTTATAAGGCCGTTGTTTTTCATGAATAATATTTACTTGTTCAACAGACGGGTCTATTCCTGCTGAAACTTTGCCCGAATCGGGTTTCTGATGGTGTGGAGCAACGAAAGGCGGCACGTGGTCGAAATAACCATCATTTTCATCATAGGCCAAGATGAAAATAGTCTTTTTCCAAATCTCAGGATTTTTAGTTAAAATATCCATCACTTCTGACACATACCATGCACCATACCAAGGAGCTCCAGGGTGGTCAGAGAAATTCTCGGGAGCAACTAACCACGAAACGGTTGGGAGTTGTTTAGTTTCAACATCTTTTCTAAATTGGTAAAGTACATCACCTTTGGGTACTTCAACTATTCTTGGCGTACCGTTATCATCATATTCAAGATTGGTGAGTTCACGATAATGAGGGTCGAGGCGATTATTAACGAATGCTTTTTTATGTAGATTTTTATGAAAATCGCTTAGCTTATCAAAATTCTCAGGTGCATAAGTAAGCAAATCTTGTTTAATTGTTTCAAGATAAGTCTTTTTTCGTGCAAGTTCTTGTTTTGTTTTTTCAGCTACTTGACCATCTAATGAAGCAAGTTTCTTTTCTAAATCAGCAATCTCGTTTGGAAGAATATCGTTCACTTTCTGGATATATTTGTAATATTCCGGCGAAAACTTTACATGATATTGCTCAAACCATTCGATTGGATTATCAGTAAAATTAGATAACCAAGCATCTTCTTCCCCCACTAAACCAGTGGGTAAGCTAATTTCATTTTGATAAATCTTCCAAGAAACTCCATTTTCTTCTAAACGTTCTGGAAATGTTTTCCATTTAGCCCATTTTCCGTAATCAACATCTTCGTTTTTTACATTTGCTTTTGCATTGAAATCTGCTTTTTCTCTAATTGTTCCTGTCCATAAATACAAACGATTGGGAGTTGTACCAGTCAATGAAGAGCAAAAGTTTTGGTCACAAACCGTAAAAGCATCGGCTAAAGCATAGTAAAATGGAATATCTTCACGGTTATAATACCCCAAAGTCAGCGGCATTTCTTTATAATCTTTATTTCCCGAAGCCTTGGCAAAAAGCCATTTATCATACTTCCCATTATTACGAGCATCTACTTGATTTTCCCACGAATGCGGCAAAGAACTCATCCAAGTAGCTTTTGAGTCTTTAAGATTTAATCTAAAAGGAGCATAAGTTTCACCTTTCGCATTCGACTGAAACCACACTTTATTTTTATTGGGTAATCGAATGGCACGAGGGTCATTAAACCCTCTAACTCCTTGGAGCGTTCCATAACTATGGTCGAACGAACGGTTTTCTTGCATCAGAATTACTACATGCTCGGCATCCCAAAATGTACTGCCTTCTGCTGGATTTATGGCTAATGCTTTCTGAATTGATGGTGGTAAAACACCTAAAAGGCCAGCTCCGCTGGATAATAAAGTTGCTTTTTTAATGAAGTCTCTCCTCGATTCCATAGTTAGGGTTGAATTGTCAATGATAGACTTCGAATTTACAGCTTTATTAAATAATTTTAAAAAATCAGAAATTATTTTTTTGTTATGGTTATAGCAATAATGACCCTAATTTGAATAATTACATTACTTCAATCAGCTCATGCAATCAAGACTTAAAAGTTCAGGTTATTTATTTTGTATGAGTTTATGATGATAAATATAAGATACTGCCAAAATCATAAACACAACAAAAGGAAAAAAAGCCATCGCTGAAATTCCATCAACCGTAACAAGGGCAATAAATGCTGAAATAAAATCAATCGCAAGCCCGACATAAGACCATTCTTTAATTCTATTAGGTGTAAATGGAAGAATAATTAATATTGCGGCAATGACCTTCGCAATACCTAATTCCCAATGAAACCACATTGGTAAACCTAAATGTTGTGTTCCTTCAATAGCCATTGGGCTATCTAAAAAGAAAATACCTGGAATTAAAAATAATGCAATTAACCCCGTGCTGGTCCAGTAAATTATTTTATCTTTTTTCATTGTTTTATGCATTTATTAGAGTTTGAATATTGAATTTTTTCATTTGAGAAAAAGCCTGCATAACTCGTGGAGCTTTATCGGTGTCTGACATTAAACTGGCTAAAATAGTTGGTACAATCTGCCAAGAAAAACCAAACTTATCTTTTAGCCAACCGCACATACTTTCTTCTCCACCATCAGTTAGCTTTGCCCAATAATAATCAATTTCTTCTTGGGTTTCACAGCTCACCACCAATGATACAGACTCATTGAATTTAAAATGAGGTCCACCATTCAAGCCCATCATCTTTCGCCCATTCAATTCGAAGGTTACCACAAATGGATTTTCTGAAGTGATGCTTGAATTTTCAAAAATAGAACAATAAAATTCAGCTGCTGCTTTGGCTTGTCCATCAAACCAAAGACAGAAGGTAAGCTCATTTTTCATAGTTTCAATAAAATTATGCCATCATAAAGACATGACAATCAATAAAATAGCTTTTGTAATTTCTTTTCTTGTTTAAGAGTATTCTTGTAAAATTGATTTTCTTTAAAACCAATAACTTTGAATAAATTAAGACCTTTAATACTAATCTTTTTTAGGAGTATAGCAAAGTAAGGTAATGCCGCAATCAAAACCTTTCACATATTTCAGCGTAAGATTTTGTTTAGAGGAAAGTTTTTGAAAAATTGGCATTCCACTCCCAAGTATTGCAGGATTCACAAATAGGTGATACTCATCAATCAAACCCTCTTTAATTAACGCTGAAACAAAACTTCCTCCTCCATAAACAATGATATCACCACCTATTTGTTTTTTGAGTTTATGAATTTCATCAACAAGTTTGCCTTTAGCCACATCAGTATTTTCCCAAGTTGAGACTTCAAGCGTTCTAGTAAAAACAACTTTTGCCGTTTCACTCATCTTTTTGGCAAACGCTTGCTCTTCATTTTCTATTTCTGCAGCTGCCGCCCAATGTGGGATAAACCCTTCTGCCAATTTTCTACCTAAAATAATAGTATCTACCGCTTCGGTAAGATTACTTACGTAATTTTTAAGGTCATCATCCCAGTTCCACACCATCCAGTCCATTTCTCCGTTGGGTCCGGCAATGAAGCCATCAACCGATAGTTGAATTTGTAATTTTAGCTTTCTCATAATTATAATGTATAAATGAGGTTCATAATATTACTACAAATCTAAATGCAATTAATTGTATTATAAATGTGCAAAAACGACAATTTAGTGGGTTGATTACGACAATGTTTTTTGATAGATTTGTTCCATGAAAACCATCCTCATTTTAGTACCAGAAACAGCCGTACCTGCGGCAATCGTTGACCCAAGATATATGTTCTCGGCAATCAATGAATTTTATAAGGCCGCTGAGCTTCAACCAGCCTTTGATGTAAAACTTGTTGGCTTAACTAAAGAAGTCAGTTTAAATGATGGGCTTTTTTCTGTACACCCCGACTATACCATTCAAAATGCTCCAAAGGCAGATTTAATCATTATACCTGCATTAAGTGGTAATTTACAAAATGCTCTTCAGAAAAACGAAGATTTTACGCCGTGGATTAAAGAGCAACATAAAAATGGCTCTGAAGTAGCAAGCCTTTGTATTGGGGCTTTTTTATTAGCCTCTACTGGTTTACTTAATGGCAAATCTTGCTCAACCCATTGGCTATTTGCCAATGAATTTCGCAATATGTTTCCAGAAATAATACTTACTGACGACCGAGTGATTACTGAACAAAATGGCATTTACTCTAGTGGAGGGGCTTCTTCTTACTGGAATTTGCTACTTTATTTAGTAGAAAAATATACAAACCGTGAAATGGCTATCATGGCTTCTAAATTCTTTTTACTTGAAATGGGACGAAATAGCCAATCTCCCTTTGTGATGTTTCAAGGGCAAAAAGACCATGAGGATAAACAGATTTTACAAGCACAAGAGTTTATAGAAAAACATTATCAAACAAAATTAAATGTTGATGATTTAGCCGATAGATTTGGTATTGGTCGAAGGACTTTCGAACGAAGATTTAAGAAAGCTACCTCTAACACCGTAATTGAATATATACAAAGGGTAAAGATTGAATCGGCAAAAAAACAATTAGAAAGTGGTAGAAAGACCGTCAACGAAGTAATGTATGATGTTGGATATACGGATTTAAAAGCTTTTAGAGATGTATTCAAAAAAATCGTGGGAATGTCACCAATTGAATACCGAAATAAATATAATAGTTAAGTAAACAGATAATGTTTTAATTATCTGTTTACTTAATCAATTACTTCAAAACTAATAAACTCTTTAGTTTAACACTATCAAGATAGGTACCATGACTAACTAAACCATATATACGTTGAGTAGAAGTGATATTTTGAAGCGGGTTTTCATTCAAAAGCAGAATATCCGCTTTTTTACCTGCACTAACACTTCCATAATCAGCAGATTTACCTAAAAATGCTGGTCCATTGATTATTGAAGCTTGCAAAGCTTGCAGTGGTGTAAGACCATTTTTAACCATCAACTCTAATTCTTGATGTAATCCAAGACCAGGGTAGTCAAAACTATTTAAGTAACCCGCATCCGTGCCTGCTAAAATTTTTACACCCGAACGCTGAAGTAGTGGTAAAAGCGAAGCAGCTTTTTCAATCGTACGATGGCGTATTTCAATAGCTTCTTTTGAATCTTTTGCAGCCCTTTGTACACGCCAATCGTAGGTTTTTCTCAATCCTGGGCCAATATATTTTAAAAACTCATCATTTTGGTGGTCATTGACATCTAAAAAAGCAGTTGCATAACTAATAGATAAGGTTGGTGTTATGGCGGTATTATTTTTTGCAAGTATCTTAAATGCCTTTTCTGCGGTTGCCTCATCAAACTCATTGAGTGCTTTTATTGACAAATCTCGGGCAGTTAATGTACCTTGAGCAACTTGTTCGCTCAATTCTTTCTGATTCTTTAGTCCTGCACGAAGCAGATATGTAATGTGCTCGATACTACTTAAACCTGCTTCACTTACTTGCTCTATGGTAAATACAGGCGGAATGTGAGCAGAGGTTTTGTATCCCCTTTTTCGTGCTTCTTGAATACTACCTAAATATATTTCTGGCTTGATGGTATTATCAGTAATTTTCACGAAATCTACTTTCATTTTATCTAATGAATCCAATGCTTTTTTCACTTCTTCCATAGTTCCTACTTCTATATCCCCTACCCAAATAGATTTATACCCTTCGAGTTTAGGACCTGAAGTAAAAATTGTTGGCCCTAAGATTTTCCCCTTATTTACTGCCTCTCGCCACTCTAAAACACTTGGTGTAATATCGGCGGCAGCATCACGAACCGCCGTAATACCCATGGCAGTGTACAAATTCAATAAATCCTTGTTTTCTTGTATCAAGCTATCCCCTCCACCAAAATGCACGTGCATATCCCATAGGGCTGGCATCACAAACTTACCTTTTGCACTAATAGTCTGTTGAGGCTTATAAGCCTTCATTTCTTTTAGTTGACCAACTTTCAAAATTCGACCTTTATCTACTACTACCCATTGTTCATTTGATATTTTTCCAGAAAAAACATCAATAATTTTTGCATTACTAATTATTAAATCAACCTTCTGCTGAGCATTTATTGACGCAATTGTAATAAAATAAAGGAATATAGCCGCACTTATTTTTTTCATGTGTATCAAAGATTGATGTTGTCTAAATATCAGCAATGTTAGTCAAATCAATTTAGACAAACAATAAAAACGTTTTAGAGGCAGAATAAATATTATAAATTTTGCTATTGGCAAGCATATGTAGGTATTCGAGAAGTGGCGTTTATCTTACGGTAAATCACAAGAAGTTAGCCTCACTCCTCTTTTCAAATCCTCAGATATCAAAAATCAGTTAATATATAGTACAATTTACACATTATCGACTAAAGTATTTTACTATATGAAAATATTATCATATATTTGTATTGTAATTATTTAAAGCAAATGATAGCAGAAATCAATAAAATTAAAATAGAAAAAGAAAAGTTTGAAAAAGCAGCTTATATACTAAAGGCAGTTGCTCATCCAACTCGATTGGCTATCATTCAATTGTTAGACTACCAAGAAAAGCTAACAGTCAACGAGATTTGTGAAACGCTTGAATGTGAACAGTCCTTGATTTCACATCATCTAATTAACATGAAACTTCGCGGAATACTAAAATCTTCTAAAGATGGCCTGAATGTTTATTATTCACTAAAAGAATACGAAGTAACAAAGATTTTGAGTTGTATTGAAAATTGCGATTGCAATATGTAAAGTAGAAATAATTATCATAAACAGAAACGCTGTTTCATATATTTAAACGAATATCTAAGTCATAAGCATAACCACGAACCATGATTGTAGAACAAATTTACACCGGATGTTTAGCTCAAGGAGCATATTATATTGAGTCAGAGGGCGAAGTTGCTATCATTGACCCACTTCGTGAAGTTAATTCGTATCTTGATAAAGCAAAAAAAAATAATGCTACCATCAAGTACATTTTTGAAACTCACTTCCACGCTGACTTTGTTTCGGGCCACGTTGAATTATCACAAAAAACAGGTGCAAAGATTATTTACGGTCCAAATGCAACACCAGCATTTGAATGTATCATTGCCGAAGATGGTCAAATTTTCGAGCTCGGAAAAATTAAAGTAAAAGTTATTCATACGCCAGGCCATACCATGGAATCATCTTGCTTCTTGTTGATAGATGAAAATGGGGCAGAAAATTGCATTTTTACTGGTGATACCTTATTTATCGGTGACGTAGGCAGACCTGATTTAGCTCAAAAATCAAATCTTACAGTTGAAGATTTAGCAGGGTATTTATATACTTCTTTGCACGAAAAAATCATGGCATTACCAGATAACCTGACTGTTTATCCAGCACATGGTGCAGGTTCGGCGTGTGGAAAGAACATGAGTAAAGAAACTTATGATACTTTAGGCAACCAAAAAAAGGTCAATTATGCACTTCAACCTCAAACTAAAGAACAATTTATTGAGGCTGTAACTGATGGACTGACTCCTCCACCCTATTATTTCCCGAAAAATGTAATGATTAATAAAACAGGTGCTAAAACCCTTGACGATGTAAAAACAAGCGTTCAAGCTCTATCACCAGAAGCATTCGAAGTAGCAGCCAACGAGCTAGGAGCAGTAATGATAGATACAAGAGCAGCTCAAACATTCAAAGATGCTTTTATTCCTAATTCTATCAATATCGGAATTAAGGGAGATTTTGCCCCTTGGGTTGGTACACTTATTACGGATATCGAACAACCTATTTTATTTATTGCGGAAGATGAGAATGTTGAAGAGGTTATCACCCGCCTTTCTCGTGTTGGGTATGATAATATCGTTGGTTATCTTCAAGGAGGAATCAAAGCATGGGTTGAAGCTGGAAAAGAAGTTGATAGCATCGTATCTATTTCGGCCGATGAGTTTGCTCAAAAATATGCAGAAACCGAAGGTAAACTTCTCGTAAAAGATGTAAGGAAAGAAACCGAATACCGTGCTGAACACGTAGAGGAAGCAGAATGTGTATCTTTAGCGTATTTAAGTAATAATATGTCTGCATTCTCAAAAGAGGATACGAATTATATTCACTGTGCGGGTGGCTACCGCTCAATGATTGCCGCCTCTATTCTAAAATCACGCGGATTTGATAATATTATTGATATTTCGGGTGGCTTTGCGGCTATCTCAAAAACTGATGTACCACGTTCGAATTTTGTTTGTCAATCTAAATTGAAAGTTTAAAGCTTTAGGGTAGAATAAATGCGTAAAGGTGGAAGCTTTTTGGCTTCTACCTTTCTTATGTTTAAAATCATCTAATAATTATCAACTATAAATTTTTAAAAATGCTTGAATTCATTAAACAACCATGGCATTGGGCGATTGCTGGTATTTTTATTGGCCTTACAGTACCTACTTTGCTTTTGATTGGAAATAAGACCTTTGGAATTTCATCTTCTTTAAGACATATTTGTGCGGCATGTTTTCCTGCTAATATTTCATATTTTAAGTATGATTGGAAAAAGGAAATCTGGAATTTATTCTTTGTCTTTGGTGTATTGTTGGGTGGATTTATTGCTACACAGTTTCTTTCAAATCCTAATCCGATTGCAATTAACCCAGAAACCGTTAATGATTTAAAGGCTTTAGGTGTTAATGATTTTACGCATCTGATGCCTACCGATATTTTTAATATAGATAATATCTTTAATTTAAAAGGATTAGTATTTTTTGTAATTGGTGGTTTAATGGTTGGTTTTGGTACTCGCTACGCTGGGGGCTGTACTTCTGGTCACTCAATTATGGGTCTCTCAAATCTTCAATGGCCTTCTTTAGTAGCTACCATCTGTTTCATGCTCGGTGGATTTGCCATGACCCATCTGATTTTACCTCACATCTTTAAATTATTTTAAACTATGGAAAATACTAATCATACAATCGTTGAAGAGTTTTCTTGTGAAGCACCTAACAGTCAAAGTAAGCCAGAAAGTATAGTAAGCCACTTCAAATACATGGCTGTTGGAATTTTTTTCGGAATTGTATTCGTAAAAGCAGAAATCATTTCGTGGTTTAGAATCCAAGAAATGTTCCGCTTACAATCATTCCACATGTATGGAGTCATTGGTACTGCGGTTGTGGTAGGCTTAATTTCAGTACAACTCATCAAACGACTGAATATCAAAACCTTAAGTGGCGAAGAAGTAATGATTCCCAAAAAGACTTTTAATAAGGGACAAATCATTGGTGGACTAATCTTTGGACTTGGCTGGGCCATTACAGGAGCATGTCCCGGACCATTGTTTGCTCAAATTGGTAGTGGTTTTCTTGCAGTTTCAGTTACTTTTCTGAGTGCAATTGCAGGAACATGGCTTTATGGTGCTATTCAAAAAAAACTACCTCATTAATATACTTAAAAAGAGGTTAGTGTTTCTATGACGTACGCTAACCTCTTAGTTCGAAACTTCCATTTTTTGACCAAAACTTTAAGAAATCGTGCAAAAGTCGATTCCCATTATTACAATCGAACAGCTGAATTCTTGTGATAAGAATATCTTGATGAAGGTTGATATTCGTCGATTAGAAGACCACATGCGAACACTTTCGTCAGCAGATTTTCCGCATCGCCATGATTTCTATAACTTAATTTATATCAAAAAAGGAAGTGGTACACACGACATCGACTTCAAACGCTACTTAGTTGAGCCTAATCAAATGTTTTTCATGAACGATGGACAAGTTCATGAATGGGATTTGAGTCCAGATACGATTGGCTATACGCTTTTCTTTAAGAAAGAATTCTATGAGGTAATAGAGAAAGGGTTATCCTTACAAGCACTACCATTTTTCAATAATGGTACGAATAATGCCCCAATGGTTGTTTTTTCGGAAGAAAATGGGCAGAAAATCGAACAATTATTCGAAGATATGATTTTTGAATTTAAGGCTAATCTCCCTCATCGCGATACACTGATTAAATCATTGCTAAAAATGATTTTGATTCATTCCATCAGGGTCTATCAACCTTACTTTAAGGGAGATAGTACAGAATTGAGTGTCTCGAAAATTAGAAGCTTTGAGTTATTGATTGAAAAACATTTCAAAGAGTTGAAATCAGTCAAGGAATTTGCCGACAAACTCAACATTACTGCCAATTATTTGAATGCAATTTGTACTAAAACAGTAGGCAGAACTGCCGGTGAACTTATCAGAGACCGAGTTATTTTGGAAGCTAAACGCTTACTGCTCCATTCAACTATTTCGGTTTGCGAAATGGCTTATTATTTAGGGTATGACGACTGTTCTTATTTTATTCGAGTTTTTAAAAAGGAAGTTGGCTCTACTCCCGAACAATTCAGATTAATTAATCGCCCATAATTCATGAAAGAAACATTAAATAATTGGAAACTTTGGCTCGCTGTGAGCCTAACGCTTGGCTTAGCTCCTTTTTTCCCAGAACCACACCTTGTGGGTAAAATCCGTTGGGTCATGGGTGGAGCAGTGGGTATGCAAGCCATTGATTGGTATGATTTGGTTCAACATGGTTTTCCTTTTATATTTCTGCTAAGGGCTTTATACATAAATTTTAGTCAAAAAAAACAATAGCACTATTTAGAATTAAATGATTCTTGAAATAAGTAAATAATACTACATATTCATTAGATAAGCCTACAAAAAAGTAAATATTTCCACCGTATTTTGTATTACAAATTCATTTAAACAGTAAATAGTCTTATTAAATATATGTTTGGCAAAGGTTCAAGATTATATAGCATTTTTGCGATGAAATGTCCAAGATGCCACGAGGGGGATGTTTTTAAAACTAAAAATCCCTACAATCAAATGAGTGCAATTCATGAAACTTGTTCGCACTGTGGGCTTCGTTATGAAAAAGAAATGGGTTTCTTTTATGGTGCTATGTATGTAAGTTATATGCTTAATATTGCCTTGTTTGTTACATCCATTGTCGCTTATTTCCTCTTGCTCGACCAATATATTAGTGGTACTCTACTAATGAGCATTTATATCGCCATTACTGTGATTTTAGTACCAGTCTATTATCGACTTTCTCGAACAATTTGGCTAAACTTCTTTAATAGTTATGCCCCCGAAAAAAGAGGAGTGAAATAAAACCAAGCCCATCTATCTTGAATTATCCAGAATTAAAAGAAAGACAAAATTAGGATAATTCTTTAATCAAACTTAGTTGATTGCCTCTAGTTTCATCTGCGGAACCTTATAAAATAAAGCAAACTTGATTTTAGTATAAACATTTTTTTGTTTGACTAAAGTCAAGTTTTTTTCTAAAAAGTATCGCCAGTTAAAAGTAATAACATCAACCAAAAGGAAATGAGTGAAATTTCTTTCTAAATTCCATGGTACCTCCTATCTTAATTTCCGATATTATCTGCACTTTTTACTTCATTCATAGCATAAATCAAATAAGCATGATTTCGGTCATTTTTCCTCCTTATAAAAACAAGCAACTTTGATTCATCATTTAATATAATTTACGTTTCAAGCACATGAAAAATATATGCTCTAGCCGTTGCCCCTAAATGAGATTTATTTTTAAAAAACTATATGAAAATATTATCATCTTAACATTTAAAATATTAAAACAATGAAAATTGAACAAATTTATACTGGTTGTTTGGCACACGCTGCCTATTATCTTGAAAGCAATGGTGAAGCTGCGATTTTCGACCCACTTCGTGAGGTACAACCATATATTAATCGTGCAGAAAAAGATGGAGCTCAAATAAAATATGTTTTTGAGACACACTTTCACGCCGATTTTGTGAGCGGACATCTCGACTTAGCAAAGAAAACTAATGCAAAAATAGTTTATGGCCCAACCGCTAAGCCAGCATTTGAGGCCACTATTGCAGAAGATAATCAAGTATTTGAAGTAGGTGCATGTAAAGTAAAAGCAATACATACACCAGGCCACACAATGGAAAGTACAACCTACATGCTCATTGATGAAAATGGGAAGGAACATGGTTTAATTACTGGAGATACACTTTTCATTGGAGATGTTGGTCGCCCAGATTTGGCTCAACACGTAATTGCCGATTTAACACAAGAGAAATTAGCAAGTCATTTATACGATTCGCTTCGTAACAAAATCATGCCTTTGTCTGATGATTTAATTATTTATCCAAATCATGGTGCGGGTAGTGCTTGTGGCAAAATGATGAGTAAGGAAACAACCGATACTTTGGGCAATCAAAAAAGGTTTAATTATGCCTTAAGACCAGATATGACACGAGAAGAGTTTATTAAAGAACTCTTGAATGGCTTAACAACACCTCCCGGATATTTTCCTAAAAATGTGCTATTAAATATCAAAGGCTATGAAAGCATTGATGAAGTACTCGATAGAGGTAAAAAAAGTTTATCAGCGGAAGAATTTGAAATTGTTGCTAACGAAACAGATGCCTTAATTTTAGATAGCCGACAAACAGATGATTTTGCAGTAGGATTTATTCCGAATAGTATCAATATTGGCTTAGATAGTAATTTTGCGATGTGGGTTGGTGAATTAATTCCAGATATCAAACAAGAAATATTATTAGTGACTGATGAAGGAAAAGAGGAAGAAACAATTACTCGCTTAGCCCGTGTTGGATATGACCATTCAATCGGGTTCTTGAAAGGTGGTTTTAAAACGTGGAGAGAATCGGGTAAGGAATTTAACACAATCAAAAGAATTTCAGCGGAAGAATTTGCCAATACCTACAAAAATGATGAGCCAATCGTCTTTGACGTTAGAAAGAAAAGCGAATTTGCATCTGAACATATTTTAGGGGCATCAAATATTCCACTAAATTCTATTAACGAACATTTAGCCGAAATTCCGAAAGATAAACCATTTATTTTACACTGTGCTGGTGGATATCGAAGTATGATTGCCGCTTCTATCCTTAAGCAAAGAGGTTGGGACAATTTTGTGGATGTAAAAGGTGGTTTTGCAGCGATTTCGAAAACAGATGTCCCACGAACAGAATACGTTTGTCCAAGTACACTTTTGTAGTTGATAAATATCTCAGCAATAGCCAGCGATGTATTATTCATTGCTGGCTATTCTTATTTTAATACACTTATAATCAAATACTTAAATATAAAATTCTTAGAATAAAAAATACCACAAACGCCCTAATTAATCCTACCATAATTCAGCATCTATCCAATATTTTTGTAATAAAACAATAATATTTTGTCTTTTTTGGAGTACAACTTTCTTTAAAATCACCTATTAAACGATTCTTTAAAATGAAAAGTCATTTTCAAATAATTATCATCGGCGGCGGAAATGCTGGTATTTCAGTAGCGGCACAGTTATTACGTAAAAATAGTAAACTTGATATTGCCATTATAGACCCCGCAGAAAAACACTACTATCAACCCGCATGGACATTAGTAGGAAGTGGCGTATTTGATATTCAAAAAACCGAACGTAATGAAGCTGATGTAATACCAAAAAAAGCTACTTGGCTCAAAGAATTTGTTCAAACCTTTAGTCCTGAAAATAATAGCATAGGTACCAATGAAAGTACATATACTTATGATTATTTGATTGTATGCCCAGGAATTCAACTCAATTGGAATAGCATCAAAGGTTTAACCGAAACTTTAGGACAAAACAATGTTTGTAGCAATTATAGTTTTAAAACAGCACCCTACACTTTTGAATCTATTAAGAATTTTAAAGGAGGTAAAGCCATTTTCCACAACCCACATACACCAGTAAAATGTGGTGGAGCACCTCATAAAATCATGTATATGGCAGCTGATTATTTCCGTAAGCATGGTGTTCTTAATAAAGCAGATATTCAATACTGGAGTGGTGCTGCCAAATTATTTGCAGTTCCTAAATATGAAAAAACCTTGTTGGAAGTTTGCCGAAATGCCAATATCCAATTGCATTTCATGGAGCGTTTAGATGAAATTGATGGTGCAAACAAACGTGCCAAATTTGTAGGTATTGGCGAAACCAACAAGGATGCAGAAACTTGGGTAGATTTTGATATGATACATGTTACACCGCCTCAATCTGCACCTGATTTTATCAAGAATAGCCCACTTGCCAACGCAGGTGGTTGGGTTGATGTCAATAAAAATACATTACAACATGTTAAATTTGGTAATATTTTCTCATTAGGAGATGCTTCGGGGCTTCCAACTTCAAAAACTGGTGCAGCCATTCGAAAACAGGCTCCAGTTGTGGTGGCCAATGTGTTAGCATTAATCGAAAATCACGCGATGGCTGGAAATTATACAGGTTATACTTCTTGTCCATTAGTAACTGGCTACGGAAAATTGGTTTTAGCAGAATTTGATTACAATAATCAACCTATGGAAACATTCCCATTCGACCAAAGTAAGGAGCGATGGAGCATGTATATGCTCAAGAAAGAAGTGCTTCCAAGAATGTATTGGGGACAGATTTTGACAGGAAAAGCATAAATTAATCACTTAAATACAGCCCTTATCTTTTTATTTGAAGATAAGGGCTTTTTATTTACTGAAAAGTAATTCTCTCACTTTTGTCGATTGCCTACATAATTCGTAACTTTACACCAAAATCTTAAATACTTTATACTAATGCTTGATTTAAACGGCAAAGCAATTCTGATTACAGGTGGAACGGGTTCGTTTGGAAAAAAATTGGTTGAAACCATTTTCAATCGCTTCCCTGAAGTTCGTCGTGTAGTAATTTATTCACGCGATGAATTGAAACAGTTTGAAATGCAACAAACTTACCCTCAAAATAAATATCCAAATATTCGTTTTTTCATTGGTGATGTTCGTGATGGCGAACGCCTCAAACGTGCATGTGAAGGTATTGATTATATCATTCATGCAGCCGCATTGAAACAAGTTCCTGCGGCAGAATATAACCCAATGGAATGTATCAAGACCAATGTTTTTGGTGCTGAAAATGTAATCAATGCGGCCTTAGCCAATAATGTTCAGAAAGTTGTAGCCTTATCAACTGATAAAGCGGCTGCTCCAATTAATTTATATGGTGCAACAAAACTTTGCTCTGATAAGCTTTTCGTTGCAGCCAATAACATGCGTGGAAATCGTCCAATTACTTTTTCGGTTGTTCGATATGGCAATGTTATAGGTTCAAGAGGTTCAGTTATGCCATTTTTCTTAGAAAAAGCTAAATCTGGCGTATTACCAATTACCGATGAACGTATGACTCGTTTCAATATTTCATTAGAAGATGGGGTAGAAATGGTTCTTTATGCTTTAGAAAATGCTTGGGGTGGGGAAATTTACGTACCGAAAATTCCATCTTATAAAATTACTGATGTTGCAGAAGCAATTGGACCAAACTGCGAGCATCCTAAGGTAGGTATTCGTCCAGGTGAAAAGCTTCACGAAGAAATGATTACAGAAACAGACTCTTTGAATACCATTGAAACAAAGAAGTATTACGTAATTATGCCGTTTGCACCCGTTTGGAACACGGAAGAATATTTGAAACACTTCAATGCTAGTTTCGTTCCAGAAGGTTTCAAGTACAATTCAGGAACCAATGAAGAATGGCTTACTGTTGAAGAAATTCGTGACCAAATAAAAACACACATTGACGCTGATTTTCAGCCAAAATAATTCTTTGAAATGATTCCTTACGGAAAACAACATATAACTGACGAAGATATTGCCGCAGTAATTGAGACACTTCAATCTCCATTTCTTACAGCAGGACCAAAAGTTGCTGAATTTGAAGCTGCATTTGCTAATTATGTCGGTAGCAAATATGCCGTGGCGGTAGCCAATGGTACTGCAGCCTTACATATTTCATGCATGGCTTTGGGTGTAAATGCGTCATCAAAAGTTATCACAACGCCAATAACCTTTTCAGCATCAGCTAACTGTGTAAAATATTGCGGTGGAGAAGTTTATTTTGCTGATGTTGACGCTGATACAGTTTTGCTTGATGTAGAGAAAGTAAGAGCACTACTCGAACAACATCCTAAAGGTACTTTTTCAGGAATTATTCCCGTTGATTTTGCTGGATATCCAGTCAATTTGTCGGCTTTTAGGGCATTAGCCGATGAATATGACTTATGGATTTTAGAAGATGCTTGCCATGCTCCGGGTGGTAGCTTTACAGATTCAAAAGGTCTGGTTCATAAATGTGGCGATAGTTCATTAGCCGATTTAGCCATATTTTCTTTTCATCCTGTAAAACACATAGCTACTGGTGAAGGGGGAATGGTTACGACCAATGACGAAAATTTGTACAAGAAATTAAAGCAATTTCGTTCGCACGGAATGGTTTACCAAGGAGACCCAGCCCTCATTGAAAATCATGGCGGATGGTACATGGAATTACAAGAATTGGGATATAATTATAGAATGCCCGATTTACTTTGTAATTTAGGAATTTCGCAGTTAAAAAGAGCAGATGAAGGTCTTGCCAAAAGGCAAGCCATTGCAAAAAAATACGATGAAGCTTTTGCTGGGACTAAGGCAAAAACTATCATTCCACCAACGGGTATTAATCATGCTTACCACTTATATGTCATTCAAGTGGCTGACCGTAAGGGTTTATATGATTATCTTCGTTCGAAACAGATTTTTGCACAAGTGCATTATATTCCTGTGCATTTAATGCCCTATTATAAAAATTTGGGGACAAAAGAAGGAGATTTCCCGATTTCAGAAGAATATTATAAGCATTGTTTAAGCATTCCGATGTATCCATCGCTGACAGATGAAGAACAATCTTTTGTTATTTCTGAAATTTTAAACTTTGTAAAATAGATATCAAAGAGCCCTTTCATGAAAGGGCTTTACATTTTTTCTACAATTGGGCATTGACCATATCTAACCAAATTTGTTTGCCTTCACAGTTCCAATGCGTATCACCAATATCATAAAGCATTTTCTTTGAATTTTTGAAAGGGGTATAAACATCAAAATAGGGCATTTGGAGTTTAGGGTGTTGCTGTATTCTTTCAATTAAATGATTGTATTTTCCTAAATCTGATGCTAAAATAGATGTTTTATTTGGTGCAATAGTTAGATAAACTTCATCAAAACCCATTTTCTTATAATATTCATAGGTCTGATTTAAGTTGTCAACTATTTTATTAATTTCTGCCTCTTCTACCTTATCAAAGCAAGAATTAATGCCTCTTGGTTGTGCATCCAAATAATATAAAATATGCTTACCATCTTTCGAAAGCCTCACTTTTTCATCTATCCTATCCAAAACTTTCCAATTAAACCAAGCCTTTAACTCCTTAATTGTCAAGAAAAAATCAGAAGAAAATAATATACCTTCGTGGCGTTGTGTATTATAAGGAATAGAAACGGAGATGGCCTTTTTAATGCTATTTTCTTTATTTTGCAGGGATATTTTACCTAGGTTTTCACCAATTCTTAGATTTGAATAAACATTAGCAAAACGTTCTCTGGCATGTCGTTCAACGGTTTCAATTATCAAAATATTCTTCTTGGTTGAGTCTAAATTTATATAAGTTGTATCAGCAATAAAATATCGATGAAAACTTGCTAAACCTTTAAAATGATTCTTTTCTAATCGTTCTTTTTCAGTAAAACTATCTCCAATTAAATAAAGGTTAGTATTAGTTGAAGCAGAGGCTACGGGAGTTGGACATTTTTCAACAGGCACTCTAAATGCAGACAGGTTTGATAAACGATATAAATCACCATAACGATAATCATCAGAAATATAATGGTGTTCAAATAACCATTTGGCGGTAGATTCAGAAAATCCTAAATACCACAATAATCCAAAGATTAATAATGCTGAATAACGAAATATCTTTTTAAAATTCATTATCTATTTATTGAGAACGGTTCAAACGTTGAAAACCTTAAAACTGAAAATAAATGAATTGATTTGAAGTAAATACACCTAAAAAATAACATAAAAAGGCCAAAACAGTAAATTTCAAATAAAACATAGGTGTATTTTCCGTACGAATTTGCTTCATGAATTTATCTTTCAAAATCAAAACTGCAATCAAAAACCAACAAAAAATCATTTCATTAGACGAAAAAGGTGTGGCTAATTCACCGTAAGTAGAAATTCTAGCAATTTTTGAGAGAATTATTTTTGCATTTGTCAAACCCTTCGCTCTAAAAAATACCCAAGTAATCATGACCAAAACAAAGGTAAATGTTAAATTAAAAACATTAATAATTGATTTAGGAATGAAACTTTCTGCATCAAAGGGTGCATATTTCTTACGAATTTGGGCTAAAACCAAATAAATGCCATGTAATGCTCCCCAAATAATAAAAGTCCAAGCTGCACCATGCCACAAGCCACTTAACATAAATACCAAAAAATTATTAAAATATCTCCGAACCTCTCCTACTCTATTGCCACCAAGCGGAATATATAGGTAATCACGAAACCACGTAGAAAGTGAAATATGCCAACGACGCCAAAATTCACTAATTGATTTAGCAAAATAAGGAGCTTCAAAGTTTTCCATGAGTTTAAAACCCATCACCCTTGCCGCTCCAATGGCAATATCTGAATAACCTGAAAAATCGCAATATATTTGAAATGTAAAGAAAATAGTGGCAATTAATAGCGTAAAACCATTATGCTCATACGGATTATCATAACAATAATCAACAACCATCGCTAAACGGTCGGCGATAACTACTTTTTTAAACATTCCCCAAGCCATTCTCATAAGTCCAGCTTTCAGATTTTCAAAATCATAATTGAATTTTTCATGAAACTGCCAAAGTACATTCTGAGGTCGTTCAATGGGTCCAGCAACCAATTGTGGGTAAAACATTACATATAAGGCATAAGTAACAAAGTCTTTTTCTGCTTTTTCATTCCCTCGATAAACCTCAATGGTATAGCTCATGGCTTGGAAAGTATGAAAGGAAAGTCCAATCGGTAGAACGATTTTCATTAATTCTAATTGCTGAGCAGAACCTAAATTAAAGATGACATGATTGATATTTTCAATAAAAAAATTGTAGTATTTGAAATAGGCCAAAAAACCAATATTAGTAACCAAACTCAAAATTAAAAGCCATTTCCGTTTGGGACCAGAAGCATTTTCAATCCAAATTCCAGCAAAATAATCAACAACAATCGTTACAAAAAGTATGAGGATATAAATTGGTTTGAAAACCGCATAAAAATAGCAACTCGCTAATAACAAAAGCCATATTCGACCACGATGCGGTAAACTAAAATAGGCTAGTGTAACAACAATAAAGAAAAAAATAAATTGCAGCGAATTGAATAACATTGATTGTTGATTAGTGTCTGATTCAAAAATTGATACCCAAAGTTCAAGCTAAATCTTAAAGTTTCAAAGTTTTTTAATACAGAATCATCAATTTTAAGTTTTTCTGAATCTTTTTTCTAACTCACATTTGACTTTTAAAATCAAAAGTCCTATCTTTGCACCATGATTCGGTTCCGTAGCTCAGCTGGATAGAGCAACAGATTTCTAATCTGTGGGTCATAGGTTCGAATCCTATCGGAATCACAAGAAAAGCAGGTTTTTTAGCCTGCTTTTTTATTTTTCCCTATATCGAACAAACTCCTCTATCAATTTTCAAAAATACCTTTTATTAGATTTTTCAAAAAAACGCTATTCATCGAATTTTTAATAAAAGGTATTTTTTAATAATTTCTAAATAACAACTAAATTTGTTTGATTTTAAAATCACTGAATCCAATTTTTACAAAATAATATTATATAAAATTCCCAAGTTTATTAATGGTGAACTTTATGATAAATATTAACCTATTAAAAAAAGAGTCGCCAATAACAAATTAAATGATAGCCAAAAACCTAAGTATCCTAACAGTTTTGCTGTTTTTTATAAAAGTATCAGCCAATGGCCAACAACAAATTAGCATTGGAAAAGGGAATCTTCAAAAGGTAAACGTGAGTTCTAGCTCCACGTCTATTAGTGGCCAACGCACTTTAAATAGTGTTGGCTTTTTACCTAATTATACTGCCGCCGCTCGATTTCTTTCACAAGCAACTTTTGGCAATACTTACACCGAAATACAGAAAGTTGCCAATCAAGGCATAGAAAAGTGGCTTGATGACCAGCTAGCATCACCTAATAGTTTTCGTATAGAAACATACGTTAGGAATTTACATCAATCTATTGTTGACTCACTTAATCTGAAAAACGGTGTAAATACGTATAATTTGAATAATGTTGGAGTTGGAAATTGGCATTTTGACGTAGCTTGGTTTCAAGGCTGTATGGTTGCTCCTGACCAATTAAGGTGGCGAATTGCTTTTGCCTTGAGTGAAATTCTGGTCACATCAAGAATTTCTGCATTTGATGGAAACCCCTATGCTTTGGCAAGTTATTATGATGTTTTACTTACGAATTGTTTTGAAAATTATCGAACAATACTTGATAAAATAACTTATCACCCTACAATGGGTACATACCTTACATTTCTTAATAATCATGCGACTGATTTAGTCAAGCAAACCTATCCTGACGAAAACTATGCTCGAGAAATCATGCAGTTGTTTACGATAGGTTTGTATCAATTGAACCTCGACGGAACAGAGAAAAAAGATGCACAAGGAAATCTTATACCAACTTATAATAATGATGATATTGCCAATTTAGCCAAAGTTTTCACAGGTCTTTCTTGGGGAGATGCTACCTACTTAGGTGCCAATAAAAAGAATGATTGGAGTTATACTTTAAAAATGAAATTCTTTGGAATAGATTCAAGTGATGCTAAAAAAAATACTTGGAAAACAAATCCCAGAATTGTTGATGGACATGAAAGAGGCAGTAAAACTTTTTTAGGCTCAACCGTTGACCCCACTGCCTCAAGAACCGCTGTGCAAGGCGAAGCAGATATACAAGACGCATTGAATATTTTGTTTAATCACCCAAATGTTGACCCGTTCATTTCTCGACAACTCATTCAAAGGTTGATAACTTCAAATCCGAGTCCAGCTTATATTCAGCGGGTAGCAAGTGTATTTAATAATAATGGAAGTGGTGTGAGGGGCGATTTGAAAGCTGTTATAAAAGCCATTTTACTTGATCCTGAAGCAAGAAATTGTTGCGGAGATGAAACTGATTCTTTTGGTAAACTTCGAGAACCATTTGTTAGATATATGAATTTAATGAAAGGCTTAAATCTAACAACAAGTGGTGGGGTTTTCAGAAATGCGATGGATAGAGTATATCAACAAACGGAGCAACGCCCCTTAAATTCGCCTTCAGTATTTAATTTTTATAGTCCCTATTATTTACCTAATGGCCCTTTAAAGGCTGCCGGAAAGGTAGGCCCAGAGTTTCAACTACTTAGTGCTCAAAACCTTACGGGCTACTTTAACGCCCTAAATGAATGGTTAATCGATGATGACCCCGTAGAGTACTATGGCTTATTTTCGGGAGAAACCTATAAACCAGAACAAAATCCAGGGTTTAATTTACTTACAGATTACGTCTTAACTCGAAACGATAGAATTCCAGAACTATTAGATAAATATAACCTTATCTTGGCTAACGGTAAACTTTCTGATGAAACCCTAAATACGATAAGTCAGGCTATTTTAGCCATGCCTATTTCTTTCGATGCGAATGGTGTACCTGATTCAACTGAAGCTTCCAGGAGGGTACGGTTGGCTATTTATTTAATCATGACATCACCAGATTACCTCATAAACAGATAAACCTATGAATAGAAGAGACTTTCTACAACAATTGGGTTGCGGGGCAATGGGAAGCACAACTCTATTAAGTACACTTACAAGTTTACTGGCCGTCAATGGTGCTATGGCTGGAAGTAACTCAAAAAAAAACAATGCTGCCAATGAAGACTACAAAGCATTAGTTTGTGTTTTATTAGCAGGTGGAGTTGATTCGTTTAATATTTTAATTCCATCTGGAACCAATTCAGGGGGAGACAATGGATTTAACGAGTATAAAAATGTACGCTCCGACATAGCAATTCAAACCAATACTTCGCTACTTCCATTAAATAATCCTCAATGTACAGGTTTTCGTGGATTGCCGTGTAATTATGGTTCTTACGGCGTTCATCCAACGATGACTGGGGTACAAAGTTTATTCAATAGCGGAAAATTGGCATTTATGGCAAATATAGGTACGCTCGTAGAGCCTGTTATGAATAAAACTGAATTTAATAGTGGCTTAAAAAAAATACCTTTAGGTATATATTCCCACTCTGACCAAATCATGCAATGGCAAACCTCAGTACCCCAAAGTAGAGATGCCCTTGGTTTTGGCGGTAGACTAGCTGATTTACTGCATGCTTCCAATTCTATCGAGGATATTTCGATGAATATTTCTTTAGCTGGAAAGAATAACTTTCAACGAGGAAAGAATAGTGCTGAATATTCAATAGATAGTAACGTTGACTCAAATAATGTTGGTCTTACCTCATTTCCTACTTGGTGGGGAAATTATGGAATATTAAATGAAATAAGAAGTAATTCAATCAATAACTTAGTTTCAAGTACCTACGCCAACTTGCTTCAAAAAACCTACGGGTCAATTGCCAAAAGTTCGATGGATTCTTTTGGTATTTTCAAGGAAGCACTCAAACATGTACCCAGCATCAACACTACATTCGGAACAAATAGTTTAGCTCAAGATTTACAAGCGATTGCTAAAGTAATGAGTGTTAGGGGTGCTTTGGGAGCTAAGCGACAAATTTTCTTTGTCACGTATGGAGGTTGGGATATGCACGATAATTTAGTTGGAGGTCTCAATTCTCGTTTGCCAGTAGTGAGCGATGCCCTCAAAGCATTCTATGATACGACTGTTGAACTTGGTATTTCTCAGAATGTTACCACCTTTACCATCTCTGACTTTGCCAGAACTATCACTTCAAATGGCTTAGGTTCAGACCATGCTTGGGGAGGGAATTCAATAGTAATGGGAGGAGCAGTTAATGGTGGAAAAATCTATGGTAGATTCCCAAAAATGGATGTAAGTAATAATAACACACAAAATATTTCATTTCGAGGTAATTTTATCCCTGCCGTTTCAACCGATGAACTATATGCGGAATTAGCCTTGTGGTATGGCGTAAGTCCGTATGATTTGTGTTATGTCTTACCCAATCTCGGTAATTTTTATGCTTATCGAACCAACAATTATCCAATTGGATTCATGAATTTTAATGGAACTACGATTTCAAACGTAGACCAACCTCAAGGCTGTTTAAATTACTAATCTTTATTTATGTTATTATATAAACAAATAAGATATTTATTATTATTTACTTACCTATTTGGGCATTTCCAAATTGTTGAGGCACAAAGTTGTGTTGGCCAAGCAGGACAAGTAAAATGGAATTATTGGTTGAATTTCTCCAATTATCCTGATAGCTCTGATTTATTTTTAAAGGAAAACTTTCCAAGTAAACCAGATGGAACTCAAGTATTAGGTTCTCTCAAAACATCTACTAATTATACAGATTACTTTGCCTCTTTCATTAGAGGATTTATCAAAGTGCCTACTACGAGTAATTATATTTTCAATATCACGGGTGATGACCGCTCAATTTTCTTTTTGAGTACCAATGAATCACCAAATAATAAAATAAAGAGAGCAGAAGTTATCAACTATACAGATCCTACTGATTACACCAAAGAAGCAGGACAAACATCTTCAACGATTCAACTTGAGGGAGGTAAATATTATTATTTTGAGTTGTATAACTTTGAAGGAATGGGTATAGATTATGTCAGTTTACAATGGAAAAAAGCCTCAGAACCTAATGCTCCTTGGATAATCATTGATAGTAATTACATCTATGATTATGCTTGCGGTCAATCTTGCCCAAGCAGAGGTACCCCTTGCGATGATGGCAATGCTACTACTATTAACGACCTACAAGATGGCTTTTGTAATTGTGTTGGAACGGCCCCAGCTTCAAATAATTGTATAGGAGAAAAAAGTATAGTTGAGGCTTATTACTACGATAATATTACAGGAAATTATGTTGAAAATGATTTAATAAATGCCGCCAAGTTTCCCCTTTTACCCGATAGAAGAGAGAAACTCAAAGGAAGTTATGGTCCTCTTTCACCAAATACAAGAGATAATTATGGAACCCTCGTACAAGGCTATTTAACTGTACCTGTCTCTGGCAACTATGAATTTAATGTTACAGGCGATAACCAAACTTTTTTCTTTCTAAGCTCTGATGATAAAATCGAGAATAAACAGGCACGCCAAGCACTTGTTGCGTATGGGGTAGGTGAAGGCGAATTTAAGAATTCAGTTTTTCAATCAATTGGCCCTGTTTATATGGAAAAAGGGAAATACTATTATTATGAATTTAGACATAAAGAAAGTAGTTGGCGTGATTATTTTAGCCTTCAATGGAAGACTCCTTTTCACGAACTTCGGCAATGGAAACGAATTCCTAATTTCTATTTATTCGACTATAAATGTGAATTATCATGTATCGCACAAAATACCCCCTGCGATGATGGAAATCCATTTACGAATAATGATAAAATTGATGCCCAATGTAATTGTGTAGGCACACCTTGCTCAGGGCCAGACTGTAATGATGCGGCAGCCCGCTATCAGAAATATACCGATTGCGAACCAACAAATAACCTTACCACGCTTAAAGAGGCATCATGGGTTTCTTGTACCAATACTTTAAATCCGAATCCAAATCCTTCTAGGAGTAGTAGTATTCACTGGATTATGTATGATTTTGTAGATAGATACAAATTTTCAACTTCAAGAATTTGGAACTATAATATTCCTAATGAAACCGATAAGGGTTTTAAGACAGTTACAATTGATTATTCTAATGATGGAACAACTTGGCAAGCCTTGGGAAATACCTATACTTGGCCTCAAGCACAGGGCTTACCTGACTACTCAGGCTTTGCAGGGCCAAACTTCAATGATATAAAAGCTAGGTATATACTAATTTCGGCCATTAATAATTGGGGAGCTGGCTGCTCAGGTTTGAGTAAGGTAACTTTTGATGCCATATTGTGTAATCAGAGTGGAACGCCATGTAATGACAATGACCCCCTTACTTCTTACGATAAATTTGATGATAATTGTAATTGCAAAGGCGTAAATATTAATTGTGCCAATGATACACTCAAATTAGTCAAAGAAACATTAGCCGATGGGGCATTTAAAGCAAAGAAACGTATAGAAGCTCAAAGTTTAATTCCAAACGCTAAAGATATTTCATTTACTGCTGGAAATAGTATTGTCCTTTTACCAGGATTTGAGGTTAGCAATAGTGCGGTATTTAGTGCGGATATTACCGACTGTATCCAAGCTGCTTTTGTTGCAAACAAACAAACTTCTCAGGTACAAACTGATAGTTCAGAATTTACTACCAATAACACCACAAATGAGAAAGTAAAAGAAATTATTTTTAGAATAAACAAACCAAGCTATATTAAACTTTCAATCAAAGATGCTAAAGACCAAACCTTGGCAACTTTAATCGACCATTTTTCCGAAAGTTTAGGTACGCAAACAAAGCTGGTACCGACTACAAAAATGGAAAAAGGGAAATACTTTGTGGAGCTCGAAATTGATTCTAAGAAACTTCGACAAGAATTTATTGTTGACAAATAAAAAAAAGGGAGCAAATGCTCCCTTTTTCATTCAATCTAAATCAATCTTCGACATATGTAAAAACTGGCACATTAGAATGGTTTACTACATCTTCTGCGATACTACCTTTGAAGAAATGGCTGACACCAGTTCGCCCATGGGTGTACATCACTACCAAGTCTGCACCAATCATCTCAGTGTATTCCAAAATTCCATCTTCAACAGTTGTTGCTTCTTGAATTACAAACTGAGAATTAGTAATGCCTAATTTATTAGCCATTATTAGCATTTTTTCTTTAATCTCAGTATAACTGATTATTTTTGATGAGGTATCTACGAATAAGAAATGTAACTCAGCCTCTCTAAAAGGTAAATGATACATTGCTTTCTTCAAGAATTTCTCATGGGTGAAATCAATGGCTAAAACTACCTTTTTAAGATTAAATGCTTCTTTTTCACCTTTCACTACTAAAACTGGACAAGAAGCCATTCTTACTATTGCCTCGCTATTCGAACCTCCGAAAAACTCTTTAAATCCATCAGCACCATTCGAGCCCATGACAATTAAATCGGCATTGTGATTAAGCACCGACTCTACAAACTTATCGCTACTTTCATCAATTAATGCTCGTATTTTTATATCAGGATATTTGGCTATTACTTCATCCATTTGTTTGCGAGTATCTTCTAAGACACTTTTCCAAGCATCATCAATCGAGATACCCGAAGCTCCATAGACTGCATAATAAGTATTGATATCTTGAATTGGATAAATAGTTACATTTAATAATTCAATCATTGCACCATTATAACGTGCAATGGTTACTGCTACCTCAATAGCCTTATTTGCAATCGGACTAAAATCAGTAGGAACAAGTATCTTTTTCATGATATTTTACAAAGTTTAGTTTTTATTATTTAGTAAAATTCTATAAAAAGAACGTGGAATTACATGAGTTTACTTAGCGTTGAAAATGATTAATGTAAAGTAAAATGATGCTCAATGACAAGATTTTTTATGACCATTATCAATTTTGCACCAATCCACTTTTGGAATCTTGGATTTGCCTAATCATTGATTACCTTTACACAAAAAACAACTGAAAATAATTATAAAATGGCTCTAATTTTACCTGTTTTAGGAAAACTTCCTCAATATGGAGAAAACTGTTGGTTTGCCCCTAATGCAACAATTGTAGGAGATGTAACCATGGGCAAAGATTGCACAATTTGGTTCAATGCCGTTGTTCGTGGTGATGTAAATGCTATCATCATGGGCGATCGGGTAAATATCCAAGATGGTGCGGTAATTCATTGCACCTATAAAAAAACTAAAACAATTATTGGAAATAATGTAAGTATCGCCCACAACGCAGTAGTGCATGGGTGCACCATCGAAGATGAAGTTTTAATCGGAATGGGAGCAATTGTGATGGATGGTGCTGTTATCGGTAGAAATTCAATCATTGCCGCTGGTGCTATTGTAACACAGAATACGGTTGTACCAGCAGGCAGTATTTATGCAGGAAATCCAGCTAAACTATTGAAAGCAGTTACCCCTGAATTAGGTGAAGTATTCATGCGAACTGCCAATAATTACGTAATGTATGCAGGATGGTTTAAAGATGAAACATCAGAAAAGTAAAATATTAGTCAACTAAAAATTTGAAAGTATTATTTTATCAATTTGAATAATATTTAAATTTAACCAGTTAATAAACAAAATTGACTTTAGCCAAGCCTAATACTTGAACTAAAGTCAATTTTAATTTTTTTTATAAGATACAGTCAATTAAAACTGAAAGTAATGCAACAAATTATTAAATAAAATTACTAAAACATTCCTCTATTAATTTAGGATTAGTCTTCAATATCTTCTTGTAATCCACGTTTAGCGTTGATATACCCCTTAATAACCGTAAAAGTTGTAACTGCCAAAAAGAAGAAAATGATATATTGAACATAATCTACAATCCAAGGGAATTTCTCTCCGAAATAAAAGCCACCACCTACTAACACGATCGTCCAGATGAAACCGCCAATAACATTATATAACATAAATTTGTAAAAATTCATTTTTACAATTCCAGCCAATATTGGAGAAAACGTACGAACAACTGGTAAAAAACGAGCAATAATCAAGGTTTGACTACCATATTTTTCAAAATACTTATGTGTATTACTAATATATTTTTTCTTGAATAACAGTGAATCTCTTCGGGTTTGAATATTTTCACCAAAGAAACGGCCAGTCAGATAGCCCAAAAGCGAACCCAAAACAGCTGCTAAAAATACGCAAAGCATTAATAACGAAGCTGGCACATCTAAAAGCTTTGTTCCACAGAAAACCCCAGATAAAAACAAAAGATAATCGCCCGGAAGAAAAAACCCAAAAATGATTCCGTTCTCGATGAATATAATTAGTGTAATTGTAATTAATCCTCCGGTTCGGATGAGTTCTTCCGAATCCATTAAATACCTAAACCATTCTTGAATTTGCTCCATTTTTTTTTAGAAATTGGTTTCAAAAGTTGAAAACCAACCTTTGAATTTTGTGTGTTGATGATAAATCCTAAATTACTCTACCTTCGGTTCATTTAGTTCAATTACATAGCCATCGGGGTCAGTCACATAAATCTGGTAAGCTCCATCAAAACGTTTCTGGCGTACATAAGGTAAATTCTTTTCTTTAAGGAAAGCTTCAATTTTATCAGCAGAGTTTTTAGGAATTGTCAAAGAAAAATGACCTCCATTTTTATCATTATTAGTTACTGGCTCATTTCTTCCTAATAAAAGATGTAATTGCTGATTAGGTGCAATTTGAAACCAACGTCTGATTGCAACCAAATTATCAGGAACATCTACAGGCTTTAAACCAAGAATTTCACGGTAAAATTTTGCACTTTCTTTCAAATCTTTTACATAAAGCCCTACGTGATTGTATCCTAAAATTTCGATAGCCGTTTGGCTTTGAGCAATACCTTTACTTAAGGTTAGTGCAAAAAAAACAGTCAATACTTTAAAATAATTCATTTTAATATGAGGTTGAATAGTTGTTTATTAATGGGAATTTTGCTCATATCCACAGATAACTCTATACATATTCCGATAACTCTAACCAGCGAAATTCTTTTTCTTCAATTTGCTCGCTAATCGTTTCAAATTCCTTAGCCCATGCCGAAAGTTCTTCATGCGTACCTTCGCCTGCATTCATTTTTTCAAGCAAAGACGCTTTCTTCTTTTCTAATGATTCAATTTCTGAACTCAAGCCTTCATACTCCCGCTGCTCTTTATAACTTAGTTTTCGTTTAACTTCATTATTTTGAACATTTGTAGGAGTTTGAACATTGTTGTTTTTATTCGCTTGAATATTCTTGGCTGCCAATTCAGCGGCTTCTTGGTCTTCTTTCCAAGAGCGATAATCTGTATAATTTCCGGGATAATCTCTAATATAACCCTCTCCTTCAAATACAAAAAGGTGGTCAACTAATTTATCCATGAAATAACGGTCGTGCGAAACTACCAACAAACACCCAGCAAAGTTCAATAAGAAATCTTCCAAAACATTAAGGGTAGCAATGTCAAGGTCGTTGGTTGGCTCATCAAGTATTAAGAAGTTCGGATTTTGCACCAAAATTTTCAAAAGCTGCAAACGTCTTTTCTCACCTCCACTTAATTTGCTCACATAGCTATATTGCATAGCAGGTGGAAACAAAAATAAAGTCAGAAAATTTGAAATCGAAAGTTCGCTTCCATCTGCCATTTTCACATATTCTGCAATTTCACGAACAACTTCAATTACTCTTTGGCTTTCATCAAAATCTAAACCTGCTTGCGAATAATACCCAATTTTGATGGTATCTCCAACTACAACACGGCCAACATCTGGTTTTAGTTTTTCGGTAATAATTTCGAGCATAGTACTTTTGCCCATTCCGTTTTTCCCAACAATCCCGATTCGGTCACCACGTTTGAAAGTATAACTAAATTCATCAATAACTTTTCTATTATCGAAAGTTTTACTAATGTGCTGAATTTCAATAATTTTACTACCCATTCGCTCCATTTTCATACTCAATTCGAGTTTATCTTCTGGACCTTTTCTGACAGTTTTTTCTTTCAATTCATAAAAAGCATCAATTCTACTCTGCGATTTTGTCCCACGAGCTTTAGGTTGTCTTCGCATCCATTCTAATTCCTTACGAAGTAAGTTGCGATAATTCTTCTGAGTTGCCGCATCAACGGCCTCTTGCTCTTCTTTTTTCTCTAAATAATAGGCATAATTGCCAGTATATTTAAAAACCTTACTATTTGATAGTTCAAGGATTCTATTACAAACTTTATCTAAGAAATAACGGTCGTGCGTAACCAATAAAAGTGTAATATTAGATGAAGAAAGATAACCTTCAAGCCATTCGATGGTATCGAGGTCAAGGTGGTTGGTAGGCTCATCAAGAATCAAGAAATCTGGTTCTTCGATTAAAACACGAGCCAAAGCAACACGTTTTTTTTGTCCACCCGATAGGTTTCCAACGAGTTTATCGAAATCTTCAATCCCTAATTTACCCAAAATTTGCTTAACTTTGGCCTCGTAGTCCCATGCCTTAAAAGTATCTACTTTTTCAATAGCCTTTGCGATTCTATTATCATCACCTGATTGTAGAGCCGCTTCGTATTCTTTGATGGCAATTGTATTGGAATTTTCTGAGGCAAAAATGGTTTCTAAAACTGTCTTTCCTGCTTGAAAATCAGGGTCTTGGTCTAAATATCCAACTCTAATGTCCTTTCTGATACTAATTTCACCTGCATCTACATCAGCCTTGCCAATAATCATATCGAGCATTGATGACTTTCCCGAACCATTTGAGCCAATTAATGCAACTTTTTCGCCCTGCAAAATCCCAAAAGTGAGATTTTTAAACAACCAACGCTCTCCTAAATTTTTCCCGATATTTTCGGCCGATAAGTAATTCATAACATTTAGAACTGATTGGTTAGTTTTACCAACCACATAATTTCTTGCAATTTAATACTTTAATTCCGTAACGACATTTTATTTTGTATGATACTTGTCACATCAGATATTGAGCCTGCTATAAAAAACGTCGTACAAGTACTTCCCACTCTTCATCAAGCGAAATTTTAGGCATATTTTCGCCACATCTTCTATACCAATAATTGGCATTAAAACGGTCGCCTTCCTTTCGATGTAAATACGCATGAAGTTGGTCATAACTCAAGGTTCCTTCTTTAGTTTGAGCAATATTATGAGCTGCTTCCCAATCTCCTTTGGCATCATGCCACAAGGCCTGTACTAAAATAGGCAAATCTTTAGGCACTTGAGCGTCATTTAGGGTATTTTTAAAACTACTAAAATCCATTATTTTCTATAAGTTCGAGCTAATATTTATTAATTTTGCATCAAATTTAACAATAAAACATCCTCCTTTGAGGAATTTCTTATGTATTTATTCGTGTGGTTGAAACGTATTACGTGGTTAGTAGTTTTTTATTTCTTGCTTCGATTTTTATTCCTTTTTTTCAACATTAAATCTTTTCAATTCGCTGATGCCCAACAAATTAGTTATGCTTTTTTGTATGGTTTGAAATTCGATTTATCGGCCATTTTTATTAGTAATATTTTATTTACAATTGCTTCGCTCCTACCCTTTAAATTTATTGAGAAACAAAGCTATCAAAACTCCTTAAAATACATTTATTGGATTCCCAATATCATCTTTTTCTGGACCAATATTGCCGATTTTGAATATTATAAATTCATTGGAAGAAGAACAATTTTTGAGATTTTTGGCATTATGGGCGATGTTTTTGCCCAATCATTTAGCTTATTGAGTTCTTATTGGTATTTAATCGTTTTGTGGGGAATAGTTAGTTTCTTATTCGTCAGATTTACTCCTAACAAAAAACAAGCTGATGTTTTACCAAGATTCAACTTACCAGTTGGCATCATCGTTTGGCTTTTGGCTATCGGCTTCACTATCTTATTTTTTAGAGGCGGTTTTCAGGAAAAACCTTTGCGAATCAATCAAGCCTTCGAGCAACACGATAATCATTTAGGGAATCTGACCCTAAATACTACCTTCACGTTTCTAACAACCATTGATGCGAAGGGCACTGAAAAAGTTAGTTACTTTACTGATAATAAAGCAGTTGAACGATTGATTAGCAGAGATAGAAGTTCACATTTTGAGAAAACCACAACTCCTCCAAATATAGTGGTTATTATTCTTGAAAGTTTTGGAAAAGAATACATGGGTTATAAAAATCCCTACAAAGGTTATACTCCATTTTTAGATTCATTGGCCAAGAAAAGTGTTTTTATGGAAAATTGTTTTGCTAATGGTCGTGAATCAATTATTGCCATGCCTTCCATTACAGCAGCCATTCCACAACTAATTGAAGAACCTTTTATTACTTCAAGTTATCAATCTAATAAATTTGTGGGACTGGGCACAATCATGAAGCAATTTGGTTATACTACTTCATTTTTTCATGGTGCCCGGAATGGTTCAATGGGTTTTGAAGGATTTTCTCAATTAGCCGGTTTTGATAAATATTATGGTATAAATGAATATCCAAAAGATAAGTACAAGACAGATTTTGACCAAAATTGGGGTATTTTTGATGAACCTTATTTAGAATATTTTGCCCAAGAATTGACCAAGGAGAAAAATCCATTTGTAGGCTGTGTTTTTACGCTAAGTTCGCACCACCCCTACCCGATTCCTAGTAAATACAAGGGTCGTTTTCCAAAAGGTAAAGCCGAAATACACGAAAGTTTAGGCTATACTGATTTATCGCTCAAACATTTTTTTTCAGAAGCAGCCAAACAACCTTGGTTTGCTAACACTCTTTTTATCATTACGGCTGACCATACGCAGTTTAATACCGAACCCATTTATGCCACGCCAACTGGGGCATACAGAGTTCCTTTGATTTTATTTCATGCAGATAATGCGAAACTTAATGAAATAAAGCAAAAAGTAGATACTTTAAAAGTTTGTCAGCACACTGATATTCTACCTACAATTTTAGATTTTTTACATATCTCGCAAAATCAAGTTTTACCTTTTGGGGAATCAATTTTCGCTCAAAATACAGGTAAAGCTTTTCAATTAAATTCTGGCGTGTTTAGATTTATTAGTAAATTTCCAAATCATCAGTCAATTGAATATCTTGAAATGGGAATTGATGGTAAAGCCAAATTTTTCGATTTAAAAGCTAAAGAAATAAAAGTGAATGATGGGGAAGAAAAAACATTCACCGAGCAAATAAAGGCCTACATACAATTTTATCGAAATGGACTTATAGAAAACTCATGGAGCAAGAACTGATAAATAATTTCAAGATTTTCCCACTCAGTGATTCTTCAATCACCATTGACTTTGGTAATGTGATTGATGAAAAGCTGAATGATATTGTAATGAATTTGTTTGATTTTTGCAATAAACAACCATTTATTGGAATGAAAGAAGCAATACCAGCTTATGCTTCCTTGACAATTTTTTATGATATACTTGCTGTAAGAAATCAGTATCCAACTTTCAATACTGCTTTTGATTTTGCTGTAAACTACTTACAAAATGCAGTTACTCAATTAGGAGAAATCAAATCTGCAAAAAATCGACTTATTGAAATTCCCGTTATTTACGATGGTGAAGATTTAGCTTATGTAGCTAAATTTCATGGACTAAGCGAAAAAGAAGTTATTAGATTTCATACAGCTCCCATTTACAGGGTTTATATGATGGGATTTTTACCAGGTTTTGCTTATATGGGAGGTTTAGATACACGTATTGCAACCCCACGTAGGTCTAGTCCACGTACAAAAGTACCTGAAGGAAGTGTAGGTATTGCAGGAAATCAAACTGGAATTTACCCAACAGAAAGCCCCGGTGGTTGGCAATTAATTGGTCGAACTGAAGTAGAACTTTATACCCCAAATTCTGAAGAAATCACTTTACTCAAAGCAGGAGATTCGATAAAATTTATTGCAATTTGATGTTCATAAACAAAAAATAGTGATATAAAACCTTAATTTTACATTGGTTAAACGCATTAAATATCAAATAATTTGACAAAGGATGTAGCATTAGGCACTCTATATCGGTAGAAATGTAAGTATTCGTATTAGCGTGCCGTAGGTACGCAACAGTCAAAAGCAGCAGTATCACCTACGGCACACCATTTGAAATTAAATCTATTTCAAAGGAGTTAAATCTACTTTTCTAAATTCTACTTCAGCACCTTCCGCTTGAAGAGCAATTTGGCCTTTTTGGGCGGTTGCTCCGTAGCCATCATTAACCAAATCGCCGTTTACCCATACCTTTATTCTATCACCTTTACACTCCACAACCATTCTGTTCCATTCACCTAAAGGTTTTTCTGAATTATCAGTCAGGTTTTTTATTCTTCTTTCTTTACCTTCCGTAATTCCCCAATTTTCTTTGGGTCCCCTTCGGGTTTCCATATTATCAACCTTTATATCTTCTACAATACACCAAAAATCACCCGCATTTTCGTGCATCATCTGCACTTCAATTGATTTAGGGAACATGGCATATAAAGCTCTAGGTGTTGATGCATGCACCAAAACGCCACAATTTCCGGGTTTTCCCGCAAAACGATATTCTACTTCTAATCTATAATTTTCGTAAGAATCTTTGGTCAATAGATGGCCTTCTGGAGTACCCATACTCACTAATTTACCATCCCTGATAATAAATGATTTTCTAATATTGGGGTCTTTATCGACCGCAGGCACATCGCTGTACCAATTACTTAAATCTTTGCCATTATATAGATGAATCGTTTGGGCTTTGCACTGCAAACCAATAAAATAGATTAGAATAATAGAAAAAAAACACTTCATTTTGTTAGGAAATTAATTGAGTCCCAAAGTAAACGAATTTTTCGATTTTTGTACTAAACTTTTAGCATTCAAAATAATTCTTTGAACAGGTAGATTATCCCATTTTGTTTTGAAACTTACATACTCCATGCCTTCAGTTGATGGTAGCTCAATAGATAAATCCCAAATTTTAGGGTCATATTGTAGGCTAACTACTTGACCTTTTGGCGTTTTAAGCAAAATTTTACCCGCTATTGAAGTATCAATTGTACAGATTGTCATGAATACTTGTTGTAAAGAAGTTGGTTTGTTACTCAAAACATAATCGTCTGTCAACTCCACTGTATTTTTTACACGATTGAGTTTTACTGTTCTATTCCAAGACTGAATACCTGCTTCTTTTTCATAAGCACCTGCAATGTCAAGACTAAGTGTAGCCTCTTTTTCAGAAATTGTACTTTTCACATTCGTCGCCTCGAATTGTCGGCCATCTTTCTGCCCAAAGCCATTGATTATCGGCAAATTATGATAATTTGATTGTGTAAACCAAAGTTCATAGCGTTTATTTGAGAAAGTACGAGCTGTATAATTCCCACGACCTGCATCAATAATTACAGGTTCGCCATTGGCATAAAGCATAAAATCGCCAACATCATTATGGTTATGACTTTCGGCATTGTGCCCGCCATGAGTTGCCATGAAGAAACCATTTTTTGCACGAGCAGTAAGTACTTGAATATCAGCAAACCATGCATCATTTACTGGAATATATGGCATGGTTTCTTTGGGTAATTGCTTGATTGATAGTAGATTTTCAATTCTTCTCGGACGATGATATGAACCACCCATTGAGGCAGAACTGAAATTTCTAAACGCCCATTGCCCCATTTGAATCATTTTTTCATCTTTAATGGCATTACCAAAACGATAAAGCATTAAGCCATCAGGACGAAGTTTGGGGTCTGCATCGGCAAAATTTACGAAGTAATAACCATCAATATGTGTTTTATATACATACGATGCCATTTTTTTGATGAGTGGTTCTTCATAAATGTTTATCTGATTTTTAGTTGCATTTGATAGCAGTTCTAAACAATCATAAACACTCGCCCCCGCTGCAAACCAATAGCTTGGACCTTCATCACAGCCACCATCTTCACCTAAACCATTGAGATAAAGATCAGTACCGAGCATTGTACCATATAGCATCTCTGCACGACGTTTTTCATCTTTTTCAAGTAAGAGTGTTGCAGAAATCCAATTAGACATAATCCAAGGGTTCCAGTTATTAACAGGCTTAGTTTTACTCATCCAACCATAACTATCGGCTTTGGTCATCATCGGCTCAAAGATTCGCTTATTTGTTTCATAATACATTCGCTTACGAATAAGCTTGCTAATTTTATCTAATTTTTCACCAACAAAATAATCAACCAAACCCATGAGCGAAGCTGTTTCGGCCGAAAATAAATCTACCACAGGATTTTCAACATCTGGTAATCCTCTAATGTGTGCTGGTACTCCCCAATAGCTTTCTTCACAAATAGACCAAACACCATTGAAGATTGCTTCCATGAAACGCCCTTTATTTTCAATACTTTCAGCTAATAATAAATCTGTAAGGGCATTTCGTTTCCCATAAGATAATTTTCCGTGACGTTCGCGATCGCCCGAACGCACATAATCTAATGAAACCGTGCCCGAAATTGCCTCAAACTTAAAATCGAGGAGATTCTCTCCATTTTTTACGATTTGTTTAAGCACACTATCAGGAACGGCAGCTTGCCATTCCTCAGGAGTTTTTGGATATGGATGGTACTCATTAAATGGAATTAATGCTTTTTTGACATCATCCACGGTATATTTTTTGGCAAAAATATTTCGTTGTGTAATTTGTGCTATTCCTATATGACTAATCAGAATAGCAACAAAAAATATAATTTTTTTCATTCGGATTCTTTAGTTTTAATAGCGGTCTAACATATCTAAAATTCCTCTTACATAACCGACTGATTCGGCTAATCCATTCTCTGCATTTTCGGCATCTTTTTCATATTCAATACTCATAATTCCTTGGTAATTCACTTCTTTTAATGCCTTCAATACTTTCGGAATATCAATGACACCTCTACCAATTTGAATACCGTCATTTTTTGCTTCAAAGCCATCTACATCTTTAAGGTGCATGTCATACATCCTATGTCCGTACTTCTTTATCGCTTCCACAGGATTCATTCCGAGCCTCACTACGTGACCAATATCAATACACAATCCAATACGCTTATCTAATTTTTCAATCTTTTGGTAAACCGTTGCTGGGGTAGGATAAACATCATCACCAGGACCATGATTATGTATGGCCAACTTGATGTTAGTCTCTTTTACGTACTTCTCAACCAATGGCAGTAGGTCATGATTCGGAACTCCAATGATAATCGACATTCCTGCGGCTTGTGCGTATCTGAACGCATTTTTTACTTCTGCTTCATTTTTCATATAAATTACGCCACCACCAAAAACATCCAAACCAGCAGCTTTTACTTTACCAATTGCCTCCTTAATCTGTGCTTCAGAGGCATCTAAAGGCAAATGGAAGTTTTTAAGAGCTATTTCTTTGATATTCAATCGTTTACAAATACCTATCACTTGCTCCAAGGTATATTTACGAAGTGTGTACGAAGCTAAACCAATGGTTAGTTTTGTAGTTTTAGGCGAAATTTTAGTAGCAAGCGGTAAAGCTACAGTTCCTAAACTTAAGCTTCGAATAAAGTCTTTTCTTGAGTATTTCATATTTAATTTTGGTTAGAAAATAGAGAATTTATTTCCAATCTTTTAAAACCTGAGATTTTGATTTGGTCTTTGCACCTTCAGGAATTAATTGAACTTCTAAAGTTGAATTTGTATTAGGCGATAAATTTGCTTCAAAACCTACTAAAATAGTTCCATCATTAGCCGCGTCATAATCATGTGGAGGTTTAGTTGACCATGTTTGTATTGTTTTATTTGCAGGTTGAATTACTTTCAAAATCAATTTTTTACCATTCTGACTTAGCTCAACTGTTTGATTATCAATTACTTTTACATCAGCAGGTGTTAGCATCGACCATCTGACAGTGCTTGCCTTTTCATTCGCTACGATTTCATCTTTTACCAAAACATATTGTTGGTCAATGATTGCTATTCCTCGCTTGGCAGAAGCTACTTGTCCATTATAAACGGCACTCATATCAGTTGTCGCACTTAGAAAATTAGGTTTACTGGTCGTTGAATTAATTGATGCGAACCCCTCCACACGTTGGTGCTGCATATTAATTGCCAAGGTACTATGGGCTAAATTATTGTAGCGAAAAACTTCCCATCGCTCTGAATTTTGTGCCATTCCCCATAATTTTACCCCCTTTGATTCGAGCGACTCGTACTCTTGCATGCCAAAATCCATCGACCATCTTTGGCCATTGGCATCCATAACAAAAGAGCCGACATCCATGTGACCATGATTTACTGAAGGAGATCCAGCTTTTAGTCCGACATAAATAGCTTCGGGTTTCGACCAAGACGTACGCATCATTGCTACAGGGTTTTTACCTTGTCCAACCCATAATAACTCCTTGGGTTCAATAAGTTTATCCAAAGAAATTCCTTTTCCCCAAATCATAGCCGCAGGCAAAAGACGGTCTTTCGCCATTGATTTATCTTTACCTTGTAAGTATTGTTTTTCTAAATATAACAAACTTGGATTATTGGTACGATTGGCAAACCAAAACATAGCAGGGCTAAGCCCAGTACCATTGCCCGCATCTGAGTAATTAAAACTTTTACCTGAAGCACCAATCATTTGCTGGAAATAGCCTGCAGTCTTTAAAAAACCAGCGGTATTCGATAATTCAAAATCGGTATTAAAAACTTTTTTGATTGCATCAAGAAACATTACGTTAAAACTTGTTCCATAGCCCCAATAGCTATAACCTTCTGGGTAAGCACCTTCTGGCTTATAGTCTTGCATGGGAAGTTTTATAGATTCAATGGCACGCTCAATGATTTGATTAGAAAAAACAGGATTTTCTTCATAAATCGCTAAAGCCCCGTAGGTCATTCCTGCATTACACACTTGATTCCAATTATGTGAGGCCTTTAACCAAGAATTGTATTTTGAATCAAGCGATGGCTCAATTCCCTTTTTCAGAATAGCTTCTTTGATAATATTTTTTGCAGAAAGGCTCAAATCATCATATAACCAATCATAACCAATCGCTACGCCCATGGTCATTTCGGCCACATCAAGAAAATGCGTTGGGTTCCAATCACTAAATTGAGATACTTTCACAAGTTCTCGTTCTGCACGTAAAAGATATTTTTTATCCTTAGTTGTTCGAAAAGCATAACTCAGAAAAAATACTCGTCTAAGACATTCACGAGATTTATCCAGTAGGCGTCGCCCAATTTGAATTCTTTCCAAGGTTGGTAAACCGATTATTTCATCGGCTTCTTTGATGATATTTCCATGAAGGATTTTCCAGTTAGGGTCAACACTGACACTTTTCAAAATACCCTGTTCTTCTCCTTTTAATAATAATATTCTTGGATGTGATGCTACAGGCACCGTTTCGGGAATATGTTTTGTTTGCCCACAAACAATCAAAGAAGAGCCAAAAAGGCTTATTTGAAATAAAAATTGTCTTAGTTTCATGTGTTAGAGAGGGATTGAAAAAGAGACCCAAAGGGTGATTAATTTATCGAAGATACAAAAAATTAATGCTCTCTCCGTATAAATGGAGAGAGCATTATATAAATTTAATGCTTACCAATTAGGATTTTGCTTTAAATTAGGATTCAATGAAATTTCATTCAATGGAAGAGGCCACAAATAATCTTTGGCAGGGTCAAACCTACGAAAATTGGCAGCTGTTACCAAAATGTAATTATCAGGTGTTAAATTTACGGTTGTTGTAGTTCCGAACTCTGATTTGAAGAAATAATTACCTAAAATTGGTTTCGGCAATTCAATTTCTGCAGCTTTCCAACGAATCAAATCCCAATAACGATGGCCTTCTTGGGCTAACTCAACTCGACGCTCACGACGTAATTCTTCACGCATATTTAAGCCATTAGCTGTTACAAAAGCATTACTTAATTTGGCAATTTTACCTCTTGTACGAAGCGGATTAATGGCTAAATCAAGATCAGCATCACTAATTGCTTCATCTAGCTCGTATTTTGCTTCTGCATAAGTCAATAAAACTTCTGCATAACGTAAAATCGGGCGGTCAATCGAAGATGCTTGATTATTCCAATCATCAATATTTGAGAATTTGCGGAAACAAAAACCAGTTTTTTGGAAAACTAGCACTGCAACGTCAAATACTTTCTTAGTAAAAATATAAGGGTCTCCAGCCTTCATTACCGTTTGATTCAACCTATCATCTCTATTTGTAAATACATCTGTACTTTTTACTGGTGCTTTATACAAAGGAGATTTAGTAATTGGTAAACCATCGCTCATCAAATATGAATCTACTAGGCTTTTGGTTGGATTTTTATTACCATTCTCAATCGTTCCTCTGTAATAGGTATGCGTTAGAACACGGTCGGTTAAGCTAACACCATATTGCTTCACAATGATATTTTCCTTGTTCTGAAATCCTTCTCCTTCATACTGAAACAAATTGAAGTAATTAGCGTAGAGGCTATGTTGACGGCTATCAATCACGGCTTTAGCAGCAGCAGCAGCAAGTGTTAGGTGTTTTTTATAATCGCCATAACTATGAAACTTCGAACGAGTTCCTTCAAAAAGAGCTACCCTTGCCTTAAAAGCTAAGGCTGCAGTGTTAGAAATTCGACCATAATTTGCCGTGCCAAGTGCACTCATCGTAGGGAGTTTTGAAGCTGCAAAATCAAGGTCTTGATAAATTTGGTCAAAGATTTTTTCTCTCGGAGATGCCGCTTCGGTCAATTCTGGCGAAGAATCATCCAAAGTTTTTAAAATTAGTGGAACATCTCCATATTTCTGTACTAAACTGAAATATCCCCAAGCACGAAAAAAGCGAGCTTCACCAAGATAACGGTCTATCACAGCTTGACTCGTTGTTGCTGCTGCTCGAGGGGCTTTTTCTACGATATTATTTGCTGCACGAATCAACTGATATGGCGTCGTATAATTCCCATCTGTTGATGGAGCTAAACGTGAGCCATCACTAATACTATTGGAGGTTAAACCAATGGCATCGTCTGACCAAACATCCTCATTGTTAAAACCAGGAATAAATGTATATAGGTAATTATTAGCAGCTATTAAATCGGTTTCCGAACGCCAAAAAGTAGCATCACTAATTGAGGTTTCTGGTAAACGATTAATATCGCAGGCAGTCATACTTAATGCAAGTACGCAGCTCGATAGAATATATTTGAATTTTGATTTCATAATAATAAATTATTGCGTTTTTGAACTTCGGATTTGAGGTATTGATTACTATTCAATACTTTTTTTGACGAATCAATGATTAAAAATTAAGGTTTAAACCAACTGATGCCGTAGCAAAGAAAGGATAATCGTTTTCAATATTATCTCTTTGTTCTGGGTCAAAATATCCTTTAAAGTTGCCCAACTTCGAGAATGTAAGAATATCTTGTGCCGAGAAGAATACCCTTGCTCTAGAAATCTTAATTCTATTCGTTAATTTTTCTGGAATGGTATAACCTACTTGTAAGTTTTTCAAACGAGCATATTGCCCATTTAACAACCACTTATCAGAAACACGATAATTGTGAGTACCACCAGTGTAAGGACGTGGGTAAAGAGCATTAGGATTTTCTGGAGTCCAATAATCACGGTGAATAGCTAAAGCCTGTTTCCAAGTTACTAAAAGTGGAGCAATCGTTTCTGTTTCTGGGCGGAATGAGCGTTTACCAACCCCCTGAATAAATGCAGAAAAATCGAATCCTTTGTAATTAAAGCCTAAAGTTGTACCAAAAACCATACGTGGTTGAGTCGTTCCAAGAAAAACTAAGTCACCAAAATCAGAAGTATTACCCTTACCAACATTGATTTTTGCATCACCATTCAAATCTAAATATTTAACATCTCCAGATCCAGTTCTGTTATCTTGGAAAGCCCAAGCTTTTACTTCATCAGCCGTTTGGAAATATCCATCTGTCAAATAACCAAAAACACTATTAAGTGGATAGCCTTCAACAATACTATTTGTTCCTGCCGATACTATATTTCTACCAGCAAAATTCAAAAGCTTATTTTGATTATCCGATAAGTTCGCAGCGATTGTATAAGAGAAGTCTTTACCTATTTGGCCTCTGTAACGTGCCTCCAGTTCCCATCCCCAAGATTTCAGCTCACCATTATTTTTTCTTGGTGTCCCAATTCCAATAACCGCTGGGAGATTTTGCGGAGTAAGCATATTTCGGTTATACTTCACATAATAATCACCATTCAAGTTTAATTTATTTTTGAATAATCCTAAATCAAAACCAACATTAGTGGTTTCGATTGTTTCCCAAGAAAGAGATTGAGATGGAATAGAACTTTGGAATAAATAAGAAGCACGAGAATCGCCTAATACTAAGGCCGAACCTCTACTCAACTGGCTTAGGTAATCATAATTTCCAATGGTACTTCCTCCAAGTGCACCTCCTAAACGCCCCCAAGAAGCACGTAACTTAAGTTCCGATACAAAGTTTATATCTTTCATGAATCCTTCACGATGTAAATTCCAGCCCACAGATGCAGAAGGGAATAACTTAACACGCAAATTTGGAGCTAACTTTGAATTTTCATCACGACGAATCGTAGCTTCAATTAAATATTTGCCATCGTAGTTATAATTTATGCGGCTGAATACCGATTGAGAGGCATTTGTAGCAATAGATTGACTGTTTGTTTTGGTTTTATCATCACCTAAATTAAGTGTAGGTAAATCATTACTCACCAAGTTTGTTGCTCCAGCTACCATGTTTTCGAATCTGAAATCTTCGTAGTTATAACCAACCAATAAGCCAAGATTATGTTTCTCTTTGAAAGTTTTATCATAATTAGCTAAAAACTGAAGGTTAGTATTATTTGTTCGTTCATCAGTTAGGGTGTAGCCATTAACTTGATTGATGTAGCTTAAAATCTTACCTCTACCCCAAAGCGGTACAGTTCGTGCAAAGTTAGCTCTATCACCAATGCGGTATTGTGTTCCTACCACTGCACGCAAGGTTAAACCCTTAACAATATTTGCTGCTTTAAGTGTAACGGTTCCGTCGTAATAATCTCTTGCATAACGGTTATATCCTCCAGACTCTAAACGTGCGTAAACTGTTGCAGCAGAACCAGCACCATTATATTGACCATCTGGTGTAAAAAATGGCGTACGAGTACGTAAACGATAAATTTCGTACATTAAACCTTGACCATTCAAATTGCCAGAAGCAGCATCTTGCTGGTCTTTTGTATAAGAAAGGCGGGCATCGAGTGAGAAAATTTTACTTAATTGTGCCCCTAAATTCAAGCGAAGATTGTATCTCTTATAACCATCTGGTCCGATTTTAAAAACACCACTTTTTCCATAATAACCACCTGACAACAAGAAATTTAATTTTTCATTGCCCCCCGACATGCTCAAATTTTGAGTAGTCATAGAAGAGTACTTTCTCAGTACTTGGTCAGTTAATGGAACTTGGTTGTAGAAAAGCCAAGTGGTTGTATCAGCAGGATTCACTACGTAAGGCACTCCATCTCTTATACGCTGTAAATCTACATCTGAATATTCAGGACCACTTCCTGAGTTTTTTCGAGATAAATTAGAAAACTCAGCTTCTTCCAATAGAGACATACGTTCTGGAACATTGATAGACCAATCTGTTCCTTGTTGTGCCAAATAACTAAACTTAACTTTACCAGTTTTTGCTTTTTTGGTAGTCACTAAAATTACCCCACCCGCAGCTTGTGCTCCATAAATTGCAGCAGCAGCGGCATCTTTCAATACACTAATGCTTTCTACATCATTTGGGTTAAGCGATTGGAGAGTATTACTTGGCATCGTAACTCCATCAACAATCAATAAAGGTTCGATGCTGCCGTTGGCTGAAGAGGCACCACGAATCTGGATACCAATTCCTTCACTACCTGGTTGTCCGCTCGAACGAGTAATAATTAACCCAGGACTCGTCCCTTGCAAAGCATTCGCTAAATTACTGGCAGGACGGTTTTCAATAACTTTAGAGTCAATCGTTGAAACGGCTCCTGTAAGATTTACCTTTTTTTGGGTACCATAACCAACTACTACCACCTCCTCAAGGGATTTCGCATCGGAGTTCATACCAACAATAATACTTGTCTGATTTCCAACTACAATTTCTTGTGTTTCATAGCCTAAGAAGCTAAAAACCAAAATTGAGGTCTTACTTGGAACTTTGATTGAAAAATCACCTTTGGCATCAGTTGTAGCTCCGCGAGATGTACCTTTAATGGTGATACTCACACCGGGTAAAGCTTCGCCTTTTTCAGCATCGCTTACTTTACCTGTTATGGTGATGTCGGCAGCGAAGGCTTGGCTTCCCAAAAAACAAAGCAAAAATAAAAGTTTTGTGATAAACCGTGCACACAACGGCTTACCCCACTGACAATACGACAGTAGATTTTTTTTCATAAAAGGTGAGTTTAAAATGGATAGTTAAATGTTTATTATCTTAGTTTCTTGTTAAAAATGAGTGTAATTAACTTATATTTTAAAATAGTTTCTGCTTATTTTTGAGTGCTTCATATCTTAAAAGACCTTCTAAATAATAATAATCGGCATAAACAAGTGGTACATCTACTTCTGAATTACCAGGCTTATGACCAGTACTATGCATTAAAATAAAGTGATTATTTTTGCCCAATTCGGCTTTGAAAGCTGGTGTAGATAGGGTTTCAAGCATTTTTACAGCTGAATTATAGTATTTTTTTGCATCTTTTCCTCCATAAGTGCTCAACTCTAATAATGCAGAAGCAGCAATTGCACCAGCAGAAGCATCACGTTCTTCACCTGGCTTACTAAAATCCCAGTAAGGAATTTTATCAGCTGGTAATGTAGGGTTATTTAGATAGAAATTGGCAATATTTCGGGCATGATCTAGATACTTTGCATCTTTAGTTTCACGATACATAACAGTGTAGCCGTATAAACCCCAAGCTTGCCCTCTAGACCAAGCAGATTCATCTGCCGCACCCTGATGAGTCTTTCTTGCTAATACTTCCCCATTATCTCCATAACACAACACATGATAACTACTATAATCAGGGCGATAATGGTTTTTCATAGTATTATCGGCGTGCGTTACGCTTAGATTATAAAAATCTTTGTTTCCTGATTCTTTGGCCGCCCAAAACAAAAACTCCAGATTCATCATATTATCAATAATTACTGGATATTTATATCCTCCTTTGAAACTCTCCCATGATTTAATCAAACCAACTTTCGAATTAAATCGTGTAGCCAGAGACTTTGCCCCAACAAGCATAACCTCCTTATAATCAGGATTTTTAGTAAGTCGATACCCATTTCCAAACGGACAATAAAGCATAAATCCTAAATCATGTGTACGAGTATTAAACTTTTCTTTTTCAACGGCCATCGTCCACTTTTCAGCGGCAGCCTTCCATTTGGGGTCATGATTAAATTGATAGATATACCATAAAGACCCACCAAAGAATCCACTGCACCACCATTCAGATTTCATATCTCTAGGCGAACCATCTGGATTTGTTGATTGAGGAAACTTCGTTATATCTTGATGTGCCGCAAGCATTCCTTCATATTGCTTCGCTGCAAACTCAAACTCTTTTTTTACATCAAGTTTACTTTGGCCAATCGCAGAAAGTGCCGATAATAATACTAGGCTGAAATACAACTTCACTAAGGATTTTCTTTGCATAATCATTTTTTATTTAATATTAAAAAAGTACAATTTTACTTCAACCTTTAGGCCTATATGTCGAAATAATTTAATTTATTATTAATGTCGAGAATAACATATTTTTTTTGAATATAATGTAGATATATTCATTGTCAAAGATAAAATAGTAAAAAAACTATATATTTTTATTCCAATTAAATGCAAACGTAACCGCAAACGTAACCGCAAACGTTTGCATATTGAACTAAGTAAATTTCAATCTCTATAAAAATTTATAATATTTTCAAATAATATTTTTTTGTTTTTTTGAGACAAGAAATTGAGAATTAATAAATAATATTGTAAAAATTATATTTTCAATCCAATGCATAGAACCACTCCTGTTACTATTAAAGACATCGCACAAGCTCTTAATATTTCTGTCTCAACAGTATCGCGTGCCTTGCGAGGAATGCCTGAGATTCACCCAGAAACAAAAAAAACAATTTTGAAATTGGCTGAAGAAATGGATTATCAACCCAATCAATTAGCCAAAAATTTAGTAGGCAACAGAACAAAAACTATCGGTGTTATTGTACCATCGCTTAGTTACTTTTTCTTCGCTTCAATGCTAAATAGCATAGAGGAAGCAGCCATGCAAGCAGGATACAGTGTGATGGTTTGCCAAACGAATGAATCCTACTTAAGAGAAGTAGCACAAATTCAGAATATGCTAAACTCACAAGTTGAAGGGTTTATTATTTCTCTTGCAAGAGATTCTCTAGATTTTGAACACATCAATCGTTTGATAAGAAAACAAATTCCAATTGTACTATTCGACCGATACAGTGATTCTATTGAAAGTTCTAAAGTAATTGTAGATAATAAACAAGCAGCTTTTAAAGCCACGAACCACATGATAGAGCGAGGTTGTAGAAGATTAGCGTGCTTAGCAGGCCCTCCTCATCTCGAAATTAGTAATCAACGTTTAGATGGGTTCCGCGAAGCCGTTATTAGCAATGGACTACCTTACGAAGAACAGTACGTAAGTCATAGTGACTTTACCCAAGAAAATACTATAATTCAAGCTCATAACATGATGAGTTTGAGTATTCCACCCGATGGAATATTAACAATGAGCGATAATATCGCATTCTCCACTATGTTTGCCCTCAAACAAAGAGGTTTAAGAATTCCTGAAGATGTGGCGATGGTTAGTTTCAATAATGAACCAACCTGCACCTATCTAACCCCATCTTTAACAAGTATCAGTCAGCCAATCAGAGAAATGGGCACCCAAGCAATAAGGTTATTATTAAAGCAATTAGAATCCGATATCATTGAAAACGAAACAGTCGTTCTTGATACCCAATTGGTCATTCGTGAATCATCTTTAAGATAATTTGATTATTTTTATCAGATGAAATTTATAAAAAAAGGCATACTTACGAGTTACCAAGATTTAGGGCAAAAAGGATTGCGTCATTTGGGTATAAACCCCAAAGGTGCAATGGATAGATATACTGCTCGAATTCTAAATATTGCTTTGGGAAAAAATGAAGAAGAGAAAGTTTTAGAAATGTATTTTCCAGCACCCGAAATTTTATTTGAAGAGGATTGTAGTATTATTATCGGCGGAGCAGATTTTTTACCTCATATTGATAATCAACCAATTATGAACGAAAAAGTTATATCGGTCAAAGCGGGTAGTATTATTAGGTTTAAACGCAAAATTAATGGAAACATCGCCTATTTAGCATCTACTAAATCGCCAATGCTATTCAAGGCTCATCTTGGATTTTCAATAATAGAAAAAGAACCACACAAACTAATCAGATTTATTGAAGGACATGAATTTGAGCTGTTAGAAAACGAGAGTAGAAACTGGGTTGAAAATAAACCTTTTCAAATTTCTTCTAACTCAAATAGAATGGGTTTTCGTATGATAGGTGAACCTCTTTTATTAAAAGAGAAAAAAGAATTGATTTCTTCAGCCGTTGACTTTGGAACTATCCAACTACTACCCAATGGGCAATTAATTATTTTGATGGCTGACCACCAAACTAGTGGAGGATACCCAAGAATCGGTAATATTATTTCAGCAGATATACATAAATTAGCACAATCTAGTATCAACGATTATATTTACTTGAAAAAAGTTTCTATTCAAGAAGCAGAAGATGCTTGCTTAGAACAAGAAAAAAATATCAAAAAACTTAAAGCCAGTATCAGATTTTTTAATGAATATTAAACAAATTGACCTAAACTGTGACATGGGCGAAGCCTTTGGCTCTTGGCCAATGGGAAACGACCAAAAATTGATGGAAGCGATTTCTTCAGCCAATATTGCTTGTGGTTTCCATGCAGGAGATGCTTCTATTATGAGAAAAACCGCTCAATTAGCACTTGAAAATGGCGTAGCTATTGGGGCACATCCAGGCTTTCCTGATTTACAAGGGTTTGGTCGTAGAAATATGCAACTTTCACCACAAGAAATTTACGATATTTGTGTCTATCAAATTGGGGCAATGTTTGGTACAGTAAGAGCTTTAGGTGGTAAACTACATCATGTAAAACCGCACGGAGCTCTTTACAATATGGCCGCCAAAGATATTGCCTTAGCAAAAGCCATTGCAGAAGCCACTCGTGCCATTCACCCAGAATTAATTTTGTATGGTTTATCAGGTAGTCATTTAATTTCAGAAGCTGAAAAATTAGGTTTACGAACGGCATCTGAGGTATTCGCCGACAGAACCTACCAAAATGATGGTAGCCTAACACCTCGTACGCACGCCAACGCTATGATAGAAGATACCTCTCTGGCCGTTGAACAAGTAATACAAATGGTGGAACAAAAAAGTGTATTCGCAACCGATGGCACAAAAGTAGGCATCAAAGCAGATACTATTTGTGTACATGGCGATGGAAATCATGCGGTGGAATTTGCATTTACGCTTAGAAAAGAACTACTTTTACGAAACATTACTATTAAACCTGTCTAATTTTATCTCAACTAACTGAAATTATAAGACTGCTATGTTTATAAAAAACCAAAAGAAAGTGCTGAATGCTTGGACAATGTACGACTGGGCGAATTCGGTGCACAACCTTGTTATTACTACAGTGGTATTTCCTATGTATTTTTTATCAACAACCTCTGTAAAAGATGCCAATGGAAATGTGATTAATGATGTAGTAAACTTTTTTGGATTCGAAATTCAAAATTCAATTTTATATTCTTACACCATTTCAGCCGCGACACTCTTTTTAGCCATTTTAAATCCAATACTAACTCCATTGGCCGATTCAAGTGGCAGAAGAAAGTTTTTCATGAAACTTTTTTGTTATTTAGGTGCAGCCAGTTGTGCTTATTTTTATTTTTTTACGAAAGATACTGTCAATTCAGCCGTAGTAGCATTTGGGCTTTCAATCATTGGTTGGGGAGGAAGTATCGTTTTTTATAATTCATTCTTACCAGTAATTGCCACAGAAGACCAATTCGATAGTTTGAGTGCCAAAGGCTTTACCATGGGCTATATCGGTAGCGTTATCTTGTTGATAGTTAACCTTTTAATGATTATGCAGCCTACCCTTTTCGGACTTACCCAAGCCGATTCAGATTCAGGTTTTACTGCCCGTATCTCATTCCTTACAGTGGGCGTGTGGTGGGCATTATTCGCACAAATACCTTTCTATTTTTTACCAAAAGACGAGCCCAAATCTTTCAAGACTGGTCGCATAACTACTGGAGTTCAAGAATTAATGATTGTTCTTAAAGAAATTAGAAGCAGAAAACTGATTACAAAATTTTTAACGGCATTCTTATTCTATGACATGGGTGTAATGACAGTTATTTATGTTGCCACTATTTTTGCAGATAAAGAACTCCACATCGAAAAACAAGGTCTCATCATTACGCTCTTACTTATTCAACTCATTGCAATACCTGGTTCTTATTTAGCTTCTTGGCTTTCAAGTAAATTTGGTAATACGAAAGGCCTTCTGGTATTTATATTTATTTGGGGATTAATGCCTCTGGCAGCTTATTTTACTACTACTCAAAACGAATTCTACGTAATTGCAGCCGTTGTGGGATTAGTAATGGGCGGAATTCAATCGCTTTCTCGCTCGACTTTCGCGAAGCTTTTACCAGATGATACAAAAGATACCGCTTCGTATTTTGGTTTTTATGATATTGTTGAAAAATTAGCAACAACCTTGGGAACTCTAATATTTGGAGCAATTGGACAGATTACAGGCGATATGAGAAATTCGGTGCTTTCAATTTTAGTATTTTTTATTGTAGGTTTTGTACTATTAATGCGTGTTCCATCGAAAAAGGTCTATCATTAATTCAAAAAGAATCATTGGTATAAGTACACAAATTATAGTATATTTGTAATACTATTTCTATATTATTTACATATTTATTTCAAAATATTTGAAGTTTTATTCAATTTCAAATCATTTATTGAATTTATACTACTTAAAATAAAGGATGTTAGCTCAGTTGGTTTAGAGTGTCGCCTTGACAGGGCGAAGGTCATCGGTTCGAATCCGTTACATCCTACGGTTTATATATGAAGATTCTTTACGACCATCAGTCATTTTCAGGGGCAAGATATGGAGGTGTTGCAAGATATTTTTATGACCTTATGCACAATCTAAAATATGAACAAGGCGTAGAAGTTGAATTAGCTTTACAGTTTTCGAATAATGACTATTTAAAGAATGAAGATATAAAAAAGGTAATTCCTTTTAGCTTTTTTTTGGGATACGGACGGACAAATATGATGTTTTCGCATATTAATCGACTTAACAGTGCCCTTCATTTACTTCGCAATAATTTTGATGTTTTTCATCCAACCTATTTTAATGATTATTTCTTTACTTTTTTAAGTAAAAAGAAGCCGTTTGTCATTACACATCACGATGTAATTCCAGAAAAATTCTCTACACAATATGCTTGTTTAGATGGATTTGATAAATATCATAAACAAAAAGTATTAGAAAAAGCCTCAAAAATTATTGCTGTTTCAGAAAATACAAAACAAGATATTTTAGAAATTTTCAAAATCGAACCCGAAAAAGTTGAAGTAATCTATCATTCTACCCATTTTGCTACTTTTAAACCAAACGACTCGATTAAGATAAATGTGCCGGCAAGGTATTTACTATATGTAGGCAATCGAGATAATTATAAGAATTTTGATGTTTATGTCGAGGCAATTGCCCCACTACTGAAAAAACAAGATGATTTACATCTCATTTGTGCAGGAAATGGCAAGTTTACCCCTACCGAACAAGAGTTGTTTAAAAGTCTGAATGTGGAAAAGCGAATAATCCATCATGAAATTGAAAATGATGATGTATTATATCAGTTATATAATCATGCACTGGCTTTTGTTTACCCATCTCTTTACGAGGGTTTCGGAATTCCAATTCTTGAAGCCTTTGCTTGTGAGTGTCCAGTTATATTGAGTAATCGCTCTTGTTTTCCTGAAGTTGGACAAGATGCCGCCATCTATTTCAACCCAATAGATAAAGAACAAATAGCTCACGAAGTTGAAAAAGTAATTGATAATCAAGCTTTAAGAAGAGAATTGATAGAAAAAGGGAAAAAGCGACTACAAGACTTTTCTCCGTCAATTACAGCCTCTAAAACACTTAAGGTTTATCAAAGCATTTTATAATAATCACCTAATATTTCTATTAATTTTACAGAAACTCCCTTTGTATGCGAATCATTATTTGCGATATATACGTTCGATTAGTTGGACATAATTTAGGTCATATTCAAAATATTCTTCGATTTTTAGAGACTTCTCCAAGCAATAACGAATACGTCTTTTTATTGAATCCAGAAGCAAAAGCAATTCCCTCAATAAAAACTTCATCGAAAAATGTAACCATTACTTTTTTCACTGATGAAGAGTTTGCTCCGTTTACAACAGGCATGAGCATCATAAAATCTACTCAAATAATTTGGAAGCATATTACTCGCTATACGAACGAGTATAAAGCCGATAAAGTAATTATGATGATGCTTGATATGTTTCAACATACTATTGGAAGTACAAGATTTCCAGCTCAATTAACGGGTATTTTATTTAGCCCTTATCCAAGAGTCATTCCACAAGATTCGACACTTCGCTCCAAACAAAAATATACCATCACAAAAGCAAGAAAACTATTCACTACTTGGTGGATGTGCCGAAATTCTCAATTGAAGAAGGTCTTTATTTTTAATGATTTGGAAACAATCAAAACAATGAATGAGACAATGGGTACTAATATTTTCACTTATTTGCCCGACCCTGTCTATGATTATCCGACTCGCCAAGATTTAATCATCAGAGAGAAATACCAAATTCCATTGCATAAAAAAATTCTTTTGGCTTTCGGGTATATTGACGAGAAGAAAAATGTTGTAAATCTACTCAAAGCACTTCAAGATTTATCGGCCGAAGAAGCCTCTAATATTTGCCTATTAGTAGTTGGAAAAATCAGAGCCGAACACCATGATGCTCTAATGGAAAGTTTAAATAAAGCTAAAGAATTGAGACCTGAACTACAAGTAGCGATGGAAAGCCGCTTTGTTGATGATGATGAAATGGAAGCTTATGTCAATCAGTCGGATATTATTTCGGTAGCCTATATTAATTTCTTTGCCTCGAGTGGAGTTATTGGTTTAGCGGCTCGACATAATAAGCCTGTATTAGCAACCAAATTTGGCGTAGTAGGTGATTTAACGCGTGAGTATGGCCTAGGCTTTACTGTTGATGGCTTTAACCCTGGTGAAATCAAATCGGCAATGATAGATTTTTTAAAAGGGAAAAACGCTTACCCCGAAAGAGCAAGCGTTTTTGTAAGCAAGCATAGTAGCGAAAAATTCATTAAAACTTTACTCGAAATTGAGTAGAGTTTAGACGATTTCAACTTCTTTAGTTGCTTGTTCGGCTATCCAATTATATGTTTTGGTAATTCCATCTCTTAAAGACTTAGAAGGAGCCCAACCTAGTTTTTCTTGAATAAGAGCATTATCTGAATTACGTCCACGAACACCTTCTGGACCTGGAATGTTCTTAATTGTAATATTTTTGCCTGAAATTTCAGCAATTAGTTTAGCAAAATCATTGATTGAAATCATTTCTTCTGAACCAATATTTACTGGACCTGAAAAATCTGATTCCATCAAGCGACGTACGCCTTCTACACATTCATCAACGTATAAAAACGAACGAGTTTGCTTTCCGTCTCCCCAAATTTCAATAGTTCCACCATCTTCTGCCTCAATAACTTTACGGCAAATAGCAGCGGGGGCTTTCTCACGGCCACCTTTCCAAGTACCTTGCGGGCCAAAAATATTATGAAAACGAGCAATTTTTACATTAATTCCTAAATTACGTTGGTACGTAAGGTATAAACGCTCACTAAAAAGTTTTTCCCAACCATATTCACTATCTGGAGCTGCTGGGTAAGCAGATTCCTCAGAGCACTTTGGATTTTCTGGGTCTAACTGATTGTATTCAGGATACATACAAGCTGATGATGAATAAAATATTTTCTTAACACCTGCTTGTTGAGCTGCATGAAGCATGTTTAGATTACAAAGTGCTGAATTATGCATCACAGCTGCATCATTTTCACCTGTAAAAATATATCCTGCTCCACCCATATCGGCAGCTAATTGATAAACTTCATCAAAACCTCCTTCAACAACTTGATGACAAACAATAGGATCTGTTAAATCTCCAATTATAAATTCATCGGCATTGCCATTATTATATTCATTGTATTTCAAATCTACTCCTCTAACCCAATAGCCTTCACTTTTTAAACGCTTTACTAAGTGACCTCCAATAAACCCACCAGCTCCGCATACTAATGCTCTTTTCATATTTGTTGTTCTTCGAAATGAAAATTTAATATTCTTAATAAAATACAAATTTAATAAATCAAAACCGAATATTACAATTAGTATCCAAAGTATTTATATTTTAGTCGATATATTCAATAAATTATGATATAAACTTTATATTATTTGGTGAAATAGCATTGTCTATTAATCAATAAATAGAAAAAATCAACAAGGTCAAATAATAATATTCTAGAAATTATTATATCAAATTAAAAAAATCAGTAATACCAATCATCTTTGTTTTTGTATAACCTTCACCAAATTTTGCTCCAATCATGTGCCCCATCTCTTGAGAGCGTGCTTTTAGAAATTCTAAAAACTCAGGACTTGTCAAATAAGATTCCGGCTCCTTACTATTTGGGTCATAAAACTGGCTTCTATAAGCCCTAATAGAAGCTTCTTTTAAATCCCAATACTTTGAAATATCAACCACTAAATCAGGTTTAATAAATCTATCTTGAATATAGTTGTAGAGTGCTTTAGGACGCCAAGCCAGTTGCTCACTTCCATCAAAATCAAAGGTTTTTATCATTCTTAGACCTGAATAAAAACAAGCATCAATTGCCAAAGCTGCACCTTTTCCATGGTCAGGATGTCGATCCTCAATAGCATTCGCCAAAACAATTTCAGGTTGGTATCTTCTGATTGCAGCTATTAATTTCATTTGGTGTTCTTCATCATTTTTAAAGAAACCATCTCGAAATCCTAGATTTTCACGAACTGATATATCTAAGATTTTAGAAGCGGCGGCGGCTTCTGCTGCTCTTATCTCAGGAGTACCACGAGTACCTAGTTCTCCTCTAGTAAAATCAATGATTCCAACTTTTTTACCTTGTGCAATTGCAGAAGCAATCGTTCCACCACAAGACATTTCAGCATCATCAGGATGAGCGGCAAGTACAACTAAATCTAATTTCATGTTAAAAGTTTATTATTGACTCATATTTAATTATAAAAAAAAGCGACGAAAAAAAGTTCACGTCGCTTATAGTATCAATTTAATATCTTTTTATCTTTTTATTTTACCCTAAGTCTATATCCCACTTTAAGACGGGTAGAAGAACGAATCTTGTTTAATTTACATAATTCGCCTACACTTGTATTAAACTTATTGGCAATTTCACTTAAATTTTCACCTGAACGAACTCTATACCAAACTTTTCTACTAACCGCAACTGGTTCGTCAAATTCAAAATCCCCTTTACTTGCTCCACCTCGCAAATAATCATAAACACGAGAAGTGAGTAAAAAATCTTGTGAAATGATATTGATTTGATTGGGACTAAAGCTAAAAATATTTCTTGGGTCGAAAGGATTTCCTTCATAACGTGTTTCGAAGTGAAGGTGCGGGCCTGAGCTCCTACCTGTATTTCCACCTTTTCCAATTTCGTCACCAGCTTTCACAACTGTGTTTGGTTCAAAATTTATTTTAGAAAGGTGGCCATAAAGTGTCTCTAAACCATTGTAATGACGTAAAACAACACAACGACCATAGCCTCCACGTGTACTTGCCACACGAACAATACCATCAAATGCCGCTAAAATGGGTTCGCCTGTTTCTAAATCAAGATCAGTTCCTGTGTGCCAACGACGCCATCTCCAACCAAATTGTGAGTTGGTAACACCTTTTGCCATTGGACCAGACCAATAACGTCCTTGAGAAATATCGTATAATTTTATTGGCACCACATCATCAAATTCTTTAGCATCAATGCCGTAAGGGTCAACCGAGTCAGTATCCCAAACAGAAAAATAACTGGCAATTTTCACCATTTCTTCACTACCAACAAATTGAGCTTCATCTTCAATTTCTACAATTTGCACCTCACCTTCATCAATAGTTGAAGTATCTTCATGGACTGCCGTATTAACCTCTTTAATAGGTTCTATTTTTACAGAAGGGGCAGATTCTACTGCTTTCGGAGCTTCAAACTCATTCACAAATCTAAGTTTAGGCTCTTCTTCAAAGCTAAACTCATCATCATTTTTATTCGATTTATTGAAATTTTTATCTTTTGCTTTCGAATCCTTCTGATTGGTAGGAATATTAGGCTTATTAATCTTCAGCCCCCTTTCACGTTGTGCAAAGGTGGATGTTGATAATGCCAACACTATAATAATTGGTAATATAGCCTTTTTCATGTTTTAATTGTTTTGATTATAAGGCAACACCAAAATTGTTACTAAAAGAGTAGCAAAGCTCATTTTGAACAAATTTAGTAACAATTTTATGCAATAGTACTAATTAGTGCAAACCTTGAGCAGCTAAATATCTTTCAGCATCGAGAGCTGCCATACAGCCACTTCCTGCGGCTGTTACTGCCTGACGGTAGATTTTATCTTGGGCGTCGCCACAAGCAAAAACTCCTTCAATATTTGTACGGCTACTTCCTTTTTCAGTTTCGATGTAGCCTTCAGTGTCTAATTTTATAAAATCTGCAAAAATTTGTGTATTCGGTTGGTGTCCAATTGCCACGAAGAAACCTGTCACATCAATAACACTTTCTTCATTGGTTTTACTATTTTTGATTCTTGCACCTGTTACACCATCCTTACCTAAAACTTCAAGTGTTTCTGTATTGAAAAGTACCTCAATATTCGGCGTATTTTTCACACGTTCCTGCATGATTAAAGATGCACGAAACTCATCACGGCGAACCAGCATGTACACTTTCTTGCAAAGTTTTGATAAATAGTGTGCTTCTTCACAAGCAGTATCACCTGCTCCTACGATGGCTACTTCTTGTCCACGGAAAAAGAAACCATCACAAACTGCACAAGCAGAAACACCATATCCATTCAAACGTTGTTCTGACTCTAAACCTAACCACTTTGCAGAAGCACCCGTAGCTATAATAACGGTTTTAGCAACAATTTCTTGTGCATCATCAATAATTACTTTGTGGGCACCAGGTGTAGAAAAATCTACTTTAGTTGCCATACCATAGCGATTATCTAAGCCAAAACGCTCCGCTTGTTTTCTGAAATCTTCCATCATTTCAGGGCCTTGAATACCTTCTGGATAACCAGGAAAGTTTTCAACTTCAGTAGTAATTGTTAATTGACCACCCGGCTGCCCACCTTGATACATCATTGGTTTCAAACCTGCACGTGCAGCATAAATTGCTGCTGTATAACCCGCTGGGCCTGAGCCCAAAATTAATACATCTACTTTTTCTTGTGTCATAAGACCCCAACCTCTAAGGGATTTATTTTAATTTATAAATACTTACTTATCTACCAATAACATAAATACTTGGGTGCAAAGTTCGGCAAAAAAGCCCTAAACGGCAAGTTTACAAAATACTCATTTCAATTCTTCGGTTAATTTGTCGATTTTCTTCCGTTGAATTCGCAACTAAAGGTTTGGTTTTTCCATAACCTTTTGTTTTGATATTCGCTGGGTTTACTCCTTTCTTTATTAAGTAATCAGCAACGGCCATTGCTCTTTTTTCAGAAAGTACTTGATTATCAGCTTCTTTGCCGATATCATCGGTGTGACCCGCAATTTCTACTTGTAAAGACGGGTTTTCTTTGAGCAATAGTTGCAACTTATCCAACTCAACGAAAGACTCAGGTCGGAGTTCAACTTTTCCTGAATCAAAAAATATGTTATTCAGTATAGTTTTTGCATCTTTTTTGATTGGGTCAAGTAAAATATTTATTTTTTTTCCATCTGCATCGCTTTTTTCCAAAAAATCAAAAGTCAAACTTTTAAAGAAATAATCTTTTTTATTGATAAAAAGTCCATATTGGCTTCCATTGGGTAAAATAGCGGTATATTCTCCCGTAACAGCATCTGAAATGACTTTCTGGATTGTAGTTTTGGTTTTCAAATCGACAAGTTCGATTTCAGCAGAAAGATTTTTATTTGTCGAAGCATCTTGCACTATTCCTTTGACATAATTTGCCCTTTTGAATTTATCATTTAATTGTTTAGGAATAGTAAATTCAAACAATCGAATATTATTGTTTACGTTGGAAGAATAATATCCTTTCGAGCCATCAGCAGCGATGAATAAGGCCACTTGGTCTTCGAAATTATTAATTGGATAACCTAAATTTTCGGGCTTAGAATAAGTATTTAGTTTCGATTCTGTGATGAATAAATCTAATCCTCCCATACCTAAATGACCATCAGAAGCGAAGAAAAGTGTTCTACCATTGGCGTGTATAAATGGTGAAACTTCATCATAAGCAGTATTGATAGTTGTACCTAAATTAATTGCTTTCGTCCAATTACCCATTTCATTTAATTCACTCATCCACAAATCTTTACGTCCGTACCCACCTTGTCTATCAGAGGAAAAATACAAAATTCTTCCATCATTCGACAAACTTGGTTGGGCATCCCAAAAAGGACTATTTATACTTGCCCCTAAGTTCTGAGGGCTACTCCAGTCATTCCCAATTTTCTTTGAAATATACAAATCACAACTTCCTAAACTATTTTTCCCATCGCAACTTGTAAATACTAAAGTTCGACCATCGGCAGATATGCTACACGTTCCTTCATTATCGGGTGTATTTATTTGCTCGGAAATACTCTTGGGAATACTCCATTGGCCATTTTCAAAATAAGAAATGTACAAATTTTCGTCGCCATCATCGGAGCGTGCTGTAAAAATAAGTGTCTCGTTGTCAGGTGATACTACTGGAAAATACTGTTTATTTTTAAAATTAATTTTGGCACCTAAGTCTTTGGCTATTAACTCAAAAGCGTTTTTTTGAGCTTGCTCTCCAAACTTGCATTGTTCAAGCTGGCGAGTCAATTGCTTCATTATTGGACTATTGGCAGAAACATTTTTAATCGAAAAACTCAAATATTCCTTTGCTTTTGCATAATTTCCTGCTCTTAGTAAGCGAGTACCAACATAAGTGTATCCTTGAGTAAGAAGTGGGTCATTAGGTCTTAATTCAATGGCTTTTGAATAAAATTTAATCGCATTTTCTTGGTTTCGTGCAACTTCATTGATTTGTCCAAGTTTGAAATATGGGTCAGTGAATGTGCTATCTTTTTCAATCGCTTTGAAAAGATTCTCAATAGCATCAACACTTTTTTTTTCAGTAATATTCTTAAGTGCTTTATCGTAATATTCTTTTGCCTTAGGATTTTGTGCAGAAATGGATATTGAAATAAACAAAAGCAGAGTGGTAATTATTTTTGTCATAAATTTCATTTTTCAAAAATTTAATTTAAAACGTAAGATGCCATTTCATTGTTATCTTTGCAGTAAATTAAAAGAAATTTATAATAATTGAAAGTCAATAAAAATCATTTAATAAATTAAATTTACTATTTCCCAAAGTTTAAAATGCTACATTTATATCTCAAATCTCTACATATTATTGGCTTTGTTTCTTGGTTCGCAGGGCTATTTTATTTGGTAAGAATGTTTGTTTATCATGCAGAAGCCGATGATAAACCCGAGGCTTTAAGAGAAGACTGGAAAAAGCAATATACTGCTATGCAATGGCGAGTTTATAAAATTATTTGTAATCCTGCCATGATGATTACTTGGACTTGTGGAATTTTGATGCTGGTAAACACGCCTGAATTTTTACAACAAAGTTGGATTCATATCAAACTTACACTTTTGGTCTTACTAACTGGCTATCATTTGTATTGTAAAAGTATCATTAAAAAGCAAGAAACGGGACAAGCTACTTTTACATCTTTTCAATTTAGATTACTGAATGAATTACCAACTTTATTTTTAGTCGCAATAGTGCTATTGGCGGTTGTGAAAGATTTATTAAACTTTGCCTATCTATTTTTGGGCGTGTTAGCCTTTGGCTTTACCCTATTTTTTGCCGCAAGAGCTTATAAAAAATTTAGAGAGAAGTAAATAAAAAGGACGAAGCGAACCTTCGTCCTTTTTATTTTTTATTTGTAAAGTTCATTAAATGCCTTTTCGTACTTGTCTCCTACCTTCCATTTTGGAGCAATTGGTCGGTCGGCAATCAATCGAGCAGCGTAAGTATAGGATTGACAGTATTTCAATAAATAATCTACACTAATTGACTCTGGGCTATCAGTAACTTTGTGATAAAACTTATTTATCTCTGCATCGAAGGCAGTAAACCCTGGGGAGTAATCTGGTGCCGGAATACCTTTTACAGCCAAATTTACATTATCTGAGCGGTCGAATAAGTTTTGTTCAGGTGCTGGATCAGAAATAGCCGTTAGTCCATAAGCTTTAGCGGCCGTTTCGATTTGAGTCTGTGCATCAGTTCTGTCAAGACCAATAACCGTTACTTTTGTGGTATCATTATAACCTGCTCCATCACAATTAAGGTTATAAATACATTGTTTCAAAGGAACTAAAGGGTGTTCGGCATAATACTTACTACCCAATAAACCAACTTCTTCTCCTGTATAAGCAATAAACAAAATTGAACGCTTAGTAGGCTTTTGAGTAAATGATTTCAAGGCCGATAAAACTGCAACTGTTCCAAAAGCATTATCTCTTGCACCATTAAAAATCGTATCAGTTTCTGTCACGGCTCCTCCCCTACGGCCAGTACCAACGTGGTCGAAATGGGCAGAAAGTATCACATATTCATTTTTCAAAACGGGGTCGGTTCCTTCTAAAACCCCAACAACATTATAAGCTAAAACTTTTTTCTTTGAAACTTCACTCACATTCAAGCTTAGGGTTGATAAGGTTTCTTTAGAAAACTTTTTAAGGTGAGCATTACTTATCCAAATATGCGGAATATCGGCACTTGATGGATTTTCAGGAGATAAATTAAGTTTTTCGCCTCCCATAAAATTAGTAATTGTAGGCCAAGGATATTTCAAATTATAAAGCTGAATAAATGCAGCCGCACCATTTTTAGCAGCAAAATCAACTTTTTTTGCCGAACCTCTCAAATTTTCTGAAGGGTCATCGCTATTCGGAATACCAAACTGAGCAATTACAATTTTTCCTTTTACATCAATACCTTTATAATCATCTTGATTGGCATCAACCCAGCCGTAACCAACAAAAACTGCTGGAACATTCTCTAGTTTTGTAGCTTTTCCACTCAACATTATAAAATCTTTTGTCCATTTAAGCGAATCACCAGCCACCAAAACTTCTCCTTTTTTTATAGGTTTAACTTGTTCGAATGGAACCGTCTGAAGAAAATCTTTTTGTCCTTCTGCAGTTTTCAAACCCTGTAAACGAAATTGTTCAGCTATATATCTTGCCGCAACATTATTAGTAACTTCACCAGTTCTTCGGCCTAACATTTCATCAGAAGCTAAAAAACGAATATGTGCAGCCAATTCTTTTTTAGGTAATGAATACTCAGGAAGTTTATTGATTTTTTGTGCTTGAGTAATTAATGCAATCAAGCATAAAGGGATGAATAGATGTTTAATTTTCATTGTATATGGTTAATTAATTTGTTTTAAAGTATAAAAGAAAGATTCTTTAAAGATTTTTATTTATATACATTTTCATTATTTGAAAAATTAATTGACACCCTGCAATAATTCCACAGCTTTTTCTACTTCAGTTGTTGGGAGCTGACATGTTTTATCAAAACATACAAATATCGTTGTTTGAGCATCTTTAGTAACACGATTTTGTAATAGTGGTAAATTTGAAGTATTGGTGGTTCCAACAAATACCTTATTCAAAATTAAAACTTCGTCTATTTGCTTTCTGATTTTTGTTATTTCCTTACCAACCATTGCCACTTCAGCGGTTGGTTTGGTATGTTGCGTTGCCAAACACGCCCATTGCGTTACCCACTGTGGGTCGGTTAAAACAATTCTCTTCATTTTGCCTATCATCAAATTGCTTATTTGAATAAAATCATTTCTTCCCAAAATCAAGCCTAAATTATATAAATTAGTAGCCATGATTGAGTTAGATGCAGGAATAACATTATCAAAAATTTCTTTCTTGCGAGCAATTAATTCTTCTCCTTGGCTATCGGTAAAATAAAAGAATTCGTCTTCATCATCATAAAAATTAGCTACTGTATAAATGGCTAACATTTCAGCCTCATGAAGCCAAACTTCATCGAATGTTACTTGATAGAGAGCCAAATAGGCATCAATTACACTGGCATAATCTTCTAAATATGCCACAATATTTGCCTTGCCATTTTTGTAATTATGCCATAAACCACGTGCCTCAGAACCATCCTCATTCATCACTTTAATAGACATACAATCTTTGATGAAATGGGCATTTTTTAGAGCTAAATCTAAAAATTTTTGATTATCAAGATAACGATAGGCATCAACCAAACCTTTAAGCATCAGTCCATTCCATGAGCATAAAATTTTATCATCAAGCCCCGGACGTACTCTTTTTGCTCGAAAATCAAACAGTTTTTGTTTAATTTCAGCAGTTAAGGGCCAGCCATTTTCCATAAAATCACGTTCTTCCAAATGCACAACATTATTTCCGTGTTCCCAATTTCCTGCCTCTGTAAAATCAAAAGTCTCAATAAAAGGGCCTGCATCTTCTCCCAATGCTGCAATTATTTCCTCTTTTTTCCAAATATAAAATTTACCTTCTTCTCCTTCACTATCGGCATCTAAAGCTGAGTAAAAGCCACCCTCTTTACTCATCATTTCTCGTTCGAGCCACTCAATCGTTTCGGTTACTTTAGCTGCATAAAAATTATCAGGATTACCTTCAGACTTTGTCAATGCGTAGGCTTCGGCATACAAAGAAATCAATTGTCCATTATCATAGAGCATTTTCTCAAAATGTGGCACTTTCCAATCTTCATCGGTTGAATATCGTGTCCATCCACCACCAATCGTATCGTAAATCCCTCCTAAAGCTACCCTATTGAGGGTGTGAATGAGGTGTTGATAGGCTCTTTTATCATTAGTAATTGAATAATATCTTATCAGAAACTTCCAAATGCTGGGCATCGGAAACTTTGGACTTCTATTCATCCCACCCTTCTCAAAATCAAAATCTTGATGAAGTCTATTAAAAATAGTGGTTAGTTCTTCTTCCGAAAAGCTCAAAGTATCTTCAACCGACATTCGATATTTATCAGATTCCTTGACCAACATATTTTGAGTAAAACCTTCGGCAGATTTTTGTAGTTTTTCTCTGTCATTTTTAAAGGCATTGGCAATACTCTCAACCAAATTTGCCCAATTTCTCGGTGGGAAATAGGTACCTCCGTAAAAAGGTTTGGCATCAGGCATTAAAAAAACATTCAATGGCCAACCGCCACGTAAACCCATCGCTTGAAGAGCATCCATATAAATAGCATCAACATCGGGGCGTTCCTCTCGGTCAACCTTTATACATACCAAATGTTGATTCATAATTTGGGCAATTTGTTCATTTTCAAATGATTCTCGCTCCATCACATGGCACCAGTGACAAGCCGAATACCCAATACTTACTAAAATGGGTTTATCTTCTTCTTTCGCTTTTTGAAGTGCCTCTTCTCCCCATGGATACCATTCAACTGGATTGTGGGCGTGTTGAAGTAAATATGGACTGGTTTCGTTGATGAGTTTATTTTGCATAATTGATTTTTCAAATAGATAATTTAATGTTAAATCAAGAACATTACCTTTCTAACATTTTTTTGCTTTAAATAAGTTTGTCAAAAATAAAGAGAAATATGTATCATGTCATTCAAGTTAGCATATTTTGCTCTTAATTCTGTAAAAATAAAATCGTCTTTTCATTTCCGTTTATGGAAAAGATTGTTATTTTTGATTGATATTTATTCAATTCCAGCTAAAAAGGCTTCAAATTAGCTCATAATGTTTGAATGAATATTGTAGATTTAACCTATTCTCTTCATTTAACCTTATCTAAATCTATGAAAAAGACACTCATTGCTGCTGCCATTGGCGGCCTCATTATGTTTATTTGGCAATTCCTTTCTTGGACGATAATCGATACTCATCGACCCATGCAAAACTACACGCCCAAGCAACAGGAGATTTTAGATTTTTTGAGTAATAATCTTGAAGATGGTGCATATTATCTTCCAACTACACCTACTGGTGCTTCAATGGAAGAGCAACAGAAACTCATGGAAACATCAATGGGTAAACCCTGGGCGGAAATCCGTTATCATAAAGCCTTAAATGCCAATATGCCTTTGAATATGGCCAGAGGTTTGGCTGTTAATATTTTAGTAGTTTTGCTCTTTTGCTCGTTTTTACTAAATAATTCACTTGAATTTAAAGGTATTCTGGCCTCAGCTTTGGTTTTTGGCTTAATCTCTTATTTGATTACTGAATATACCAAACAAATTTGGTTTGAAACCAATTCTATACCTGATTTAATTGATGCCATTGTTGGTTGGGGTTTGGTGGGCTCTTGGCTCGGTTGGTGGTTAGGAAGAAAATAAAATTCAAAACAAACGCCACTTTACAAATGCAAAGTGGCGTTAAATTATCAAAAAAGATATTTTATCTGCTTAAATAAAGATTTCTTTCAGAATAAACTTTCAAGAAGTAATCATCAGTTAAATCATCAATGAAGTAAATTCCTTCACCTGTTGATTTCATTTCTGGGCCAAGTTCCTTATTTACATTCGGGAATTTATTGAATGAAAACACAGGAATCTTAATTGCGTAACCTTTCTTGACTGGATTAAAGTCGAAATCTGTCACTTTCTTCACACCCAACATCACTTTAGTTGCATAATTTACATAAGGCTCTTGGTAAGCTTTACAAATAAACGGTACTGTACGTGATGCACGTGGGTTAGCTTCGATTACATAAACTTTCTCATCTTTAATCGCAAACTGAATATTGATTAAACCTACGGTATTCAAACCAACTGCAATTTTACGAGTATATTCTTCAATTTGAGCAATAACATTTTCACTCAAATCGAAAGTTGGAAGTAAGGCATAAGAATCACCAGAGTGAATACCCGCTGGCTCAATATGCTCCATAATTCCGATGATATATACATTTTCACCATCACAGATAGCATCTGCTTCGGCTTCAATTGCATTTTCAAGGAAGTGGTCAATCAAAATGTTATTATCTGGAATATCATTCAAGATTTTCACTACATGCTGCTCCAGTTCTTGCTCGTTGATAACAATTTTCATGCTTTGGCCACCTAATACATAACTCGGACGTACCAATAATGGGAAACCTAATTCACGAGCTACGTCTACTGCACGGTCAGCCGAACGAACTGTATCAAAAAGTGGATAAGGCACATTCAATTCTCTCAATCTCTCTGAGAAACGACCTCTATCTTCGGCTAAATCAAGGGCATCGTAAGAAGTTCCGATGATTTTAATTCCATATTTAGTAAGCTTTTCAGCCATTTTTAGGGCTGTTTGACCACCTAACTGAACGATTACCCCTTCAGGTTTTTCGTGTTGGATGATATCATAAACATGCTCCCAGAAAACTGGTTCAAAGTATAATTTATCGGCAATGTCGGGGTCAGTTGAAACTGTTTCAGGGTTACAGTTGACCATAATTGCTTCATAACCCGATTCTTTAGCAGCCAATACTCCGTGTACGCAAGAATAATCAAACTCGATACCTTGACCAATACGGTTTGGACCAGAACCCAAAACAACGATTTTCTTTCTATCTGAACTTACTGATTCGTTATCTAAATTATCAAGTGAAGTACTGAAAGTAGAATAATAATAAGGTGTTTTTGCCTCAAATTCTGCCGCACAAGTATCTACACACTTATAAATACGGTGAATATTTAGGTCAATTCTCTTATTAAATACTTGGCTTTCTTTACAATTTAATAAGTGTGCAATTTGACGGTCAGCGTAGCCTTTTTGCTTAGCTGTAAGTAGTAATTCTCTTGAAATTTCATCAATCGAATATTGTTCGATTTCTTTCTCAAGTAGAATCATTTCCTCAATTTGGCGTAAAAACCACTTATCAATCTTTGTCAAAGACTGAATTGTTTTGAAAGAAAGACCAGCTTTAAAAGCATCGTAAACGTGGAAGAGACGATTCCAAGATGGATTAGCCAATGATTTTTTCAAAGCTTCTTGGTCACGTAATTCTTTTCCGTCGGCACCTAAACCATTACGTTTGATTTCAAGTGATTGACAAGCTTTTTGTAAAGCCTCTTGGAAGTTACGGCCAATTCCCATTGCTTCTCCAACCGACTTCATCTGAAGACCAAGTGAGCGGTCACAACCAGGGAATTTATCAAAGTTCCAACGTGGTACTTTTACAATAACGTAGTCAATTGCTGGTTCGAAGAATGCTGAAGTGCTACCTGTAATTGGGTTAATCAATTCATCGAGGTTATAGCCAATGGCCATTTTAGCAGCAATCTTTGCAATTGGATAACCCGTTGCTTTTGATGCTAAAGCCGATGAACGAGAAACACGAGGATTAATCTCGATAGCAATGATTTCATCAGTCTCTGGATGAAGAGAAAATTGCACATTACATCCACCTGCAAATTGGCCGATGGCGTTCATCATCTTGATTGCCATGTCACGCATTCTCTGATAAATAGTATCAGGTAATGTCATAGCTGGAGCAACCGTAATTGAGTCACCTGTGTGCACACCCATTGGGTCGAAGTTCTCAATCGTACAGATGATTACAATATTTCCTAAGTTATCTCTCAATAACTCTAATTCAAACTCTTTCCAACCTAAAATTGATTGCTCTACTAATACTTCATGTACTGGAGAAGCATGCAAACCATGGTTAAGAGCTTTATCAAATTCTTCTGGAGTATTTACAAATCCACCACCAGTTCCGCCTAAAGTAAATGAAGGTCGAATTACTAATGGGAAACCGATTTCTTGTGCAATTTCTTTGCCTTCCAAAAACGAGCGAGCAGTGCGTCCTTTACAAACACCTACACCGATTTCGAGCATTTTTAGTCGGAATTTCTCACGGTCTTCGGTCGTTTCAATGGCTTTGATATCTACCCCGATGATTTGTACTCCGTATTTTTTCCAAACACCCGCTTTATCGCAATCAATGGCTAAGTTGAGGGCAGTTTGTCCACCCATAGTTGGTAAAACAGCATCAATTGGGCGACCCATCTGTTGGTGTTTTTCCAAGATTTCAACAATTGATTTTTTCTCTAATGGCTTCAAATAAACGAAGTCAGCATTGAGTGGGTCAGTCATGATTGTGGCAGGATTCGAGTTTATTAAACTCACCTCTATACCTTCTTCGCGGAGAGACCTTGCGGCTTGTGAACCAGAGTAATCAAATTCGCAGGCTTGACCAATGACAATAGGGCCAGAGCCGATGATAAGAATTGACTTGAGATTGGGATTTTTTGGCATTTTTTCTTTGAAGGAGTTTTCGATTAAGACACGTTCTAAACGTGATTATCGAAAGACAAAGATAATACAGAATTTTGGTATCCTAATTAAATTAACATTAATATCTTAGAAAAGTACAATAAAATAAGAGTAATATTTAAGTTTTTAAGATTTTTTAAAAAATTGTACTTATAGAAGACAAATTTTATCGAAAAAGTATTTACGCAAATAGCTAAATAAATAAAGATAAATGCTTTTAGGAAGGACAACAGCACATATACTAATCATTGATTAATTTCATCAAGATAGAGAAAATCTCAAACAGTACTTCGAATACTTTGAATTAGAAAAAGAAAATAATTCGCAATGGTAATTAATGTATTTTTAAATTAATTAGAAATTTGAATTAGTTGATATTCAAAAACTATATAATTTCTTGCAAATAATACCTCCCATTGGTGCTCTAGAAGATTTATATTTCTGTTTTGGGAATTTCAATTTTAGATACTTGACAATTTCCTCCACAACCTGCACAGCTATCGGCTTTTCCCGCAAATTGTTTCCTAACAGTATTTACCAAATATCCTACTGCTCCGATAAATACAATTCCGATAATGATGTTCTCTATCATTTCAATGCTTGAATAATATGTTGATAATGATGCTCAGAATGCCATGCATAGAGTGCAATGACTTCTTGCATTTCGAACGATTTATTGTAGCCACCGTGGTAATAAGTTTTCTTTAAGCCCTTTTTATCAAGGCTTTTAAACAAAAACACCATACGCTTGTGTAAACCTTCAATAATCTGTAAAGATGGTTTTATTGGCAATGAATGGTCTGGTAATAATGCCCATGCTGCTTCGTCATAACCTTTTATTGGCGGATTTTCCTCGGTCAATGCAAATCTTACCCGAGTAAACATATTGATATGACTATCTGCAATGTGGTGTACTACTTGCCTAACGGTCCATCCTTCAGGTCGGTAAGGAGTATCTAATTGCTTTTCATCGAGTTTTGCAGTTAGAGTCTTCAAACGTTGAGGAAATTTCTCTAAAACTTTAATGTGAGTTCTCGTATCAGCTTTTAAATACTTCTTTCCGTACTCAAAATCTCCAATTGGATACTTCAATCGCTCAAGTTCTGAATTCGTTAAATTCATTTTTTTTGATTTATCTATTACCAATAACGTTGAATTTCGGCCAACAGTTCCGCATGAACTTCAGAACCAACCACCACATCTCCTCTAAATAAATGGTTATCCCCTCCCGAAAAATCAGAAGCAAAACCTCCAGCTTCGGTTACTAAGAGTATTCCAGCTGCCATATCCCAAGAGTTGAGGTTATATTCATAGAATCCGTCAAAATAACCACAAGCCGTGTAAGCTAAATCAATAGCAGCCGAGCCCATTCGACGTAAACCATGCGTTTTTTGCATTAATGATTCCAAAATCTTTAAATATTTATCTTGGTTATCAAATTTATAGTATGGAAATCCAGTTGCTAACAGACTTTCACCCAAATGTTTGTTAGGAGATACATTAATAGTCTGACCATTTCTAAAAGCCCCACCACCTTTGGTGGCATAAAATACTTCTTGTGAGCAAACAATATACACAACTCCAACCAAAACATCTTTTCCACGGGCCAAAGCTAAACTAACCGAATAATTAGGTAAACCGTGAATAAAATTGGCTGTTCCATCAAGCGGGTCAATAATCCAATTCATACCATCTAGGTCTGAAGAATCTGCAGTCCCCTCTTCAGTAATAAAACCTGCTTCAGGTAATATTACTCTCAAACGGTTAACGATAATCTTTTCGGTTTCTTTATCAACATAAGAAACTACGTTGTTTACATCTTTATACTCAACAGCATTTCGATTAAACTTGGCTGATTCTTGAGCAATAAATGCTCCCGCCTCTTTGGCTACCTCTACGGTTTGCTGACAAATCTCTTGTAAATTCATATTTTTGTAGCACAGGATTGCAACCTGTCAACATTACGATTATTAATTTAAGCTATCTAAACAGGCTTTAAACCTGTCCTATATTACAATCCTTGAATATTCTTCCCTTTTGGATATTTAACGCTATACTTTAAGATAATCTCTTTGTTTTCAAGCGGTTGAAGGGTCAAATTCCAAGTTAATTTTCCAGTCTCTTTATTAAACTCAGCACCTTTGGCTTCTTCAAGCTCAATTTCAATTCTACTATCTTGTGAAACTGGCACTTGGTCTTCAACAACAATATTGATTGCTTCTGTTTTGGTATTTCTAAGTGTAATTCGAGCTCCAAAAGATTCTCTAATATTAGAACCCACATTTTTTCTTGACTTAAATTCCTCTACGGTTTCTCTTTTGGCTATTATCTTTTTATCTCTTCCTAAAGAAATCATGAGCGAATCTTTAGCTTCTCCGCCTGCAATTTCGGTTGTACCTACAAATGTACCTTCAAAATAGACATTTGCCACTCCCGGTAATAAATTATATTTTTCCCAATCTGTAATAATAGCTGTCAAAAAAGCATCCTTATCAAATTTTGGAACAGTATAATATTTATATGTCGAACGTAGCGAATGATTTTGAATATCTACCATTTCTGGATTCCCTCCCGATGCAATATTATACGGAATGGCAATATCAAAATTTACTGCCAGAGTTGATTGAACTGTATTAACAACAGATGCTACGGTTATTACTTCATCCATTGCTTGAGGAGCTGCTGACATCGCCATTTCTACTGGCATTACTCCCTTCGACATTCTTACATTTCTTTTCGGAGTTTCAACAGGCTCATTAATATTCAAATACTGAGCATATAACTCTGGTTTCGCCCCTCCTTCTGCCGGATTTGCCGTAGAAAGTGAAAGTCTTACATTTTTCCAATCAATACCTGTATTTTGGTAAACATTGGCTCTGTAAGCCAGCTCAATATTACTTTTTACATCTTTTGCACGAATATCATAGATAGGACTCCAACCTACATTATTGGCTATGTATGAAAGGTTGAGTTCTATGGCAGTTGCCGATTTAGCCTGAAGCGTTAGCTCTATTTCACCTGCTGGTTGATTAATATTTGTACCTTGTGAAGTAAGTTGTTGTTGGAATCGATTGATTTTATCTTGCAAATCTTTAGATTGTCGAAGCAACTGCATCTGACGGGTTCCAATTTCAGTAAGTTTAGTACGGAAGAAATCCATCATTTCTTTTAAATCCTCTGGCGTAGCCCCATCTTTCTCACTCTTTACATTTGCATTTGCCATAAGCATATTACGTTCATTTTCTGCCACTTTTACCAAAACATCAACCACTTCCAATTCACTTTTAGCTAGCTTTAATGAATCTTCTAATGTACTACGTCGCTTATTACCTAAGTAATTTTGCTTAAACTTTACACTCATTATCATCACATCGCCCTTACCACCAATCTGAATGCTATTGGGGTCGGCAGTGGTAGCCACATTACTGATAATCAATTTAGTAGTTCCAGCTTGCACATTTGTTTTCACTCGGGCATCAATTTGTGCTCTATTTAAGAAAACAGTAATATGTTGATTTTCAGCATCTATCTTTAGTTGACCTTGCGAAAAAATAGGAAAATGAAAGCCAAGTAATAAAATTCCGAGTCCAATACTTGAATGAACGATTGAGTTTTTCGATAAAAATAAGGTTAGTAATGCTTTAAAGTAGATTTTCATAACGAGAATAGGTTTGATTTTCTTAGAAACGTTACGTTCTAGATTTATTGTGTGAACAATAAGTTAATGGAGGCAATTTTAAAGAAAAAACTTTGTTTTACCTGTAAAAACTTCATTATTTTGCTCGCTATTAAATATTTAGAAATTTTGTTTAGAAAGAAGTTCGATTCTTTCTTGATTTGAAATATGATAAAAGAAAAAAATCTTCGTCGTTTTACAGAAAATATTTTTTTGAGTTTGGGTTGTCCGAAAAAGGACGCCAAATTAGCTGCTGACGTTTTAATTTCAGCCGATTTAAGAGGGGTTGATTCGCACGGAACAGCTCGTTTAGTAGGTTATGTTCGACTTTATGACCACGGGCGTTTGAATCCGAATCCAAACATAAAAATTATCCATGAAACTCCTTCAACAGCAGTTATTGATGGTGATAAAGGATTAGGCTTAGTGGTAGCCCCTTATGCCATGAAAGTAGCCATCAAAAAAGCAAAAAGATATGGCTCAGGCTGGATTTCAGTACAAAACTCCAATCATTTTGGAATTGCAGGGTATCATTCAATGTTAGCTCTACCACATGACATGATTGGGTGGGCCATGACCAATGCCGCACCATTAGTTGTACCCACTTTCGCCGTTGAAAAAATGTTAGGCACTAATCCCATTGCAGTTTCAGTTCCCGCAGGTGAACAGCCACCGTTTGTAGCAGATTTTGCTACAACAGCCGTAGCCTATGGAAAAATGGAAATTCTTCAAAGAAAGGGTCTAGCTGCTCCAATCGGCTGGGTACAAGATGCCAATGGAAATCCAACTGACGATGCAAATGCCGTAAAAAATGGAGGTGGTTTATTACCGCTTGGTGGCGACCGCGAACATGGAAGCCATAAAGGTTATGGTTTAGGGGCTATTGTTGACATATTTTCAGGTGTTTTATCAGGTGCTAATTTCGGGCCTTGGGTTCCACCTTTTGCTACGGCAGGGTTTCACGGAGTAGCTGCTGAGCAAGTGGGTAAAGGAACAGGGCATTTCTTGGGTGCAATGCGAATTGATGGGTTTAGACCAAAAGAAGAGTTTAAAGCAAGTATGGATAAATGGATTGAGCGTTTCAGAAATGCTAAACATATAGAAAATCAACCAGTTCTTATACCTGGTGACCCAGAACGTGAACTTGAAAAAGAACGCATGGCTAATGGAATTCCGCTCAATGAGAAAGTAATTGAAGATTTAATGGCTTTGGGTGAGCGTTTTAATGTAAAATTCTAATGAACATAAGTTACTCCGAATTTTATATAAACATCTGATTTGTTAATTTTTTTATTCATTGCCGTCATTTAAAATTGGCGGCAATGAAGATTTAATTAATTCAATGAGTGATGTTTTTGCTAAACTTGAGATGAATCATGTTTACTACCATTTTTCGTAACCATTAACTGGTTTAAAATTAGATTTTGGTTCATAATAATTCCAAAGTAAAGCACCTACTTTACGCAAAAGTTCATACCCTTCATTTTCTCTCACCCAAGATTCATCCTTTTGCTTTTTGGTTATCACACAATATACATACTCACCATGAGGGGCATGTACATAAACGACTTCAGAACGAGAACGATTCACCGCTCCATTTTTTGTGGCATATTTTACAGTTTCAGGCAATTGAGAGAGCCCTTCTCCATCCCAAAATTGTCGTCCAAGATTTCTATACATTCTATCCGAAGCATCAGCACTGATTACTTTTCCATTTCTAATCATAGTTATCAATTCTGCCATTTCTCGTGGGGTTGTTTGCCCCCAACCAAATTCAGTTCTATTGGCTTCTCTACCCGGAGTACGAGAATTGACACGGGTATTTTTTAAACCAAGAGAATCCATGATGGCATTTATTCGTTTTCCGCCGCCTGCTAATGCCTGAAGCCATAAACTTCCTGTATTGTCACTGACAGTGCACATCAACATAACAACCTCATTTAAGGGTAGTTTTGCCCCATCTTTCAAAGAACCTACAATACCGTCATCGTAATCCAGAGAGTCTTTATAAGTTAATTCTTGGTCATATTTAAGTTCACCTTTTTTGATTTTATCGAAAGTTCCGACCATAATAGGTACTTTTATCATGCTTGCCGTTGGGAAAATAGTATCAGCATTGATAGCTACAAATTTATTTGATTTGATATTCTTCACGTAAACTCCAGCAATTCCATTGAATCCTTTTAAAGTTTCTTCTAATTTGGCTTTCAATTGTAAATCTTCCTTTTGCGAAAATGCAGCGAATGAAGATAGAGAAAATACGAAAAGGAGTATATTTTTTTTCATTGTTTTTGAGAATGTCTTTATAAACAAATATAGCAATCAAGTTTTCAATTGCCTTATTTAAGCATCAAAATCTAAATAAAAAAAGCCATGTCAAAAAAAAGACATGGCTTCGAATGAAACTTTATTGTTGAAGCATAATTTCAAATTATCTTGGTCGGCCACCCCCTGCGGCTGGTTGCTGAGCTCCACCTCCAGAACTATCTCCTTCACCCGCTTTAGCATCATCATTTGATACTTTTTTCTTGCTACGGAACATACTTCCACCGTTAAAATCCATCTTACCAAACATATAGTTAATTGAGAATCTGATTCCTCGGTTGTAAATATATCTTGTATTGGCTGACTTGAAAGTTGGGTCACTTGTTTCGCCCTTAATTTTGAGTGAACTTGTGAATGGATTATCTAAACCGATATTAAAGCTACCCTTTTTATTTTTAAAGTCTTTCTTCGCTCCAAGATTATAGAATCTAAATGAGCCCTGATAACCTTGTAATTGGATTTGGCGACTTCCCATGAAACCAAATGCTTGTGCACCCCATCCTTTCGTAAATGTATAAGAAGCGTTAAAGTTCACATTCGCATTCCATCCTTCGTTTGAAATGGCCACAACTGTACTTTTGTACGTATTATCTGTTTGCAAAACAGGAATTACAATAGAACCACTCAATAAGTTGTTGGTAATGTTTGTTCCACCGCCAATTCTAAGATTTTTAGTAGGTTGTAAATTAATGAAAACGCTACCACCATAGAAATTTGTTTTACCAATATTATCAAAAGTTGAAGTAACAATGCCTTTGTCATCAACTGACCTAACAGTAGTGATATTATTATCAGTAAATCTTCTAAACAAGGAAACGTTGATTGAATTTGCCTTGAAGAAAGTACTGTAATTAAATTCAAAACTGTGACTTAATTCTGGTTTCAGTAATGGATTTCCGTAAGAGATATTCAAAGGGTCAGCATAATTCACAAAAGGATTCAAGAATTCAAGTGAAGGACGTTGAATACGTTGTCCATAACTAAACTTAATCTTGTGGTTTTTCGGAAAATCCTTTGAGACTGTCACTGTAGGAATAATATTATCATACGCAGGAATCAAAATAGGTTTATCCGAAGTCTGGAATTTAGCGGTAATTTGAGTATTTTCATATCTTACCCCTGCCTTAAAGCCCCATTTCTTTGGTAATGCGATTGTTAAGGTAGAGTAAGCGGCTGCTACATCCTGATTATAACTAAAATTATTCGTGCGGCTTGGCTGAATAATGTAAGAGCTTGAATTGTTATCCCAGTTAAAGAAATCAAAATTACTTGTTACATCACGTAAAATATATTTTGCCCCTACCTCAAAGATATTTTTCTTAAATGGATAAGTATAATCTAACTGGAAAGTAGATTCGCTATTAATACCATCATTATTACTTTTATTGAAAGGTAATCCTAAACGAGCATTCGTAAAATCAGTTGTACGAACATTACGACCATGTTGTGCTAGAAACGCTAATTCATGTCCTTGCTCTTTGAATGTTTTTGTGTAGTTGAAATCTAAATCTACACTTTTATTATCACGAATATTTTTGGTATCTTGCGTAAATTGTTGAAGAATAGAACCCGAAATAGTTTTCAACAAACTAGATTGAACGCCAGTAGTGTTAAAATTACCAAGACCATATCTTGCACTTAAACTCATTGAATTTTTTGAGTTAATATCATAATCAATAGATAATTGCGTGTTAGCAAATAAACGTCTAACGTTACTTTCATCTGATTGATTAAAAGTTGTTTCCACACCTCTCACCGAAGAATTACGAGAAGTTGTACCATTACTTGGCGTATTGTATGAGCTATTACCTCCAAAATTCAAAGAAGTTCCGATTTTCTTTTTACGCATATTGATATTACCAAATGCATTAGCACCTCTCCAACCCGCACCTCCATTTACGAAACCCGTCAATCCTTGTAAATTATTTTTCTTTGTCACAATATTAATAATACCAGCAGTACCTTCAGCATCATATTTAGCTGATGGTGAAGTAATTACTTCAACTGACTTAATCATATCGGCAGGAATTTGCTTAATAGCATCGGCAACATTAGTAGCCAAAATACTTGATGGCTTGTTGTTGATTAACACTTTGATATTGCCACTACCACGCATCTGAACATTACCGTCCATATCTACTGTAAGCATTGGTACCTTGCGAAGCACATCTTCTGCAGTACCACCTCTACTCGTAATATCTTTATCAGCGTTGTAAACCAAACGGTCAACTTTATCTTCAATCAAAGCAGCTTGACCTGTTACTGTTACTTCGTTCAAAACTTTAGTATCAGTGGCCATTAATAAACTTCCAACGTTTACTTCTTCTTTATTGGCCTTAATCTCAATCTTGCCAATAACAACATTTTTATATCCAATAAATGAACCAACTACTTTATAAGTACCTTTAGCCAAATTTTTGACTGTGAAAGCACCATTCATATCTGTCATTGCACCATCAACAACTTTATTGTTTTTATCGTATACTGCTACAGATGCAAATTCTACTGGTTTATTCGTTGTAGAGTCAATCAATTTACCACTAATTTTGGCCGAACCACGTGGAATTTCTTCTTGTGGAACCTGTTGTTGTTGATTCATCATTCCAGGAAAACCACCGCCGCCCATACGCATTCCTCCTCCGCCACCACCCATACCAGGCATTTGGGCAAAAGTTGTAATCACAGTTCCTACAATAAATAATAAAAGTAAATTCAGTTTTTTCATTAGTTGATTTATTAAAAAGTAGTTTTGTCAAGCAGTTCGAACTTGTACGAAATTCTTAATTTTGTACAAAAATACTGCTTAAATACCCTTTAAAAACTAAAATTTGTACCAAATGATTTAGTTAAATTACAAGCGGCAGAAAAGTATAGACGAATGGCATAGAATAATAGACGTTGAAAAGATTACAATTCCAAAAGAATGAAGAGCAAAAACGTAAGTTTACGTTTCGAGAAGATATTTTCTTCTTGTAGGGTTTATCAAAAATTTCTTTTGCGATGTGAAACTTTCTGGGTGCATTTCAGCAAAAAGTCGACGCCATTCAGCAAACCTTTCTGGTTCTGATTTCATGAATTTGTTAGCATCAATTTTTTTTGACAATAAATATTCCTCAAAAGTCATTTTAAAACAATGTAAGATTATTTGCAAAACTATTGACTATTTCTCAATTTTATACTAGTATTCAACTTTTTCTTTTCAATTTATGCCTAAAGCATTTTTTCTTGCCCTGACCATTATTTTTTACAGCTCTGCTTGTCAAAATAAACCATTAGTTTATAGAGGAACAAAACTGAAAGGTGTATGTTTTGTCGCTCCTCCAAGAGAAATTGATGCCAATGAATTTGATAAAGTGAAGGAAGTAAACGCCACTTGGGTTGCCTTAACACCCTATGGATTTACTCGAGGTGGGAATCCAGAATTCAAGTATAATAAATCAAGTGATGGGCACTGGTGGGGAGAATCTCCGAAAGGCGTAAGTGAATGTGCCAAAATGGCTCATGAAAAAGGACTAAAAATCATGTTAAAGCCTCATGCTTGGATACAAAGTAATCAAGGAAGCACTTTTACAGGAGATTTAGATTTCAAGACAGATGAAGAATGGAAAACTTTTGAAAAAACCTTTGGAGAATATTTAATTGATTATGCAAAAGTTGCCGATTCTTGCAAAATTGAAGTCTATTGTATTGCTACTGAATTTGAAAATTTTGTTGAAAAACGTCCTGAATTTTGGCATAAAATAATCAAAGAAATTAGAGGCATTTATAAGGGCCAGCTTACGTATGCTGAAAATTGGGATTGCTACGAAAAAGTACCTTTCTGGAATGAACTTGATTTTGTAGGAGTAGATGCCTATTTCCCACTTGCCGACGAACAACATCCTCAATTAAATACCATCAAAAAAGGCTGGTATGAACACAGAAAAAAGTTAGAAAAATTTAGCAGTAAAATTCAAAAACCTATCCTTTTTACTGAAATTGGCTATCAAAGTACTGATTTTACTACTCACAAACCATGGGAATCCTACACTCAACATGCCGATAACGACCCACTTCAAGCCGATGCTTATCGGGCATTTTTTGAAGAAATGTGGCAAGAACAATGGTTGGCAGGATGTTTCATTTGGAAATGGTTTCCTGAAATGAAACGCGAAAAAGAAGAAAAACGCCAACATAAATTTAGAGATAGATATACTCCCCAAGGCAAAGCCGGCGAACTTGTACTTAAAGAATTTTTCAAAAAACAATCATAAACAAAATCTTAGATGAAATCTATTATTTATGCCTCGCTTATTTCTTTTCTTCTTTTTGCTTGTAATAGTAAAAAACAAGAAAACACAACCGATACAACCATAGTTACTGATACATTAGCTCAAGTAATTGACCCTTCGACCGAAACGAATGGCGAAATACTTGCTTTTGGATTTACGAATGAAAATGGTAATAAAGTCATTGCTTTTGAAGAAGGTATGAACAGCCAATCACTAACAAATGTGATTGATAATCATGGAAATAACTACGAGCTTGTTTATGAAAATATTCAAAAAGGCAACGAAAATGGAGTAAATTTAATACCAAGTAATTTCAATGATTGTGCAGGTGAGGTCTATAAATTAAAAGGTAATAAAAAACTAAACCCTGACTATTCAACCGTTTTGGTCAATGCTGCTTTTCTAGAAACTCGAAAAACCCTCCCAATTAAATCATTTAATCAACCTGAACAAATTGATGAGAGTAATAAATTATCAATTCAAAATGATAAAAAACGCAAAATTAAACAAGCTTGGAAAATTGCAGAGATAAATAACCAACAAGCTTTTATTGTAATCTTCGAACCTAAAAAAGATAGTGTATTGGCAAGCTTAGTTATTGGTGGTGAAAAGCTTATTTATCGAGATTATCCCGCTAAATACGACGAAGGCTCAACTTGGCGAGTTGACGACGGAGGCGAATTTCCGAATGATGCTATAAAAATCATTGGTGCATTTTTAAATGCTAATAATGAATTAGAAATTGTCATTGACTGGCAAGGAGCCGAGGGAGCCAATATTGAGTATGCAAGAGCAAATTCGAATGTGTTTGAAACGGTGAAAGAGGGAGCAAGATATTGGGGTGCTCTTTAAATTCAATTAACTTTTTAGAAAAATAAAACATCAACTAAAATGAACAATAAGTATTTCTTTTTCTGCTTAATTATTAGCTTTTCCACTTATGCTCAACAAATTACAAGCAAACCCATCGAAAAAGAGGAATTAAAGAATTTTATTGATAATAAAGCTAAAGTATTAAAAGCACTTAAATTTAATGATAAAAATGGTGTAAACTTTTTTACCATAACCCTAAAAGAGGAACGAAAATATGATTTAGTTTCAAGAACGCTCTTGGTTCAACACAGAATTGAAAAAAACAAAGGTGATTATGCACTACTCCGTCAGGTAGTTGATTACGAAAAAGAATGCCCCTTTGATAACGAGTTGGACCTAATTGATAAATCATTAATAATAAGCGACTTAGATAAAAATAATCTTGCAGAAATTAGCTTTATGTATAAAATTGGTTGTAGAAGTGATGTGAGCCCAATTGATATAAAATTGATGGTTATTGAAAACGGAAATAAAGCGGCTATCCGAGGCATGACTTCTATAACAGGAATCAATGAACCTAAAGTAAAAACACCTGATTTGGCCTTTAAAAAATTGCCAAAACCAATTCAAGAACAGGCCAATAAAATTTGGGCAAAATTTGAACATGAATTCTAACATTGATAGTGCCTGTTAGCATTATCAAGGATTTCAGAATCACCAACAATAATTCGACATTTTTTCTTAATTTTGCACTCGTTTTACAAAAAAAGTCCAAAATGTCATTTATAGAAGAGTTACACAAACGCCGCACGTTTGCTATCATTGCTCACCCCGATGCTGGTAAAACTACCCTTACAGAAAAACTCCTACTTTTTGGTGGAGCTATTCAAACTGCTGGTGCTGTAAAATCAAATAAAATCAAGAAGTCTACTACTTCTGACTTCATGGAAATTGAGAAACAACGTGGTATTTCGGTTGCTACTTCGGTAATGACATTTGAATACCGCGAACTCAAAATCAACATTCTTGATACTCCTGGCCACAAAGATTTCGCGGAAGATACCTACCGTACATTAACGGCTGTTGATAGTGTAATCTTAGTAATCGACTGTGTAAAAGGCGTAGAGGAACAAACTGAAAGGCTGATGGAAGTTTGTAGAATGCGTAAAACACCTGTTATTATTTTCATCAACAAAATGGACCGTGAAGGACAAAATCCATTTGATTTATTAGATGAATTAGAGCAAAAGTTAGATTTACGAGTTCGCCCAATTACTTGGCCAGTTAATGGTGGTTCGAATTTCAAAGGTGTTTATCACTTACTTGAGAAAAAAATGAATCATTTTGCTGTGAATAAAACTCGCTTAGAAGATGATATTGATGTTATCGAGTTAGATTCAGAGGTTCTTGACCAAAAAGTTGGAGCCAAAGACGCTGCTCAATTACGTGAAGATGTTGAGTTAATTGACGGAATATATGACACTTTTGATAAAGATGCCTATTTAAAGGGAGATTTAGCCCCAGTTTTCTTTGGAAGTGCGGTAAGTAATTTCGGTGTCATGGAATTATTAAATACTTTCTGTGATGTTTCTCCACTGCCTGTTCATCGCATGACTGATAAAAGAATGGTTGAGCCTGAGGAAAAAAAATTTAGCGGATTCGTATTCAAAATTCACGCTAATATCGACCCTCGCCACCGTGATAGAATTGCATTTTTACGTATTTGCAGTGGCGAATTTAATCGTGGTAAATTCTACAAACACGTACGCCTAAACAAAGAAATGCGTTTTGCCAGTCCATTTGCATTCTTGGCAGATAGAAAAGACGTAGTGGAAGATGCTTATCCAGGTGATGTAATTGGTCTATACGATACGGGTACTTTCAAAATTGGTGATACCTTAACTGAGGGAGAAGAGTTTCAATTTACTGGTATTCCGAGTTTCTCTCCAGAAATTTTCAAAGAGGTTATCAATAAAGACCCAATGAAATCTAAACAATTGGAAAAAGGCGTTCAACAATTAACAGATGAAGGAGTTGCCCAGTTGTTTACAATCCAACCCGGTAATCGAAAAATCATTGGGACAGTAGGAGAACTCCAATTTGAAGTAATTCAACATCGCTTATTAAATGAATACTCAGCCAGTTGTGTTTTTGAAGCCAGACCATACTCAAAAGCATGCTGGATAACGGCTGATGATAAAACTAAATTAGCGGAGTTTATTCGTCTAAAGAGCAATTTTATTGCTTATGATAAAGACGAAAATCCTGTATTCTTGGCAGAAACTGATTGGATTTTAAGAATGAATATTCAAAATAATCCAGATATTCAGTTTCATACAACGTCAGAATTTAAAACTGCTTTACAATATTAATACTAAAGTAAAGATGAGTCATCTTGAATTTTGGATAATCATTATTCGAAACTCAGGATAACTCATTTTTTCATTTTACAATAATATTTTTCTGCTCAATCACCGAAAGTAGTGAGTCACTTCCCGAAATAAAGGCTTTGTCGTATTCGTGAGTTTTAAGTGTAGTATCTGTAATAGCAAAGTTTTCATAATCTTGAAAAACAATACCACCCACAACTTGACGATTTTTCACTCTACGAAATCTTGGTCCGCCATTAGCATAAGCTAAGTAATCAAGCATGTGCGTTTTTTGATTAAACCAATAGCAAAATACATCTTCGTGGTCTTTACCACCTCCTTCTTTATCAAATGTAACTTTAATTTTATCATATTTTTCGCTGTTGATAATCGCATTGCCAACATATTCTAGATTGACGGCTTCATCTTTCAGTTTATATGGTAATAAAACAAAGTAGGCAATTGAATTTACAGCATTTTTGTACTTTTCTTGGTCTTTATCCGATAATGTAACTTGATTTCCGTTAATTAAGCGGAGATACCCTTTATTATTTACAACATCCCAAATATCATTTCTAGCACTATCTTTTGAGATTCGTTCATATTGAAATTGTCCATTATGTTGAGATAGCTTAATATGAAACTGTCGAAAATCGAATTCTGCATCAAAATTATCGTATTTGGCACCACCATGCACTTCAATACTTTTCTCTATAATCTCACGGGCTTTGTCTGTTTTACCCTTGCAGTTTATCAAAAGAATTCCAAGAAATGATAAGAAGATTAGTTTTTTCATAATTAGATAGTAAAGCTTGGGGTTATGATTTATCAAAAATAAGACGCTATGACTTCTTGAATTTTGCTCATTGGCACAATCAATGGTTTTTTGGTAATCGTAATGGCTATTTTTGTAGGCGAACTATTGAGCTCAGATATTACCAAATACGTTCCCTTTATAGAGCCAACTAAGGTTTGCAGACTAAACAATCCATTTGAGGCATCTCCTTCAAAAACACCACCTTTACTTTGTATTGCCTTAGTTGCATTTACAACGAATTGGTTAGAAGTTCCGGGGAAGTCAATATTAAATGATGCCATTATTTTTTTAAATTATTGTTTTAAATAAACTCTAAAGCAACTTAACCAATTCATTAAGTTTCAATAATGCCTCGATTGGTGAAAGTGTATTGATATCAATGGCTTTCAACTTATTCTTCAATTCTTCAACTTTTGGGTCTGCTGGCTCAAAAAAACTTAATTGGTAGTTATTTTTAGGAACTTCTTTTATACGCTCTTTATTATCTTCTTTAATATGGTCTTTTTCAAGATGCTGTAAAATTTCATTTGCTCGCAAAACTACAGCCTGAGGCATACCCGCAATTTGTGCCACGTGAATACCAAAGCTATGCTCGCTTCCTCCTTCTTTGAGTTTCCTTAAAAATACAACTTTGTTATTTACTTCTTTTACCGAGACATTAAAGTTTTTGATTCTTCCAAAATCTTCGGCCAACTGATTTAGTTCATGGTAATGAGTAGCAAAGAGTGTCCAAGGCTTATATTTTTGATGATTATGCAAATATTCAGCAATACTCCAAGCAATGCTCACACCATCATAGGTACTTGTTCCTCGTCCGATTTCGTCCATAATAATTAGACTTCTATCGCTTAAATTATTAAGAATGGAAGCAGTTTCTGTCATTTCGACCATAAAAGTCGATTCTCCACGAGAAAGGTTATCGCTTGCTCCTACCCTTGTGAAAATCTTATCAACTATTCCCAGTTCGGCACTTTGGGCTGGAACAAAACTTCCTACCTGTGCCATTAAGACGATGAGAGCGGTCTGACGTAACAAGGCCGACTTACCCGCCATGTTTGGCCCTGTAATGATAATGATTTGTTGAGTTTGGTCATCTAAATACAAATCATTCGGAATATATGCTTCCCCCAAAGGCAATTGTTGTTCAATGACAGCGTGGCGGCCTTCTTTGATATTAAGGACTTTATTATCAGAAACAACGGGTTTGCAATAGTTATTCCGTTGTGCTACCTTGGCAAAGGAAGATAGAGCATCAAGTATAGAAATTACTCGGGCATTTTGCTGAATTTGGGCGACAAACTCATTCGCCGCTATGACCAAATCATTGAAAATTCTGAATTCAATCTCAAATATTTTTGACTCTGCCGTCAGGATTTTTTCTTCATACACCTTCAATTCTTCTGTAATGTAACGTTCGGCATTTACAAGTGTTTGCTTACGAATCCATTCCGTTGGAACTTTACTTTTATGAGCGTTCGATACTTCAAGATAATAGCCAAATACCTTATTATAAGAAATTTTAAGTGAAGGAATACCCGTACGAGCTGATTCACGATTTTGAATTTCAATCAAGAAATCTTTTCCCGAAAATGCAATTTTATGAAGTTCATCAAGCTCAGCATCTACCCCCGACTTAATCATGTTTCCTTGATTCATCACTACGGGGGCATCATCACGCAATTCTCTTTCGATTCTCTCAACTAAATACTTACAATCGGTTAATTGATTTAGATATTTTTGTAAAATTGGGAAACGTTCACTACCGATTTCCAATTGCTTCTTGATTGGCTCAATTTGACCTAAAGCTTTTTTCAATTGACCAAGTTCACGAGGATTGATACGTCGAACTGCCACTTTCGAAATCAAACGTTCTAAATCGCCAATCGGTTTTAATAGTAAAGATAATTGCTCTAAAACTTCATCATTTTTTACAAAAAACTCTACAGTATCAAGGCGTTCTTGAATCAATGAACGTTCTTTCAATGGCAACACTAACCATTTGCGTAAAAGCCTCGCTCCCATTGGAGTAATGGTTTGATCGAGCACTTGAATGAGAGGTACACCGCCATCATGTTGTGCAAAAACCAATTCCAAATTGCGAATGGTAAACTTATCTAGCCAAACATATTTATCTTCATCAAGGCGAGTGATACGTGAAATATGACCCATTTCCTTATGTTCGGTATCGGATAAGTATCGGAGAATAACACCCGCTGCCGTAATACCTTCGGGCATATTTTCAATGCCAAAACCTTTTAGTGTCGTAACATTGAAATGATTGAGTAAGAGATTATATCCAAAATCAAATTTATACGCCCAATCTTCAAAAGTAAACTCATTGAATTTTTCGCCGAAAAGAGCATGAAAATCAGTTCGATTACGCTTACAATACAGCACCTCTGAAGGAGCAAAACTTTGAAGCAGTTTATCAATGTAAGCAGCATTTCCTTCCGTTGTGAGAAATTCACCCGTTGAAACATCTAAGAAGGACACTCCAAAATAATCATTTTTAGCAAAATGTATAGATGCTAAATAGTTATTTTGCTTATGATTCAATACATTATCGTTGAACGAAACACCGGGTGTAACAAGTTCTGTAACACCCCTACGAACAATACCTTTAGCGGTTGATGGGTCTTCTAACTGGTCGCATATAGCTACACGCTCACCCGCCCGAACAAGTTTTGGCAAATAAGTATCAAGCGAATGGTGCGGAAAACCAGCCAACTCTTCTTGTGCTCCGCCATTATTACGGCGAGTAAGCACAATGCCCAAAATCTTTGAAGCACGAATGGCATCATCGCCAAAGGTTTCGTAAAAATCCCCTACCCTAAACAATAGCATTGCTCCGGGATATTTGGCTTTGATTTGGTTATATTGACGATTTAAAGGTGTTTCCTTGATTTGCTTTACTAATTCTTCTTTTGAAGGTCTTGCCACGATTCTCTACTTGCTAAATGTTTGTAAAATTTAACCCAAATTTAGGAGAAAAGGGCGAGAAAAGCAGGAAAATTACATAAAATTACTATTCTGTAAGGCCTAAGATAAAATTGGCAAAACTTATTCCTTCTCATTTATCAGTCTTTCTGCAAAAAAGGAGGAATCATTACGCTGTCTATCAAAGTAAAACCCAGTTTTCAATCTAAACTGTAGTAAATATTTTGAAGTAGAATTATTTCCCTTGTATAAAGCCATTTAACAAAAGTTTTAAACGAACCCTATTAATATCATCCAAATAGCATTTTAAAATTCATTCAAATACCCATTCATAATATTTCATACTATATGAGGCATAAGAAATATGTAAAAATTACTATTTTTATGCATTCAAACTCTACTTCTTCAATCCTACAAAACTATGTATTTCAATATCGACGCCGATAAAAACACAACTTATGATGCCATTGTTATTGGTTCGGGCATCAGCGGTGGCTGGGCAGCCAAAGAGCTCTGCGAAAAAGGATTAAAAACATTGGTTCTTGAACGTGGCAGAATGGTAGAACACATAAAAGACTACCCAACTGCCATGAAAAACATTTGGGAATTTGACCACCGATTACGAGATACCAAAGAAGATTTAAAGAAAAATCCAATTGTCAATCGTTGTTACGCTTACTCCGAAGCTACCCAACATTTTTTTGTGAAGGACGAACAGCATCCTTACATTCAAGAAAAACCTTTTGACTGGATTCGTGGCTATCAGGTTGGGGGAAAATCTTTGCTTTGGGCCAGACAAACCCAACGGTGGAGCGAATATGAATTTGAAGCTCCTGCAAGAGATGGCTTCGCAGTTGATTGGCCGATTCGTTACAAAGATATTGCTCCTTGGTACAGCCATGTAGAACGCTTTGCGGGAATCTCGGGAAATAAAGACAATATAAAAAATCTACCCGATGGAGAGTTTTTACCAGCATGGGAATTGAATTGTGTTGAAAAACATATTCAATCACAGGTTAAGAAAAGCTACCAAGACCGCCAAGTGATTATCGGGAGATGTGCTCATTTAACAAAACCGAATGAAATTCATCATCAACAAGGACGTGGGCAATGTCAAGCTCGCAGTTTGTGTGAACGTGGCTGTCCATTTGGTGGCTATTTTAGTTCAAATTCTTCAACGTTACCTTGGGCAGCCAAAACAGGTAAATTAACAATTAGGCCTAATTCGGTCGTAAATTCGATTATTTATGATGAAAAATTGGGTAAAGCATCAGGGGTGCGAGTAGTTGATACGAATACAAAGGAAAGTATAGAATATAAAGCAAGAATCATTTTTGTTAATGGAGCTACATTGAATTCAAATTTGATTTTATTGAATTCTACTTCTAATCGTTTTCCAAATGGACTTGGTAATGATAGTGGCGTTTTGGGGCAATACATTGCTTTCCATCAATATCGTGGACAAGGAGGTGCTACTTTTGAAGGTTATACTGATCAATATTATTATGGCCGTCGACCTACTTCGGCATTTATGCCTTCGTTTAGAAATGTTGAAAAACAAGAAACAGATTTTCTACGTGGCTACATGGTAGCATTTTCAGCTGGGCGAGGCTCTTGGCAACGCGGTTCAAAACCAGAGGCATTTGGGGCAGATTTCAAAGAAAGTCTGACACACCCAGGAGATACTTGGGGTATATACATTCAGATGCAGGGAGAAACTATTCCCAAAAAAGAAAACCATGTAAGATTAAGTAAAGATAAAACTGATGCATGGGGTGTTCCGCAGCTCATCACTTCCATCGACTATGATGAAAATGATAGCAAAATGATGAAAGATTTTCATATACAAGCATCTGAAATGCTAGAAAAAGCTGGCTGCAAAAACATCAGTATGTTTGATAGCAAACAAGCTCCCGGACTAGATATTCATGAAATGGGTGGTATTAGAATGGGCAAAGACCCTAAAACATCAATGCTTAATGAATGGAATCAGTTATATACTTGTAAAAATGTATTCGTGACTGATGGTGCTTGCATGACATCCATTGGAAATCAGAACCCATCTTTGACTTTTATGGCTCTTACAGCTCGTGCAGCGAATTATGCAGTAAGTGAATTGAAGAAGAAGAATTTATAGGAATTTTTAAGGAAGTCTTCGCTTCGAGCGAAGACTTCCTTTTACAACGAATTAATATCTTTTTTAACTAAATCAACTAAATTAGTATTTTCATAAATTTCTAAATTAGCATTACGAATTTTCATCATAATTGGTCGAATACTACACAATTCTTCCGACTCACAATCATCACATTTCCCGTAGAAATTTACTGATACACAAGGAGTTGGTGCAATTGGTCCATCAATAATTCGAAGCACTTTTGCTACCGAAACTTCGGTTGGAGACATCCGAAGTAAATATCCTCCCCCCTTCCCTTTTTGACTTTTTAGCACCCCTTGATTTCGGAGTTCGAGCAAAATGGCTTCTAAAAATTTTTTAGGGATTTTTTCTTTAACCGCAATATCGTTTATTAAAGTTGGTTCATTAGATTCAAACTTTTCAGTGAGCACTTTTAAGGCTTTCAGAGCATATTTTGCTTTTTTAGAAATCATACTTTGATTATTTTCTACTTTCTGAGTGTAAATAACAAAGATTTATGCAAAATATAAAAATTTGACTCTAGTATTTAATCAAACAAGCCCTTCGGTTTTTCCAAAGGGCTTGTCAAAATATTAATCTAAAGCAGCAAATGCTTGCTCAATATCGGCTTTTATATCATCAAGGTGTTCTATTCCAACCGAAACCCTTAAAGCTGTTGGCTCAACACCCGCCGATTTTTGCTCGGCCTCTGAGAGCTGTGAGTGGGTGGTCGAAGCAGGGTGAATAATTAATGTTTTAGCATCACCTACGTTGGCCAAATGGCTAATGAGTTGCAAACTATTCACGAATTTTTCGGCTCTTTGCTTATCTCCTTTTAATTCGAATGATAATACTCCACCAAAACCTCTTTCAAAATATTTTTTTGCTAAAGCGTGGTGCGGACTACTTTCAAGGCCTAAATAATTAACGCTTTTCACTTGGTCATGCTTTTGTAACCATTGGGCTAGTCCAAGTGCATTTTCATTGGTTCTTTCTACACGTAAAGAAAGTGTCTCTAGTCCTTGCAACAATAAAAATGAATTAAATGGACTTGCAGCTGGACCCCAATCGCGTAAGCCTTCTACTCTAGCACGTATGATAAATTGGATGTTTCCAAATGGTCCACCAATTCCAAAAACATCATTCAACACTAAGCCATGATAACTTGGTGAAGGAGCCGTAAACTGCGGATATTTTCCATTTCCCCAATTAAACTTACCCGAATCGACAATTACGCCACCAATTGATGTACCATGCCCCCCTATCCACTTCGTTGCGGATTCAACTACAATATGTGCTCCGTGCTCAATCGGACGAACAATTGCTCCTCCAGCTCCAAATGTATTATCCACTATAATCGGTAAATCATATTTCTCTGCAAGTTTAGCAAATGCTTCAAAATCAGGTACACTAAAGCCCGGGTTTCCGATTGATTCTAAATAAATGAATTTTGTTTTTTCATCAATTAGTTTTTCAAAATTCTCTACTTTATCATCAGCAGCAAAACGAGCTTCTACGCCAATATTCTTGAAAGAGTTTTTGAATTGATTATAAGAACCACCATATAAATAAGGGGTTGTTACGAAATTATCACCAACCGTGGTGATATTATTGATGGCAATAAACTGTGCAGCATGACCCGAACTAACTGCCAAAGCAGCCACCCCACCTTCAAGTGCAGCAATGCGTTTTTCAAACACATCACTCGTTGGGTTCATGATTCTTGTATATATATTTCCAAACTCTTTCAAAGCAAAAAGATTAGCTCCGTGTTCGGCACTATTGAATGCATAAGAAGTTGTTTGATAAATCGGCACTGCCCTTGAATTAGTTGTTGGGTCAATACTCTGTCCAGCGTGAAGTTGAAGCGTTTCGAATTTCATTTTTATTGTAGTTTTATTGTTAAAATATGGCTGAAAATTATGGGATTTTACATTGAAAATATTATCCTATAAATCCGATAGACAAAGTAATAGATTATTTAAAATTATTCCTAAAAAACATCACTATATTTTTACTTAAGATTATGGTAAGGTTTCTGAAAACCTTACCTAATGCTAGTTTAGCTTAATCACTATTCAACCTTAACAAATAATTTCGACTCCAGATGCCCATAAATAAACCTTAAATAACTAACCTTTATCTTCGAAACAATATCAAAATCAAGGCTTAAAATGATGAGCGAGATAATTGCTATTATAGAAATTGTAGTTTGAGGGAAATACCATATAAATGGTAAAGATACTATGGCAACCCTAACAAATTCGATGTAAAACACCCAACGTCTTTGCTCTAAAATTGCACCACAGTTGATTAATGTGGCAATAATGGTCAGTGCAATGATGGTTTGCAAAAATATATTGATGTAATACTCGAAAAGTAAAAATATAAACAAAATCAGCAGCATCACACCCATCTGAATGAACACATATTGCTTGAATTTATTGGAATGTATTCTTACTTTATACTTCGATAATATTTTATGCTCCATAATCGAACGAGCTTCTGGGTCAAAAGCAATTGGAGAACCAAAAATAACTTTCAGCTTATTTAGTAATCCTTGTTTTTTTGATACTGCGTATGCAATTTCAAACAAAAAATGAAAATGCTGCCACAAGAAACTTTTACTTTCCAATTGTTTAGTTAGACCATAAACTGGAGTTTCGGTTTTTTCTGCAAAAGTGCCGAAAAGTTTATCCCAAATAATAAACATATCGCCATAGTTTTTATCTAAATAAACTTCATTACTGGCATGATGCACGCTATGATGAGTGGGTGTAACAATGATATATTCCAAGATTCCAAGTTTTCCGATGAGTTGTGTATGCGTAAAAAATGGGTAAACGCCATGAACTATCAATAAAATGCTAATCATATGTGGTGGAAAACCGATGACAGGCAAGATTGACCAAAACAATGTTCGAACAACAGCTTGGAAAATGGTAATACGGGTAGCCGCCGAGTAATTAAATTCTTCACTCGAATGATGGACTACATGGAAACCCCAAAAAAGATTGATTTCGTGCCCAAAACGGTGATACCAATACCAAATAAAATCAGTTGCTAAAAGCAAAGCAATCCAGAGTAAAATACTTGGTTTAATATCGAAAATAGCAAAATGCTTATGCAAATAAGCATAAAAGAAATAGAACCCTCCCGCCGTGAAAGAATCAATCAATCGCTCAGCAACTCCTACATTCAAATTGGCAATGGTCGTACTGAAACTATACAATTTAAGTCCTTTTCGCTTGGCAATGTAATATTCTAAAACAATAAAAAACAAGAAAAAAGGAATGGCAAAGGCAAAGATATTGTATTTCATTGCTGAATTGGATTTTAGTGAATTATAATATATCAGCTAAAGTCATATTCTCATAAACACTCAAATTTGCATCACGAACTTTCATCATCAATGGTCTGATTTTACAAGATTCTTCGCTTCCACAATCATCACATTTGCCATAAAAATGCAGTGAAACGCAAAGTGTTGGTGCAATCGGGCCATCAATCAACCGAATAAGTCTGGCTATAACAATTTCATTGGGAGGATTATTCAGAAAATATCCTCCATTTTTCCCTTGCGTACTACTCAAAATTCCCGCTCTACGTAAATCATGCAGAATAGTCTCTAGGAATTTTTTAGGCAAATTATCCTCAGATGCAATTTCGGTTAAAGTCAAAACTGGTTTAACCATATAACTCCTTGCCAACACACTAAGGGCTTTCAAGGCATATTTTGCTTTCTTGGTAATCATGTTTGTTGATGAAGATATACAAGGATTTTTATGACTTTTTCCTTTACTTGGCTCTTTAACTTTAACCCAAAACGAGTCGAATTTTTTGATTTAACCCGAGTTTCGAGTAAGTTCTCGAAACTCGGCATGCTATATTTTAGAATGTATATCTGAGTGTTGTTCCGTAAGTACGTGGGTCACCCAAAATACCTGCGTATTGTCCTGCACTTCCGGGAGCGGCTAATAATTGCTCGAAATAATCTTTGTTTAGTAGATTTCTGCCCCAAACATAAATTGAGAATCCATTCGATGCTCGGAAGCCTATACGTCCGTTGAGTAAGGAATAACCATCAATATTTAAGTATTGTGAAGGTGATGGACTTGATGAAAATTTCGAACGGAAGAAAACATCAAGAGCGGCAAAATAATTTCCTTTCCATTGGAACAAACTGCCTTTGGTAGTCGCTTCTGCCCCAAATGAACCCGACCATTTTGAAATACCTGGCAATGCTCCTCCCGAAATATCTTTGAACGCTTGTGCCCCACCTACTTCTTCCAAAGGAACTGGTGCGTTGGTGAACGATACATATTTCCCATCGGTATATGCTACTGCACCTGTAAAGGTAAAGTGGTCGATTTTTACATTTCCATCAACTTCCACACCTAATACTCTTACTTTTTCTGCATTTGCCAAATAACCTCTGTTCACCCCAGGTTCAGGTGTTTGTACCTGTGTTTGGTAGTTCTTGATTTCATCATCAAAAAATACCAAGTTTAAAATCGAGTTAGTGGTTGGCTTGGTTTTTACTCCAAATTCGTAGTGTTTTACAAACTCAGGTTTCACACGTGCAAGATCAATTAATACCTGCCCATTGGCCGTTGGCAAACCGCCGATATTTACACCAACTGGCTTATAACTAACCGAATAAGTAGCAAAAGCATTGATTGATTTATCTACTTTGTATTGTAGCGTAAGTTGGCCTGAGAAGTTTCCTTCAGTAGCCTCAGTATCAAATGATTGGTTGGTGTAAACTGCATTTTTAAGAGCTAAAAGGGCGGCATCAGTAGTTTGTAATCCACCGTAAGTTTCTCTTTTATAATTGGCTGTTTTCTTGTCATAATTATATCGTACACCTGGTAATACGTGTAGTTTTTCAGTGATTGCCCAATCAGCTTGACCAAAAACAGCTAAACTTGTACTTTGAATTCGGTTGGTTGTACGAATCCCAAAATTATCGAATAAACCAGGGGTTTTCCATAAAGCACTAGTTGAGCTTTGTGCAAAACGCCATTGAGCCGAACCCGCCTCTTCGGTTTGTACTGGGTCAGAATTCAAATCTTGCCATAGACCAAATAAGCCCACCACTCCACTCAATTTCGATGAGATTTTGCCTGAATAACGTACCTCTTGCGACCATTGCTCATGCTTTGAATTTCCTGAAGAAATTGTAAAAATTGGTAAACCTGTATAGTCACGGTCATTCAATGGCGTCCATTCCCAATAACGCCATGCAGTAGTTGAAGTTAAGGTACCCTTGCCTATTTTAATATCAGCATTCAACGAAACACCACCCAATTGGTTATCTGCTTTTGATGGCGTATCAAGGTCAACAATTCTTTCGAAAGGACTGCTGTAAGGTAGTTTATAATTCAAATCAGCAATAATAGCATTAAACTGACGATAGGCCGCACGCTTGGTAGTAACTACCCCTGCCACTGGCCAACCATAGCCATTAGGCTTTTGGTCTGTCACATCAGCAATAAAGGTGATTTTAATTTTATCGGTTGGGGTATATAAAAGTTGTCCTCTAATTCCCAAGTTATTAATATCATTCATGCGTTGTTGCGTTTTGACATTATACAACAAACCATCTCTTTGTGTACCAGAAAATGATATTCTAGCCGCTAATTTCTTACTCAATGGCCCCGAAACCGAACCTTTAGCTTGAATATATCCATAGTTTCCGTAGCTAAGTTCGAAACTTGCAGTTGGATCGAAGCTCGCTTCGCGTGTAGTAATATTGAAGGCTCCAGCAGTCGTATTTTTACCAAACAAAGTTCCTTGTGGCCCACGAAGAACTTCTACTCTATCAATATCGACAAAATCTAAAGCGGTGGCAGCGGGACGAGCATAATACACACCATCTACATAAAAACCTACGCCTGGGTCAATGCCATCATTAGTTAGACCAAAAGTCGAACCCAAACCCCGAATATTGAGCGTAGTGTTACGGGCATTTGATGCATAAAGCTGAACCGTAGGAACTAACTCTTTCAATCGGTTTACGTTGAAGGCTCCTGCATCTTCAGCAGTTGCACCTCTGATTACTGAAATTGGTATGGGAATATCTTGTACGGCTTCCTGACGACGACGTGATGAAACCACAACATCTTCTAATTGATTGACATTTTCATCGAGTTTGATAATAACTTTACTTTCATTGATAATCAACTCTTTTTTCAAGTATCCAACATAAGTAATGATTACGGTAAAAGGTAATTTCTGACCAGTAATGAGGGCAAACTCACCATTGGCATCGGTTGTCGCACCGTTGGTGGTTCCTTTAATCGCAACGGTTGCTCCGATTAATATTTCATTGGTTCGAGAATCAACAACTTTACCCGAAACAGTGGCGTTGATGATAGGTTTATCTTGTGCAGTAAGTGTGTTATAGAGGCCAACAGCCAATAAGAATACTATTGAATTTAGAAGTTTTTTCATTAATTTTAATCGTTTAATGTAAAATAAGGTCTGGACAAGTAGTTTTTCGACTACTGTCTGGTTTCATTTGGTGATGATTTTATCAGCATTAAACTCCGACCAGCTTGGTGGCAGCCTCGCTGGTCTTTGTTTTTTTATGCTATCAACAAATAATTTTCTGCGGTTTAAAGTCTATCATTTTTAACATGTATCATGTTTTTTAATTTGATGACACAAATATACAAAATCCATATACTCTACCAATTTTATAGAGTTATATTTTATAAAATTCATTATTAAATACAAGATTTTATTAGAAAAGGGAAAAAGTAGATAATGATTCTTGCTATTGATGTCATAACTTAATAAAAATGTATTATCTATACTATTTAGCAGGATTTCATGAAGTTAGTTAGATATTCTAATCAAAATGACATTTATTTGATAGATTATCTAATGAATTTTCAAAAATATGCTGACAAACGTAGAACATATAGGAATTGCAGTGAAAGACATTGCATCTTCAAATGAATTATTCACAAAACTGTTCAATATTCCCCACTACAAATCTGAAAGTGTAGAAAGTGAGGGAGTAAATACTTCTTTCTTCAAAATCAATGAAACTAAAATTGAATTGTTAGAAGCCACAAATCCAGAAAGTGCAATAGCTAAATTTATTGAGAAAAAAGGTGAAGGTATTCATCACATTGCTTTTGAAGTAGATGATATTTTGGCGGAAATGGAAAGACTAAAAGCGGAGGGTTTTACTTTATTAAATGAAGTACCCAAAAAAGGTGCTGATAATAAATTAGTCTGTTTCTTACACCCAAAAGGAACAAATGGGGTATTAATTGAATTATGTCAAGAAATATGAGATATAGAATCTCATATTTCTTGTATAACATCTGCTTAAATCGCTCCTTTGACAAAATCTAAAATTCCAGCAAGTTGATTCCTTACTGCTGGTTCTGCTACTTTAGCGGTCATTCCACCTTTACTAAGAGTAGCAATACCAGAAATTGCAGTATTGAGAAATCCACCTAATTTTTTTTGAGAATCTGTTCCTAAAACTGATAAACCAGTTTTCATTAAACCTAAGTTTTTGGTTAGACCACTGGTATTTCCAAGCAAACTTGAACCTCCTAAGGCACTTTCAATCCTCTTTGCGGCTAAGAGCATTTTTACGGTATTAACCACTTTTTTAAGCATATCCCCTTTCAATAAACCACTCTTCACCAAGGGAGTCAATTTCTGTAAAGCACTAACTTGCCCAATTAATTTATCTTTAAAATTACCCGTATATCCTTTAGTCTCTTTTTCAACGGCGGCCGTACTTGCGGTCAATGCACTGAAAAGGGCATTTTTATCTCCAGTAACTTCCGCTTCGAGGGCTTTATCCAGTAAAATTTCAGGGGTGGTTGTCTCTTCTTGAATAAAATTTACTTTGAGATGATAGGCTACACTTTCATTCATAACCCCAACATTCAACATAGCTACCGAAATAGCCAGTAATACATTCTTTTTCATTTGTAAAATATTTTAGTTTTTACGTTGGACGAGAGAAACAGAAAATAGCCACAATTTTTTAATTAAGAAATTAGCCTATTTTTCAAAAAAGGGTAATTCGTACATGAATTCACAATCAGATTAAACAAAAAAAATCGGACTTTAGGGGTCCGATTTTTTTATTAAACTTCTGAAATGAGCTTCAATAGCCAATATCTCAAAGTCAACTATAAAATTTTATTTTCTAATTACTGCACCTAACTCTTTTTCGTAGGCAGTAATTAATCTTTGCATCGTTTTGTCAATCACTTCATCTGTCAAAGTTTTCTCTTTATCAATTAAGGTAAAACTAACTGAGTAAGATTTTTTACCCTCTCCAAGTTTTTCACCTGCATAGACATCAAAAACATTTACACTTTGTAATAATGCTTTTTCGGTTTTGTTAGCAATGGCAATCACCTGCTCAAACTTCACTTCGGCATCAATTACTAAAGAAAGGTCACGGCGTACTTCTGGGAATTTAGGAATTTCAACAAAAGCAACTTTACCTGAATATTGTTTCAATAAGTATTCCCAATCGAAATCGGCATAGAAAACGGCCTGTTTAACATCTGCTAATTTTGCCAATTGAGGTTTTACTAAGCCTAAACTTACAATAGGTTTCTTATTAACAAGGTATGTTAAACCATATTGAAATACGGCCGAATCTGCTTCTTGTGTATCAAATTTCGTTACTTTCATGGCCTTTAATACTTTCTGCACAACCAATGCCAAATCATGAAAAGTAAGTGGTGTATTAGGGCTTGTCCAAGATTCATTTTGGCGATTCCCCGTCATCCAAATGCCTAAATGTTTGTTTTCTTTGTATTTATCTTCTTTCTTGAAATAGCTACGACCAAATTCAAATAATTTTAAATCTTTTTGACGACGATTGATATTATATGCAACCGACTCCATTCCAGTAAGTAATAGACTTTGGCGTAAAACCGAAAGTTCTTCACTCAAAGGATTTAACAATTTCACCTCATCGCCTTTAGCAATAGCCGTTAAGGCTTCATTGTAAGATGGACGAGTAATTGAAAGCGTTTGAATTTCATTGAAACCATTGGCAGCCAACAAATCAATCAAACGAAATTGCAATTTATCGGCATCTTTTTCAGCAAAGGCCGATAAAAAATCTGTTTGAAGATTTTCAGAAAGCTCAATATTATCAAAGCCGTAAATACGTAAAATTTCCTCAATTACATCGGCTTCACGAGTTACATCTACACGGTAAGGAGGTACACTCACTTGCATTTCGTTACCGTTATCGCTTACTACCTCGATATCAAGGCTATTCAAGATTTTACGAATCAATCTATCATCTAAATTCTTGCCTATCAAGCGATTAATATTTTTATGCTTAACGGTAAATTCAAAATTACCAATCGGATTTGGGTAAACATCTTGCATACCCGAAAGGATTTCTCCACCCGCTACTTCTTGAATCAATACCGCCGCTAAACGGATTGCATAAGGAGGCATATTTGGGTCTGTTCCACGCTCATAACGGAATGAAGCATCGGTTTTTAAGCCGTGGAAAGTAGCAGTACGACGAACCCAAACTGGATTAAAATAAGCTACTTCTAAAAATACATTTTGTGTTTCGTTTTTGATTCCCGACTTCTGTCCACCAAAAACACCAGCAATCGCCATTGGTTCTTCAGCATTACAAACCATAAGGTCGTTGCCCGAAAGTGTACGTTCTACCCCATCAAGGGTTGTAAACTTTGTACCTTTTTCTGGTACTCTCACTACAATCTTATGACCTTTTACTTCATCGGCATCAAAAGCGTGCATTGGCTGCCCAAGTGTATGGCAGATATAATTTGTAATATCAACAATATTATTAATTGGATTTAAACCAATGGCCAAAAGAGCATTTTTAAGCCAAGAAGGTGATTCTTGTACTTTCACTCCTCTAATTTCTAGACCACAGAAACGTGGACAAGCCTCATTATTTTCAATAGAAATCTCAAAATCAGTTGTCTGTGAAACTGGATTGAAATTTTCAACTGAAGGCATTTTTATTTCACGACCTAAAACCGCACGGAGGTCACGTGCAACACCTAAATGGGAAGCAGCATCAGCACGGTTTGGTGTAAGACCAATTTCAATTTGATAATCAGATTCAAATGATTTTCCAACAGATTTGAAGTACTCAATCGCTGGAGTACCATTGGGTAAATTAGTATCCAAGACCATAATTCCCTCATGCGAGTTTCCTATGCCGAGTTCATCTTCTGCACAAATCATACCTTCAGATGGATGACCATAAACCTTACGTTTTTCAATAACAAACGATTTCCCGTCAGCAAAATAAATAGTCGTACCAAGTGTAGCAACAATTACTTTTTGTCCTGCTCTAACATTTGACGCACCACATACGATAGTTGAAGGGGTTTCGGCACCGATACCCACAGTCGTAAGGCTTAGTTGCTTGTCTTTTACCATAAAAGGCTCGCAAGTAAGTACCTCACCTACTACAAAACCTTTCAAACCACCCTTAATCGACTCAATTTCTTCGATACCTTCTACTTCCAAACCCGTAGAGGTTAGTAATTTTCCAATTTCCTCGGCCGATTCCTGAATATCAATCAAGCCCTTTAACCAATTGTACGAAATTTTCATTTATATGCTGTAAGTTATTATCAATCTTTTTCGGCTTCCGAAATTTTGTGCAAAGGTAATGTTTTTTGGGCATTTCTCCATACCTGCCCAAACGCATCCATTTGATAACTTTATTATTTTTTCTTAATTAATGGCATTGGGTTTGTTAGGTATAAGGAATCATTAGACAATTCTATAAATAATAACAAATACTAGCAGAAATCATTTAATGTATCCGCTAGGTAAAATTATTTATAAATCTTACTAATTGGCACATATTTAGCTAAAGTTAGAGATAAGTGCAATTAATAAAAATGTTTTCCTAATAACCATTTATAACATTTGATTTACTGTATAAACAACAACTTTAGTAGAAATCTGTAAGTGAAGTGAACCTTCACGTACTTTTAGAAAATATTTTTTTCTATCACTTTAGAGCGTTTTACTTTGATTTAATAAGACTTAAAAATTAAAGAAAGAAGCCAAATTTATTAAAAGTTTAGGGCAATAAGGGAGTTTCAACTAAATAGGTAATTAGTAGTCAAAAGAATAAAAAAGTTAAATTTTTTTAAATTGATTAGAGTAGATAAATTACAGTTAAAGTATGCAGCGGAGTATCATTGTTTGATACTCCGTTTTTTAATGTAGTTAATTTAAAATCACCCTAATATCATATCCGCTCCCTTCTCTGCAATCATATATACAGGTGCATTTGTATTTCCAGAAACGATGGTAGGCATAATCGAGGCATCAATAACCCTCAAACCCTCAATGCCACGCACCCTTAATTCATCATCAACAACTGCCATTTCATCATTACCCATCTTACAAGTACCAACAGGGTGATAAACTGTTTCAAGTTGTTTTTTTAAGTGAAGCATAATTGAGTCATCTGAACTTACATCTGGAGGTGTAATCATTTTTTTACGGTAAACATCAAAGGCTGGTGCTTGAATTACTTCAATGGCTTTCTTTGCTGCTTTAAGTAATGTAACTTGGTCTTGTTCTTCTGATAAAAAATTAGGTTGTATGATAGGTGCTCCATACAAATCCTCATTGTTTAGCTTTACATATCCTCTACTTTCAGGACGTAATAAAGTAGGTAGTATCGAAAAACCATCAATGTGTGGAAATGTATTCAAATCATAAAAATCATAATTATAGTCATCGCCTAATTGTAAAGAAGCAAAATGAAATTGATAATTCACACGCTCAGGACTGTCATCGGTCATCCAAAAAGCAGCAGATTCCAATGGACTTATTGTAAACACTCCCTTTTTGGAAATAATATATTTACCCAAACCTATTAATTGGTTTAATGGCGTTAGATGATGATTTTGTCCTAACTGTTGTTTTGAAATTGCACTAACTCCGGAAAAAAGATGGTCTTGAAGGTTTTTTCCTACACCTGCTAAATTTTTCTTGCATTCAATATTACTTTTTTTCAATTCATCAGCTTCACCCACTCCAGAAAGCATCAGGATTTGAGGAGAAGCAAATGCACCCGCAGACAAAATTACTTCTTTATTGACAAACGCCTTTTCAGTGGTATGTTTTGAAGTAAAATACTCTACTCCTACTGCTTTGTCATTTTCAATTAAGATTTTCTTCACTGGACAATTTGTTTGTACAGTTAAATTTTTACGATATTTCACTGGCTTTAAAAAAGCACTGGCAGCACTATATCGTTTGGCATTTTTGATTGTAAATTGTAATCGGCTTGCACCTGCCTGTTCAGCACCATTGTAGTCATTATTTCTCTTGATTCCACTTTCATCACAAGCTTCAACGAAAGCATCAGAAAAAGGGGTATCAAATCTGTTGGCAAATGTTACATTCAGTAAACCACCCTGGCCATGATATTCGTTTGAAATTTGTTCGTTATGCTCGGATTTTATAAAATAAGGCAGTACATCTTCATAACTCCATCCCTTATTACCAAGTTTTGCCCAATCATTATAATCTTCTTTATTACCTCTAACATAAGCCATAGCATTGGTCGAGCTACTACCACCCAGTGTTTTGCCACGTGGTAGATATATTCTTCGCCCTAATACATGCTCTTGTGGCTCTGTGCTAAAACCCCAATCAACTTCTGTTTTAAATAATTTTGCGTAGCCCGCTGGAATATGTATTTCCATTTTCTTATCTGGCCCCCCAGCTTCGATTAATAATACCTTATTCGAAGGATTTTCTGAAAGTCGGTTAGCTAAAACACAGCCAGCAGAACCAGCTCCAATTATAATGAAGTCGTAACGCATAGTTGAATAGGTTGATGTTTGTTTATAGTTAGGTTGAAATTTAGTGAAAGATATGAATATTTTTTAATCAAAACTATATTAAAATATCTTTCACTAAAGTTAATCATTGTTGAAAACTATGGTGAAAGTCGTTCGATTTTCCAGTTCTCAGCATCTTTCGTAAATAAAATCCTATCATGTAAACGATTGGCTCTTCCTTGCCAAAATTCAATCCTTTCAGGAATGACACAATAACCGCCCCAATGAGCTGGTCTTGGAATTACTTCTAAATCTTTAAACTTAGTTTCCAGTTCAGCTAAACGGTTTTCTAAAACTTCTCTGCTAGTAATAACCGAACTTTGATCAGATACCCAAGCACCTATTTGGCTACCCCTCGGCCGTGAATGAAAGTAAGCATCTGATTCTGCTTCACTTACTTTTTCTATACTTCCTTCAATTCTAACTTGTCGCTCAAGTTCTCCCCAAAGAAATGTAAGAGACACAAAAGGTACTTCTGCTATTTGATTTCCCTTGTTACTTCTATAATTAGTATAAAATGTAAATCCATTTTGGTCAAAGCCTTTTAATAATACAACTCTACCGTGTGCTCTACCTCCCGAAATGGTCGATAAGGTCATGGCATTAGGCTCTAAAATTTGAGCATTCAATGCTTCTTCAAACCATTTACCAAATTGCTCGTATGGATTTGTTAAAACATTTTCCTCTAACAGTTCGTTTCGTGTGTAAGATTGCCTTAAAGCGGCTATATGTGTTTTATTCATTTGATTTGCAACGTTTTTATATTTTTTTTCGTATATAACAGTATAAGGATAAAGAAGTTTTTAAAACCTAAAACAATTCTTATTACATTTGCAAATCTAATGAGAACTTTTCAGAACATTTAGAAATGACCAATAAAGAATTGGACTTAACAGAAAACGCCGCGGATACTACAATTGACGAAGAATTATCTTCTGCAAATGTAGAGCAATCTACTGAAAATGTAGATAAAATAAAAATTGAGGAAACAGCCAAAGATAATATGAACGAGCAAAAAGACACAATCGAAATTGCAACCGAAGTGAAGGTTGAAGAAGCAGCTAATACAGTTCAAAATGAAGTAGTTGAAGAAACTACAGAGAATAACGTAGCAAGCGAAGTGGTAAATACAATAGAAGAAACCCCAACTACTATCGAACCAATTACTGCACAAGAAGTAGTTGATAGTAATGATAACATAGCTTCCATCGAACCAATTGATGAAGAAGTTTCTATTGCTGAAGATGTCGATTATAGCAACTTCACTAAAAAAGATTTTGTTGAACTTGCCGAAAAACTTTTGGCCTCAATTAAAGCTGATACCGTAAGCGTTTCTGATGTAAAAAACGCAGATGTAGTAATGCGTGAAATCAAGCCAATTTTTGATGACCTCAAAGCAAAAGAAAAAGTAGAAGCATTAAAAAAATATATTGCAGATAATGGTAACAATGAAGGATTTGAATACAAAAACGATAATTATATTGTTCGCTTCGAATCCCTCAATGCACAAATCAGAGATACCAAAAATGCTTTCTTCCAAAAAATCGAGCGTTTGAAAGAAGATTATTTCGAACGTAAAACTCAATTACTTCAACGTTTACGCGAAGTGGTTGATGAAGAAGAAAAAGGTGGTACAAAAAGTAACTGGCAAGAATTTAAGAAAATTCAGGAAGATTGGAAAAATGCCGGAAATGTAAATTCACCGCATAATACCAGTTTATGGTCTGCATACAACGCTTTAGTTGATAGATATTTTAGTATTCGTCATATCCAAAACGAATTAAAAGACCTAGATCGCAAGAAAAATTTCAACGCAAAAGCTGATATCGTTTCTAAAATTGAAGCAATTGCTCAATCAATTGGTGGAGAAGGCCTTTCAAACTCAACCCTCCGCCAGGCGAATGATTTACTTGAAGAATATAAGCACATTGGCCCTGCAGCACGCGAAGCACAAGAAGAACTTTGGCAACGCCTGAAAGCCGCTTTTGATATTATTCATAACAAACGTCGTGAGCAGACTGCCCAAGCAAATCAATTACAAGATGAAATTTATGCGGCCAAAGCTCGCTTAGTAGAAAACCTCAAGCCTTATATTCAGTTCAACACCGATAGCATTAACGAGTGGAACGCCAAAACTAAAGAAGTAATGGCTATTCAAGACCAATGGAATGCCATCAAAGGTGCGATGCCTAAAGATAAAGGCAAGGAAATAAGTCGTGAATTTTGGGGTCAGTTGAAAACTTTCTTCCGTAACAAAGGTGATTTCTTTGCGAAATTAGAAGCACAAAGAGAAGAAAACTTAAAAGCAAAAACTATCCTTTGCGAACAAGTAGAGGCTTTAGTCGCATCAGGTGATTATTCTGCTGCATTTACAGATAAGGTAGTTGAACTACAAAAAACATGGAAAACGATTGGCCACGTTCCTGAAAAAATGAAAGATAAAATTTACGAGCGTTTCAAAAAAGCTTGTGATACTTTCTTTGATGGAAAGCGTGCCAAAGGCAATGCAATTGAAGCGGAATATGAAGAAAATTTAAAGCAAAAAATTGCGATTTGTGAAGAAATTGAAGCCTTAGCGAAAAGTGGAGATACGCAACTTTCAAAACTTGCAGAGTTTAAAGCTCAATACAATGCTATTGGTTTTGTACCTCGCAAAGACATGCAAAGCACCCAACGCCGTTTTGTAGATGCTATCAACTCATTTGTAAAAGGTAGCAGTGGAATCAGCGGAGCAGAGAAAGAAAAAATGGTTCTACAAAACGAAGTTGAAGTAGTAACTAAAGGAGAAAAAGGTGGTTCTAAAGAATTAGACAAAAAAGAGAATGACATCCGTCGTAAAATGAAAACCATCGAAGATGATATTCATTTGTGGCAAAATAATATTGAGTTTTTCGCTCGTTCAAAAAATGCATCTTCGGTTCGTGCTGAATACGAAACCAAAATTAAAGGGGCAGAAAAAGAGTTGAACGAACTCAAACAAAAATTAAAGATTATTATTGCCGCTGGCGAATAATACAGAAAAATAGAGAGCTTGAAAAAGTTCTCTATTTTTTTAAATTACTGACTTCCAATTAGTTAGAAGTAAACAGAAAAAATATTAAGAAAAATTTCAAAAAATACTTGCTTAATTAAGTATATCAGACTAATTTTGCACCACGATAACAAAATAACGGCCTCAAAAGCCAAAAATGTTAAAGTAATTGCCTCCATAGCTCAGCTGATAGAGCAACTGACTTGTAATCAGTAGGTCGCTGGTTTGATCCCGGCTGGGGGCTCTAAAGTTCACAAAATACTTTTCAAAAATTTGTAAAAATAATGCCTCCATAGCTCAGCTGATAGAGCAACTGACTTGTAATCAGTAGGTCGCTGGTTTGATCCCGGCTGGGGGCTCTGAAAATCCTAAATTGAAAAGTTTAGGATTTTTTTGTTTTATACACTTCGAGGTTGTTTAGTATTATAAAAAGATTCCCAAAATAGGTTGAATTTTGTGGTGCGAATCATCAAAAAGACCTACAGTGGAAATCTTGAGTAAAAATACGATTGAACAATATATATTACCAAATTTAAGTATTGGTTTACGTGGAAAAGAGTGTGAAATAGAACAGTTGACAGCTATTGTTTCAGCAATTTTATATCGTTTGAAAACAGGTTGTCAATGGCGTCAACTGCCAGTAAAGCAATTTTTTAATAATAAGGTTTTAACATGGCAAGGAGTCTATTATCACTTTAATGAATGGGTCAAGGACGGCTCTTGGACAAAAGTTTGGATAAATATTTTAGCATCAAACTATTCATATTTAGACTTATCTTGTATCCAACTTGATGGTAGTCATACACTTGCCAAACGTGGAGGTGAAGCTGTTGGGTATCAAGGTCGAAAAGCATCAAAAACAACTAATTTGCTCTTTTTAGCTGATAATCAGGGACAAATGTTGGCATGTGCCAGCCCACAAGAAGGAAAACACAACGACCTTTATAATATTCAGGAACTCTTTGAAGAACTGTGTCAAATGCTCATAAAAGCAGGAATTAATCTCAGAGGCCTTTTTCTAAATGCTGATGCTGGATTCGATAGCAAAGAATTTCGTCAAATTTGTAAAAATAAAGAAATTGAAGCCAATATTGATGTTAATTCTCGAAATAACAAAATAGAAAATCAATCTACTGAATATCAGCATTTTGATGAAGAGTTATACAAACGACGAGTACTCATTGAGCACGCTAATGCTTGGATGGATAGTTTCAAAGCATTACTTGTCAGGTTTGAAACGAAAGCAATTAACTGGGTGGCTTTAAATTTATTGGCATTCTCAGTTCGTTTTTTACGAAAAATTAAATATAAAAGTTAATCCTAAACAAGTTCACTTCTTAAAACTACGAATATGATGAAAAAAATCTTGAAAGCTTTAAAATTTACTTTCATCGGATTACTTATACTCTTGTTCGTATTTATTATCTTCAATTTTGACTCGACAGTTTACGCTTATCGACAGGCAAAAGGGCAAGTGAAAATAATTTTAAATACTCGGCCAGTTGAAGAAGTTTTAGCCGATAAAACTTTTCCCGACTCACTAAAAAGTAGAATTCAACTAATTCAAGAAATAAAAAAGTTTGCTGTTGATTCGCTAGGGTTGAATCCTTCCGAAAATTATACAACATTTTATGACCAACAACAAAAGCCGATTTTGTGGGTAATCACTGCTTCAGAAGCCTTCGAACTAAAAGCAAGAAAATGGCATTTCCCTATTATTGGGACTTTCAGCTACAAAGGACATTTTGAAAAGTCAATCGCTGACGATGAACTTGATGAGCTAAAGAGACAAGGTTATGATACCCAACTCAATGAAGTATCTGCTTGGAGTACCTTAGGGTATTTAAAAGACCCCATTCTGAGTTCGATGTTAGAAAAATCAGAAGGTAGGCTTGCTGCACTCATTATCCATGAGCTAACCCATGGTACACTTTTTGTAAAAAACAATTTAGAGTTCAATGAAAACTTAGCCGATTTCGTAGGTGATTATGGGGCAATCCGATTTCTTGAGAGTAAATATGGCAAAGATTCAAAAGAACTTAAACGCTATCAATTCTCAAAAAAATACAATGATGCATATAGCCAGCATTTATTGAGAGGAGCTAAGAAACTTGATAGCCTATATAAAAATATGTCTCAGAAAATGACAATTCAGGAAAAGAAGCGTCAGAAAAAAGATTTAATTACAGAGATTATCAATTCGACAGATACATTACTTGCTGGTGAGTTTGAGAAAAGTCTGATAAATAAGAAGAAATGGCTACTAAATGACAATAATTTGCCTAATAATGCGTATTTTATTGGATACCTGACCTACCAAAGCAAACAGAACCAGTTTAAAGATGAATTTGTTAATAGCTTTAAAAACGACTTTAACAATTATTTAATATACCTCAAAAATAAATATCCGAGTAGTATTGTTTTCTAGATAAGAAATTATTTCAAGTATTCATTTACAATGGGTTTCCTCAAAAAAATCTTATTTTTCAATTTAATCATTCTTACTTGCTCTTTTGCAGTGAGTGATAGCTACCGCTATATGCCTAATCATGCATTCAAGGCAGGCGAGTATTTTGAATACAAAGTAAAGTATGGTTTTTTAAGCATTGGCGAAGCTACTGTAGATGTAAGTCCACAAATTTATTCAGTAAATAATCGGCCATGTTATCGAATAAATATTTTTGGCCGAACAACAGGACTAACCGACCTCTTTCATATCAGAAACACTTATCGTTCTTATTTAGATACAGCGGCAATTCTTCCACAAAAATTCTTAATGGATTTACACGAAAATAATTACCGAAAAGAACAGACCATTGTTTTCGACCATATATCAAATGCGGCCATCAGAGAACAAAATAAAGAGCGTAAAAACTTTAAACTTCCTGATAATATTCATGATGTGGTATCAGCCTATTATTTTTTACGTACAATTGATTTTTCAAAAGTGAAAGTGGGTGAAACCCTTGCATCAAATATGTTTTTTGATGACGAGATTTATAATATGAAAGTAAAATACAATGGCAAAGGAGTGATTAGAACAAAATATGGAAAAATAAATGTAATCAAACTCAATCCAATTTTACCTCCAAATAAAATGTTTGAAGGAGAAGATGCCATTCGAATTTGGGTTTCGGATGATAAAAACCGAGTTCCAGTAAAAATAGAAGTTGATTTTTATGTTGGTGGAGCTACTATGGAATTGAAGGAATATAAAAATGTGAAATATGATTTTCATTGGCTTTAATTCAAGCCCAAAACCATAAAAAATACCCCTCAGCAAAAACTGAGGGGTATTTTTTATGGTTTAATATCTACGCCCATGTCCCCTTGAATCTCTATCGTTTCTATATCCACGATTTCTATTATCATATCTATAATTTCTATGGTTGTCATAATAATAACGTCTAGGTGGCGGCGGTGGATATGACCTATAACTGTAGTACGGTCTCGAATAGTAGCGAGGTCGATAATAACTATAGCCACTATAAAAACAACTCGAAAGACTTAGCGAGATTAAAGCAAAAATACCTGCTAAGGTTAAAAAGCGGAGCTTTGATTGATTTTTCATAAACTATCCTTTTTTTGGTAGATGCATGAAAACGCTAAAAGGTTGCATTTCATATATGACATGACAAATTATTTGTAAAAATCCCCTACTCTAATCCATTAAAATTTAGTTAAATTGCAAATTGATTGAAAAAAGAACAATTATGGCACTTACCGAGTCGAATATGTTACCCATCGGGACAACTGCTCCTGATTTTCGTTTAATTGATACTATTTCTGGTCAAATACTATCATCAGTTGATTTATTTTCTGATAAAGCGACGGTGGTAATGTTTATTTGCAATCATTGTCCTTATGTAATCCACGTAAAAGGTGAAATTGTAAGAATGGCCCATGATTTTCAACCCAAAGGCGTAAAATTTATTGCTATTAGCTCAAATGATGTCTTGAAATATCCACAAGATGGCCCCGAAGCCATGAAAATATTTGCATCAGAGAATGGCTTTACTTTTCCATACTTGTATGATGAAAGCCAAGAAGTAGCCAAAGCATACGATGCAGCTTGTACACCTGATTTTTATATTTTTGATGGTAATCAAAAATTACGTTACCGTGGTAGATTGGATGAGTCTCGTCCAAGAGTAGAGCATCCCAAACCAGTAACCGGACAAGACCTCAGAGGTGCTTTAGAGGCAATTTTGTCTAATCAAATGATTTCTGAAATACAGTATCCGAGTATGGGCTGTAATATTAAATGGAAAGATTAAGCATATTCCGAACATGTATACTTACAATAATTTACTAACCTAACCATGACAAACACTTCCAACACTCAAAAATACCGTTCTATAGCATTACTATTTATCTTTTTTTTCTCAGGCTTTGCCGCACTTATATACCAAGTAATTTGGCAAAGATGGCTAGTTTTCTACACTGGAATTAGTTCTGTGAGTATCAGTTTAATTGTATCCGCATTTATGGCTGGCTTAGGTCTTGGGTATTTAGCTGGCGGACAAATAGCAGATAATGCAAAAAAAAACCAACCCATTTTGTTTTTTGTATTGGCGGAATTAGGTATTGGCACTTTTGCACTCATCAGTAAATCAATTATTTATGATTGGCTCTACCAAGGAAATATTTTGTATGGAGGTTCTACCTTTCAAACCTATCTAACATTATTCCTTATTTTGCTCTTCCCCACTTTCCTAATGGGGTTATCACTTCCATTATTATCAAAAGCATTTGAGCAAAAAAACGCCGAAAATCAGGCCCATTACATCAGTTTATTGTATTTTACCAATACTCTTGGAGCCGCAGCGGGCACTTTTATCACAACATTTATATTAATAAGAGTTATCGGCTTTGAAAATGCGGTTCGTTTAGGAGCAAGTTTCAATTTCTTATGTGCAATAACTGCTGGAATTATCTATTATTTTCAAACGACTTCACCTCAAAAAGCAGAAGTTGAAGTACAAAAAAACTCTTCAGAAGGAGTATTTTCTTGGAATAGAAACTTCAGTTATTGGATTCTCCAATATACAGCTTCTGGATTTATGGCTATTTGCTTTGAAATCATTTGGTTTAGAATGATTGAAACCATGATGAAATCAATTGCATTGACATTTTCAATCATACTCACTATTTATCTTGCCATGATGGCAATTGGCACTTATGTGGGAGTGAGATTAGCCAAAAAAATCAAAACAAATAGGCTAAAACTTTTCTTAAACTCGCAATATCTACTCTATTTATATTCGGCGGGCTCAATACTATTATTACATACTGTTATTAGCGAGAAATCAATATTTGCTTATTTATTTGAGTATTTCCAGAGTTATGAGACCTCCTTTGCTGCCAAAATTGCCATTTCAACAATGTTTGTTATTCCATTTTTTTTGATGGCAGTTCCTACATTCATCATGGGATTTAGTTTTACAATCTCACAAACTATTATTCAAGATAAATTTGATGAGGTAGGCCGTAAAGTGGGTTGGTTACAATTTGTCAATATCGTAGGTTCTACAATTGGAGCTTGGTTTGTTACGCTTATTGGCTTTAACCACCTTGGAACTGCCCTAACAATCAAATTAATCAGCTTAATTGGTTTGGTTTATGTTTTGGCTATTCATCGCAACCAATTTTATTCTGTTTTTGTGAGGCTTATGATGGGCCTTGTCTTAATCATGACAATTATATTGATTCCTGATAATGAAAAATTTTGGATGAATTTTAGTGGCATGTCTGATGCAAAGAGATTTATTGTAAAAGAAGATGAAACCGCTCTTTCATTCATTAAAACCTTGAGTGATGAATCTTATGTGTATATCAATGGCTTAGGGCAAAGTATGTTTCCATTTCATAAAGATATCACCCACTTTACATTGGGTGCTGTACCTTCATTAATTCATCCAAGCCCAGTAGATATTGGGATTGTCGGCCTTGGTTCGGCATGTACACTATATAATGCAGGTGGCAGACCAGAGACCCAAACCCTCGATTGTTTTGAAGTAATTGTCAACCAACCTGATGCTGTTCGAGAATACGTCAAACGTTCAAAAGATAGTTCGGCCTTGCGAATTATGAATGATAAAAGAGTAAAACTCATTCTGCAAGATGGTCGATATTATTTACACCAAAATCCAAAACTATATGATATTTTAGAAGCAGATGCCCTGCGTCCGAAATCATCTTATTCAGGAAACCTTTACTCAATTGAGTATTTTAAATTACTTAAATCAAGGCTAAAAAAAGGAGGAATGGCCATTACTTGGGGAGCTACTGGGCGAATAAGAAATGGTTTTGCAGAAGTATTTCCATTTATCTACGAAATTGATGGCTTCATGATTATTGGTAGCGACCAACCGATTGAGTTTGATGAGACAAAAATACTTGAACGTTTGAATAACTCATTTACCAAAAATCATTTTAGCCAAGCACAAATCGATGCTCATGAAAAATTGGCTAGGGTACTAAAAACAAAAAAAATACTTCAAAATGGAAAATTAATGATTACTAAAGCCCATAATTCGGATATGTGGCCAAAAGATGAATTTGATTATGGTAAACTCTGGGAAAATATTTTACCTAAAGACGAATAAAACTTTACTTGTCATTAATAAAATTTAATTATTTGTAAATGATTTTATCTTTTTTCTTCGTTTGTACATTTACTAAAATATTTAATTTATGTATTCACGTATCCTAAGTGCCATCGTATTATTATTTGCTCTATCGTGTAGTAAAAGCGAAACGCCATCGCCTGCTGATACAGCGTGGCAGCCAAGCACCATCGATGGACAGTTTGTGTTTAATACTTTCAAAAGTGCTGGCCTAGGCGGTAGTAGAGGTAAAATTCAAAAATGGTCTCAATCTGAAGTCTATTACTGGTTTGACAATGAGGGTGCAGGAACAAGCTCTTTAGTAGCAATTTCAGACAGTGTATTTAATCAAATCAATCAATATACACAATCATGTAAATTCATTAAAACCACTGATGAATCGAAGGCTAATATTAAGATTTTCTCTGGTAGAGATACTGAGTTTGAATCAAAATACAAACTTAGCCTACAGGGAGAACTGCAAGTTGGAGGAACGGCTTTTATGTCGGTAAATTCTAAAAATGAACTTGAAAAAGTTGTAGTCTGGGTTACACATGTATTTCCTCAACTCGACCGTAGATTAATTACCCGTCATGAAATTGGACATGCCATAGGTTTTTCGCACGTACCAACCAAACGTTCGATTATGTGGGATACCATTGACCTTGAGTATAATCCAACCGACTATACTGATGTCGATAAAGATTATATAAAAATACTGTATGATTCACGAACAAAAGCAGGAATGACACAAGAACAACTTCTACCTGTTTATAAAGATATATTGAAATAGTAGTAAAATGGACTTTACATAAATGTAAAAAAAACTCCTGCAAGAAAATCATCTCACAGGAGTTCTAAACCTAACTAAACCTAATCTAAATTTACCCTATTTACTTACTTATATTACTTCTTCTACTGAAGATATATTTTCAAAAACAATCTCACCGGCATTATCTACTTCCATCATTACTACTGAATCTTTGAGCACTTTACCCGATAAAATTTGTTTCGATAATTCATTCAAAACTCTACGTTGAAGTACTCTTTTGAGTGGTCTTGCTCCAAAAGTGATATCGTAACCTTCTTCTCCTAATTTATCTAATACGGCATCACTTGCTTCAAGTGTAATTCCTTGCTCTGCCAAACGGCTTTGAATTTGTTTGAACTGAATTTGAACAATTCGACGGATATTATTTTTAGTTAATGGGTCGAACAATACAATTTCATCAATACGATTTAAAAACTCTGGTCTTACGGAAGCCTTAAGCAAGTTCATTACTTCATTTTTAGCTTCTTCTTTGTAGAATAACTGCCAACCTTTTTCATCCCCTTTTGACTCAAGATATTTTTCTTGAATAAAATGGCTACCAATATTTGAGGTCATGATGATGATGGTATTTTTAAAGTTTGCCGTACGACCCTTATTATCTGTCAAACGACCTTCGTCAAGAACCTGCAACAAAATATTCCATACATCTGGATGAGCTTTTTCAATCTCATCTAATAAAATCACACTATAAGGTTTTCTTCTAACAGCCTCTGTCAACTGGCCACCCTCATCGTAGCCAACATATCCTGGAGGTGCTCCAACCAAACGGCTTACTGCGTGGCGTTCTTGATATTCACTCATATCAATCCTAACCATGGCAGAATCATCATTAAATAGATATTCAGCTAAGGCTTTGGCTAATTCGGTCTTTCCAACACCCGTACTTCCTAAGAACAAGAAACTTCCGATTGGTTTCTTAGGGTCTTGCATACCTGCACGAGAACGTCGAACGGCATCTGCAACCAACTCAATGGCTTCTTCTTGACCAGCTACTCTCCTTCGTAATTCATCTTCAAGGTGTAAAAGCTTTTCACGCTCACTTTGAAGCATCTTTGTAACTGGAACACCCGTCCAACGAGCAACGACTTCGGCAATATTCTCAGCAGTTACTTCTTCGTTCAATAAATTCGCTGGCTGTTCATTATTAGCCGATTGAATTTCATTCAAGCGATTATTGGCTTCTATTAATTTTCCGTAACGAATTTCAGCTACTTTACCGTAATCGCCAGAACGTTCAGCTTGTTCAGCTTCAATTTTTAATTGTTCAATTTGTTCTTTTAAAGAGCGTAATTCATTCAATGAACCTTTTTCATTTTCCCACTTCGATTTTAAATCATTGCGTTTTTCACTTAATTCCGCAATATCTTTATTTAGAACCGCTTCTTTTTCACGATTATTCTCACGTCGAATCGCTTCTCTTTCAATTTCAAGTTGCATGATTCGACGATTTAATTCATCTAATTCTTCTGGAACAGAATCCATCTCCAAACGTAATTTTGAAGCGGCCTCGTCCATTAAGTCGATAGCTTTATCAGGTAAAAATCTATCAGAAATGTATCTATCTGATAACTCAACTGCGGCAATTACTGCATCATCTTGAATACGTACGCCGTGATGAAGCTCATATTTTTCTTTGATTCCACGTAAGATTGAAATGGCATCTTGCACATTTGGTTCATCAACTACTACCGATTGGAAACGACGCTCAAGAGCTTTATCTTTCTCAATATATTTTTGGTATTCGTTTAAGGTAGTTGCACCAATTGTATGCAATTCTCCACGAGAAAGTGCCGGTTTCAATAAATTTGCCGCATCCATCGCTCCATCTCCTCCTGCTCCTGCTCCTACTAGCGTATGAATTTCATCAATAAACAAAATCATTTCGCCGTTTGAATCAGTTACCTCTTTGATAACTGCCTTTAAGCGTTCTTCAAATTCTCCTTTATATTTTGCACCTGCAATCAACAAACCCATGTCAAGCGACACGATGGTTTTAGTTTTTAAGTTTTCTGGAACATCTCCAGAAACAATTCTTTGGGCTAAACCTTCAACAATGGCAGTTTTACCAACTCCAGGTTCTCCCAAAAGTATTGGGTTATTTTTAGTACGGCGAGAAAGAATTTGTAGAACCCTACGAATTTCATCATCACGTCCGATTACGGGGTCAATTTTGCCTTTTCGTGCTAAATCATTTAGATTTTTGCTGTAACGAGAAAGGGCTTGATAAGTATTTTCAGCGTTTTGTTCTTTCACAGTGTTATTTCCTCTTAATTCTTTAATAGCTCCTTTTAAGTTTTTTTCATTCAAATTATTCTCCTTCAATAAACTCGCAACCGAGTCTTTTCCTCCAACCAAACTCAAAAGTAAAGTCTCGACACTTACATATTCATCACCCAATTCTTTCATTAAATTGGATGCACGGCTAAATGCCTGTGCGGTATCATTGCTCAAATAAACTTGCCCATTATTATTTCCTGAAACTTTTGGGTAAGCAGCAACAATATTTTCGAGCTTAGGTTGTATGTTTTCTTTTTTTGCATCAACCTTTTTTAGTAAAAAGGTTGCAGTATTTGCATCTTCCTCAAGAATAGCTTTTAAAATATGACCTGTTTCTATGGCCTGTTGGCCGCTTCCCATAGCAATTTCAGATGCTTTCTGAATCACCTCTTGGGCCTTAATTGTATATTGATTAAAATTCATAGCTCTTTATTTTTAAGGCTTTTAATGCTGAATAAGTTGTGTTTATTAATTTATTTTTTTACAATACTCTATTCATCAAAAAGTATGCAGATTTTAATTTTCGGAAATATTGACAGAATAACATTAAAAACAATTAATTTTTCAAGACAAAAAGGCAGAAAATATCTAATTTTTGTCAAACCCATTGACAATATTGCATAAAAAAAGCGATGTGCATGACACATCGCTCCTTCAAAATTTATATTTGGTTTAAGGGAAATATCTTAGAAAAATCTTGTAAAAGCAGTTACAACAAATACAAAGATTGAAGCCCACATAGGCACTCTACGAGCTTTATAAGTAGCTAACTTGAAAACTTTTAAATATTCTAAACGAAGCCACACACCCACTGCCAACAACAAGCAAAGGGCCGAACTTGCAAACTTGAAAGCTACTGCATGCATTGGCTCAGTAGAAAAATACAGGAATAAATTTACTAACAATATTAGGCTTCCTAGTAGTGCAAAAACCTTAAATGTCCATGTGTAAGTTTCTTTATCTATACTATTTCTCATGATTTTGTTGTTTTATGATACAAACATAATATAAAAATCTGATACTTGTCAAGTATTTTCAAAATTATTTTGCAAAAAACATATATCACAAAATAATATTTGGCACGCAATCTTTTAATAGTAATTTTAATTATTAGAATAATACAATATTTTTTGTTAGTTATAGAAAAAATAGGTTTCATTTTTTATCATTTTCACATATTTTTTATCATTTAATTAAAAAATACGTATAATATTAAATATCTATTTTTAGTATCAAATAATTGTATATTTCTAATATTAAAGCATTTATTTAAAAAGTATCAGGAAACTTTCAGATTAGTCTAAGCGTTAGAAAAATATTACCTTTGTAATAAAGAAACTTATAGAGCTAAGCAGATGAAAGTAGAACTTGTAAGAGTAGATGACGCATTCCATTTTGAAGCTGTTGGAGTAGCTGGTACTATCAACCATATGGATGCCAATGTTGATATTGGTGGTCATAATTTAGGAGCACGTCCAATGGAAATGCTTTTGATGGGATTAGGTGGCTGTACGGCCATTGATGTAATTTTGATTCTGAAAAAACAACGTCAAGTAATTGAGGATTTCAGAATTACGGTTGATGGGGAACGCGTAAAGATTGAAGGAACTGAAATGAGTCCATTCCGTAAGATAAATATTCACTTTGCTTTAAAAGGTCAACTCGACCAAGGTAAAGTAGAAAGAGCTATTCAGCTTTCTATGGAAAAGTATTGTTCGGCTACTGCTCAATTCAGAGCTTCTGCTGAGATAACGCATACTTTATCTATCAATTAAAATTAATGGTATAATATTTGGAGTACAGTATTCAACTCTGTATTGTAAAATATTTTATCATGAAAAATTTAATTGTCACATTAGTATTGGTAGTATCTTCTGCCACTGTGGTATTAGCCATCGACAACGAAAAAATCGGACGAAAAGCACGCCGTGAAACAGCAAAAAAAGAAATGAAATGCTGCGATAAAGCAATGGAAAAAGAATGTAGAAAAGAAAGTAAAGCTTACAACAAAATAAATAATTAAAATAAAAAGAAGGTCGGTAAATATTTACTGACCTTCTTTTTTACTTTTGGTTGTAGAATAAATATTGTTTTTCTTAAATTGCCACAAGAAATATATGTTCTAACCTAAATGACCAAAAAAGCTCCTTTAAGAAAAAAGATACACGGAATTCTCGAAATTACGTGGCATCAAAAACTTGGCCTGAGTTTTTGGATAAACATATTTCTGACGGTCATCATTTCGCTTAATGCAGTGGCGATTATCATTGATACAGTGCCAAGTATTCATAAAAAATACCACAGTTTATTAGTAGATTTTGAAGTATTTTCGGTCGTTGTTTTTACCATTGAATACATCCTTCGATTATGGTCATGTGTAGATGACCCTCATTTTTCACATCCAGTAAAAGGACGAATAAAATTTATTTTTTCGGCTTGGGGTTTGGTAGATTTGTTATCTATTTTACCTTTCTATGCTAGTTTTTTCTTAACAGACCTTGGATTTATTCGTATTCTTCGTTTGCTTCGAATGCTTCGCCTTTTTAGGGTTAGTAAGTATTTTCATGCCCTAAAAATTATTCAAAAAGTAATTAAAGAAAAACAAGAAGAACTTATCTTGAGCTTTGTTTTTATTATATTTGTATTGATTATTTCTTCGAGTACTCTTTATTACTTCGAACACGAAACTCAACCTAGAAAGTTTTCGAGTATTCCTGAAACCATGTGGTGGTGTGTGAATGCCATGACAACCGTTGGTGATGCCGATTACCGACCTATCACTCCTATTGGCAAAATCATTGGTGGCATTATTTCTATACTTGGAGTAGCTCTTTTTGCCTTACCTACAGGTATATTGGCCTCGGGTTTTGCGGAACAAATAAGGCGACAAAAACCCAGCATTAAGTGCCCTCATTGTGGAAATGAGTTCAATCATACACATTAAGATTGTTTTTCGATAGTACCATGCTTATCTTTGCACAAAAAATTTCCATTCGTGCAATTCAATAACACTCAGAAACTTGGAATTCTTGGCGGTGGCCAATTAGGCAGAATGATTATTCAGGCTGCCATCGACTTCGACTTCACTATAAAATCGCTCGACCCAGACCCAGACGCTCCTTGCAAATTTATTGCACACGAGTTTGTAAATGGCTCATTGAAAGATTTCGATACAGTGATGGCTTTTGGTCAAGATTGTGATATCATCACTATCGAAATTGAAAATGTGAGTATCGAAGCACTGGAAGCTTTACAAAATCAAGGAAAATTGGTTTATCCACAACCTTCTGTTCTTCGACTCATTCAAGATAAAAGAATACAAAAGCAATTTTATAAAGAAAATAATCTTCCAACCGCTGATTTTATTCTTACTAACGACCGTGCCGATGTAAGCAATTACAAGGATTTTCTTCCGGCCGTCCACAAACTTGGTACTGGAGGCTATGATGGCAAAGGTGTTCAAGTCATTCGTACGGAAGCTGATTTTGCTAAAGCATTCGACCAGCCCAGCGTATTAGAGAAAATGGTTGATTTTGAAAAAGAATTGGCTGTAATCGTAGCACGGAATCCAAGTGGCGAATGTAAGACTTTTCCCGTAGTTGAAATGGTTTTTCATCCTGAAGCAAATTTGGTTGAATACCTATTTGCACCAGCCGAAATCAATGCCGAAATTGAAAAACAAGCTGAGGATGTAGCTATTCGCACGGCAGAAGCGTTTGGGGTTGTAGGATTGTTAGCTGTTGAGATGTTTTTAACAAAAGATGGGCAAATATTGATAAACGAAGTAGCACCACGCCCACACAATAGCGGTCATCAAAGTATCAGAGCAAATGATGTTTCACAATATGAGCAACACCTGAGAGCTATTTTTGACTTGCCTTTGGGTAGTACAATTGCACATTCGAAAGCTGCAATGGTTAATCTTTTGGGAGAAGATGGTTATTCTGGTGAGGCCGTTTATGAGGGGATGAATGATATTCTGGCGATTGAAGGTGTACACCCTTTCTTGTATGGTAAGAAATTAACCAAACCTTTCAGAAAAATGGGGCATATCACGATTATAGACCAAAATTTTGATAAATTAAAAGAAAAGGTCAATTTTGTAAAAGAAAAACTAAAGGTAATATCAAGAAATGAATAATGTAAAATGAATAAAGAGAATTAGCTGAACGCTGTATCCTTTTATTCGATGAACTTTCCAGAAGTAACTCTTTTGAAAGTAAACGAAACACATTGTACATTTTGCATTATTAATTATACATTCAATAAAATGGTTGGAATCATCATGGGTAGCCTCTCAGACTGGAAAGTGATGTCGGGAGCAGTAGAAATGTTAGAACAGTTTGGAATACCATACGAAAAAGAGGTAGTTTCCGCACACCGTACACCACAAAAAATGCTTGATTATGCTCACTCAGCTCGACGCCGTGGCTTAAAAGTAATTATTGCAGGAGCAGGTGGAGCAGCACATTTACCTGGAATGGTTTCATCAAGCACTACCCTTCCCGTAATTGGAGTTCCGATTAAATCAAGTAATTCAATTGATGGCTGGGATTCAATTCTTTCAATTTTACAAATGCCAGCAGGTGTACCAGTAGCTACGGTATCTCTCAATGGTGCTAAAAATGCGGGTATATTAGCTGCTCAAATCTTAGGAGCAAGCGATGAAGAAATAGCCAAAAAATTAAGAGCATATAGCGAAGGATTGAAGGATTTAGTAGAAGAGATGAATGAAGAATTAAAGAAAAGCTAAGTTTTAGAAATTATGTAAGCACTAACTAAAACACTAATAGTCAAATAACTGTTTGATTATCAAGTTGTATTGTATTCTTACTTATAAAATCTTACTTTTGTTTAATTGACCTATTGAGCAATAAAAGATACTTGTTTTCCTATTTATAAATTTAAAATTCCCATTTCCCATGCAGTTTGAAGACCGTGAAAATCGAGAACAACGTAATGAACGTCCGAAAGAAGCAACTCGCAATCTACCAATGGCAGTGTTGTTAGTACTTGTGGGTATTATTTTTGCTTTACTATATATTGGTTGGAAGTACATGTCTGATGATACTAATGGCAATGAAGACCTCACAGCAGTTCCTGCTGATACCGTTGCCAACGCGATTAAAAAGCAACCAGAAGAAGAGAAAACGATTGAAGAAGAAACACCTATAAGTAGCTCAACAGCAGAGGCTCTTCCTGAAGTATCTTTAGCAAAAACAGGCAATAAAGATGAGGCTTCAGCAACCAAAGAAGAACCTAAAAAAGAAGAGCTAAAGAAAGAAGAAAAAGCGGTTAAAGAGGAGAAAGTAAAAGAAGAAAAAACAAAAGTTGTTATTCCATCTGGCGGCGAAACCTACACTCATACCGTTGGAGATGGAGAAACATTTTTTGGTATTGCCAACCGCTACAATATGAAAAAAGAAACGCTGAAGGCTCTAAATCCAGGTATTGACGAAAATGGTATTAAAGTAGGTGTAACGAAGCTTAAAGTAAGAATTAAAGCCGTTCATACTGTTGGCCCTGGCGATATTATCAGAGTAGTAAGTAATAAATATGGTGTTTCTCAAACGCTTATTATGCAAGCCAATAAAAAGACTAAAAATTATGCTGCTCGTGGAGAGAAACTGATAATCCCATTCTCTGAAAAGCAGTAAATAAGATTATTATTTCAAAAAAAGCCATTCGAATGAATGGCTTTTTTGATAGGATTTCAAATCAACCCTTTATACGTTTCTCTATTGCTATAAACCATGTAGGAATTCATTAGCAGTAGTGCAATTCCAATTCCCGGTGTTTTCGCAATAAATACTTCAAACAATGCAATATTAACCACTATCGGCAGTAGAAGTAACCAAGCTAGTGGACGCTTAAAATTAGCTAGAAGCATCGCTCCAAAAGCAATTTCTAAAATCTTCACAACAGTCATGTAACCACTTGACATGAGAATTCCAGCCCAAGTAGCAGCATCGCCCGTCATTTCAGGTTTCGGTAGTAAGTGCACAAAGTGCTCAATACCAAATACAAAAAATACTAAACCAACAAGGTAAGTGATGATTAAATTTACGATTTTCATTTTTTTTTAGGTTCAAACGTTGAAAGAAAAATAATAGACTTAATCAAATCTACAATTATTTTTTTAAATCAAAAATAAATCGCCCGCAATTTTATCTGCGAATAGTTTTCCTCTTTGAGTAAGCGTAATTATTTGACTATCAACTTCTATGAAACCTTGTCGCAGATTTTGATTTAATATTTCTTGGTTTGTGGTAATCCACTTTTTACCAACTAGCTTTTCGATTTCTAAAACATCACAACCCCACTTCGTACGCAGACCGGTCATAATATAATCATTGACTTTATCTTCGGGGCTTAGAATTTCAAAATCGGCTGGAACTTGACCTAATAAAAGAGATTTAATGTAGGCAGAATTATTCGAAACATTGAATTGTCGAGTTTCTCCATTAAAGGAATGAGCCGATGGTCCGATTCCTAAATATTCATGACGTTTCCAATAAGAAGTATTATGGCGAGAATATTGGTTATCTCTACAAAAATTTGATATTTCATATTGTTCATACCCCGCATCTGCTAGTGTTTTCACCAAAATATCGAATTGTTGAGAAGCAAATTCTTCATCAATGGGCGGAATTTTATTAATCTGTAGCCATTTCCCGAAAACAGTTTTTTCTTCAATCGTCAAACAATAGGAAGAAATATGAGGTACATTTAATGAAATCGCTTTAGCTAAATCTTCATGCCAAATTTGATGCACTCCACTCTCATATACTTTATTATTTTTTTGTTCTTTTTTAGGAAGTGTCAATAATGGATGAATTCCATAAATCAAATCAATCGTGATATTTTCGAAACCCATATCTTGGGCTAATTTAACTGAACTTTCAGCGTGCTCGGAAGAATGAATCCGATTCAGATACTTTAAGTGATTATCATTAAAAGACTGAATACCAATACTTAAACGATTAATTCCGAACCTTTGTAAAATTGCCAGTCGGTCACGAGTGATATCGTCAGGGTTTGCCTCCATCGTAATCTCAATATCTTCGGCGTAAGTATAATATTTCCGAATAGTCTCAAAAATATCATATAACTCATTCATATTGAGCAAGGAGGGAGTTCCTCCCCCAAAATAAATTGTCTCAAGGCGTTTGTTTTTCAAATAACCTGATTGTAGTTCAATTTCTCGACAAATAGCTTCAACTACCGAACTTTTCAGTGTCAGATTAGTGCTGAAATGAAAGTCACAGTAATGACAGGCTCTACGGCAGAAGGGTATGTGAAGGTATAAATGCAAAAAATACTATTTTTTACCACTCAACAACTGAGGGTGGTTAAAATCATAGAATAGAGCCTTTTAGAAAATTACTCTACTTCGTAGCAACAAAAAAGAAATCAATGCATTTTTCAGGTTCATTCGAAACATGAAAATCGTTTACATCAATAGAAGCAGCCAAACTACCTGTTTCAGCCATTAATTTATTTCTATTAAAACGATTCAATATTTCATAAGGTACTCTAAGCATCCAAGCTGGCAAACGATGTTGCAAATCGAAAATATCAAAACGCATGATTTTATTCACCGATTGCTTATTTTCTTCGTAATAATCCCATACTTTTTTGTTACCTCCTACACCCATAGTTTCGACTTTCGAGAAATACTTTTGCATTAGAGTACGTAATTCTTGCGTGTCATATTCACGTACGTGCCAAGGATTACGGCTCAACGAGTAAGGGCGATTAACAGTAGTTAGCAAAACTTTGCCATTAGGTTTCAAAACACGGGCTATTTCTGCTAAAAATTTATGGTCATCCTGAATATGTTCAATTACTTGGAAAGTAACTACGTAATCAAACGTATTATCTTGAAATGCGGTCAAGTGCGGTAAATCAGCCGTACGAAACGTATGATTCGGGTAAGCCGCTTGTAGTTGGTCAATTAAAGGTTGATTTTTATCTAAACCTGTATAATGCTCACATTTTTCAATGAGTGTCTCAACGCCACGTCCCCAGCCACAGCCTAATTCTAATACATTTCCACTAATAATTTTTGCAGCTTCTACATAAGGAAAGTATAAGCGTTGATGAACAGGATTATCCGATGGAATTTCGGCACTTGTAATTTCGGTTGTTGCGTATTTACTCACTTGCTTGATATTATTTTTTTGCAAAGATAGGGAAGAATTAGGAATTAAGGATTGAGAATTGAAAATATGCTACAATTATCACCTTTAAATTCGCCTAAAAATAAACTTACTCAGATAAAATTCAGTCCATTTTCAGAATTATTAATCTTGTCTCAACAAACTTACACCCATATTTAAACTAAATCCGGTAGTATGATACATGAAGTAATTATCAAGCGAGTGGCGTGAAGACAAAGAAAAAACGACGGATGGTTCAATCCAAAGAGCAATTTTATTATTTACTGGTTTACTCATTCGATACCCTAAGCGAGCATTAAAAGCTGGCTTATTGATAGCATCTGTTTGAATTCCTGCTCTAAAACCCAACGAAAGTGCTTGTAATTTACGAATATCATAAAGTAAATCAGACTGAAGTTCCAAATATTGCCAGTTTTTACGTTCGCTATAAATAGAGTTAGCTGGTGAAACTTCAATGGTGTGTTCATCTATTAATTTTACTACCTTCTGATTCAAATCTGAAACCCCATAACTAATATTAGATTTACCAGCCATATAACTCAATCCTGTACGAATATCTAATTTCTTTGTCAATGGATAAACAAAACCTAATTGTGCGGCAAAACTTAATCGATTTGAAGAACCATTTAAGTTATTGACCATGAAATTATCATTTCTATTAGGCGAAAAAACATAATAACTCAACATTGGACTTACATTTGCAAAGACTTCTGAAGGTGGAATAAAAACCATTCGTTCTCGACTAGGCTCTTCAATTTCATATGGTTCATTACTAGCAATTTGTATTTCAAGGATTTTATTAAAATTACCAAATTTAGCTTTTCTTGAGTCAAGAAATACTAATTTCTCAAATTCAATCATTTTTGAGGTATTTAGACCTGCTTCTTTGCTTAATTCACCTTCAATTGGTGATTTTATTTCAATAGAACTTATTTCATTAATTAGTGTTGAATTTTTATTTTCTGCAATCGTTGGGGATTTAGTCGAGGAAACAACTGCTGAAGAATTCTCACTCACCACTCTTTCCTGATTTGGTTTTGCTATTTTTGCTCGACTGGCAATTGCATCTCTCCTCTCATTTAATTCCACTAAGTTATTATCAGCCTTTTTAGCCTTTTCTCTATTGATATTTACTTCATTGTCAATTATTTGTGTAGATTTAGTAGTCGATTTCGCACTCGTTTGTTTGGATGTAGTAGCATTTATAGTTTTTCCATTAAAGTTGGATACTTTCTTCGAATCATCTAATAAACTTGATAGTAAATATCCCCCAAATAGAAATCCAAGCAAAATTCCAGCGGCTATACTCCTATTTCGAGTATTTGTCCACCAAATAAAAATTGTTCTTTTTTTCTGTTCGGGTTCTATTCGGGCTTGTATATTCGCCCACAAAATATCATTTGGCATTTCCTCAAAATCGTGGAAACGCTCATGGTATTCTTTTTCTAAATTATCTTCAAAGTTTTCCATTTTTTGGTAAACTGTTTTTTAAGATTTAAAATCTAAGCCCTTATGCCTATTTTTTCAAGTTTTTTTCTCAATATTTTTTTGGCAAAAAACAACTGAGATTTTGAGGTTCCCTCTGTAATATTGAGCATTTCACTAATTTCTTGGTGGGAAAATCCGTCAATTACAAACAAATTGAAAACCATCCTTGCTCCATCTGGAAGCTCGTTTACGGCGGTGAGCAATTCCATATTACTCATTTGAGAAATCACATCATCGGTTTCCCAATCTTTGGTTGGTATATCGTGTATTTCATCAATGTTTGTGAAGTTTACTTTCTTATGATAATAATCAATGCATACATTCACTACCACTCTCCTAATCCAGGCACTCATTTGTTCTGCACTTTTCAATTCGTTTAAATTCAAAAAGATTTTCACGAAAGCATCTTGTAATAAATCTTCAGCATCTTCACGATTTTTTGCATATCGTCGGCAAATACCAAAAAAGCGACCTTTATACTGATGATAAAGTGCCGCTTGTGCCTTGGAATCTCTTCTTAGACACCCTTCTAATAATTGACGGTCGTTTGACTGCACAAAAGCTGGGTAAATGGTTTAGGCTATATAAATTTTAATTAAAGTTGATTGAAACTGTTGCCTTGATATATATCTTTTCTGAGCGAAAAAGCCCATATTCGAAAGTCTGAATGCCTTTTGGAGGTGTTGAAGACCTGAAGTAAATCAACCATTTATTGTTATTTTTTTCAATTCTAAGTGTACCTACTGATAGATTTTTGATAATTTTCAATTCTGCATTTTTATAATTCGTGCAAATTCGGTCGTTATCTAATACATTAAGCAATAAATCAGTATCAGTGGTATAACTTAAAATATTTATCACATCATCAGTCATACCTTTCACACATTCTTCCGATTCCAAAACTGATACTTCTACTGGAGCCATTGGATTTTTTTTATTATTAATGCCTACTCTATAAAAGAAAATATCATCGCCCATGAAGTCTTGATTGGAAGTATAAACTATTTTTTGATTGATTATTTCTACTTTACCATTTTTGGGGCGAATTTCAATGCTTAAAGAATTACTGTTGAAATCTCCACAAGTTTTATCATTTTCTAATACATTTATTTCTTTTGCTTTGCCTATTTCGGCTTCAATTTTATCGCCCAAAAGTCCTGCATTACAAGGCAAATCATTTAAACTTGCAACAAAATTCACTTTTATTTCTTCATTGACAGTTGTTCCGCTTAACTCTTTTCCACTTATTGTAAATGAATCATTCAAAGCATTTTGATTCGTTCGACGATAAAATACAAATCCATTTTCTAAAAACTTCGCTTCACCATTTTTAGGGACTTGACTCACTATTAATGCATTTGCTGATTTAAGTTTTTCAAAAGACGTTGGGTCGATACTTAGATTAGATTCCTTTAAAGTATAGAAGGTACTGGTGGTATTTTCTCCTCCATTCATTATCGTGCCTACACTATCTTCTTTTGCTACATCGCATGATAGTACAAGCCACCAAATCAATAAAATAAATAAAATTCGACCCATTTTTGCTTCTTTTATGTACTGACTGATTTCATTTCAAAAGGTTGGAAAACATTCAGATTATTTTTTAATTATTTTTTTAACAACTCTCTTTGATTCTTTTTCTAACAACAATAAGTAAGTTCCTCCTTTAAGTGAACCCAAATCAAGGTAGTTTTGCTCAGCTTTTAAAATTCCCCAATCAATTACTTCACGTCCTAAAATATCCATTAGTCGAGCTCGGGTAGAGTTCGAATTAAATGAGCTTAAATTTACTTGTAATTGTTCCTCGGTGGGATTAGGATAAACCTCTACCTCAAAAGCCTCTTTTACTTCCCCTACTCCTAAAATGGGTTCTACGATTATTTCAATGCTATTTGAGATTACAATACACCCCATTTTTGATAGCTGAATGGCATATTTTCCTGAATCTTGGACTTTTAATGAAGTTTGGGTTGCTTCTGCAATCAGTTTGGTATCTTTTAACCATTGGAAATCTACATTCGTACATCCCTCAACACTGAGCGTACTAATTTCATCGCTTTTTATAAATAATTTATCTGCATTGATTTTAGGAGGATTAATGAGTAAGAATTTGTCGTACTCTTCACTTGCACAACCTTTTAGATTAATCTCATCTGTTTCATTGATACATCCATCATCACGTTTAATAATTCCCTTGTAACGTGCTTTGTCTTTAATAAATATTTCGTTTGAATTTTGACCAACTATTGGCACATCATTTTTCGTCCAAGTATAGTTGTATTTGGTATTTTGTTCAGTAAATACCTTAAAAGAATCTATTACACATCCCGAACCTGCGTAAGCATAGCCGAGGTTTAGCTTAAAATCATTCTTTCTTTCGTAATTAATGAATGAATTATAGTTACAGGTTTTTCCTGTATTAGGTTCTTTATATTGCACTGAAAAAGTATAAAAGCCTCCTTTGTTGACTCTTAGAAATGGCTGCGTCGCTTCTGGAATTATTTTATCATCTTTTCGCCAAATGATGCTCTCATAACCAAACCTTTGCACAAAAGAATCATCAATTTTCAATAAAGCTTGAGCACCACAATTATCTTCTATTTTGGAAATTGGTAAAGATTTTGGAAAATCTTCAGCTACTATTTTATATTTACCAGAAGTATATGTTTTGTTTTCAGACGGAAAAAAAATGCTGACATTATATTCCCCAGTTATAATAGGTTTAAAATGAGCATTAGTAGAATCTTTGATTAATTGGCCATTCAAAAACCATTGAAATTTATTTTTAGGGTCATCAATAGGCATGTTATTATCATTTTCACCCCAAGTTGGTTTTAAAAAGGGAACAGGTTTACAGTAATCTTGGTCGTCATAAAAAATTCCTTTGGAAATTTGAAGAGCTAAACCGTTTTTAATGTTCACTTCATTTGATTCTTTTATGATATTACCCTCATCATAATATCTTTTTACTTTATAAATACCATCGCTACTATAAAAATAATCTGAATTTGTATTTGTGTTAGGAGATACTACTTTTACCAATGTATCATTCCGATACCATTCAATTTTACCTTTTAAAAAAAATCTGTCATCAAAAGAGGTGATATATAAATATTTACCTTGATTAAAGATGCTAATTTGAACTGGAAATGGGTTAACACTTGGATAGATAAGAATCGTATTTGAGCTACTGACTTGGCAAGAAGTATTAGTTTTGTTGATTAATTTCAAACTATAATATCCTGCTTCTTTGGCTTGAAATAATGCTTGTGTAGCATTTGAAATTGCTTCTCCGTTTTTGTACCATTGATAATTGAAATTGTAATTGTCTAATATTGCATCTGATAATGTCAAATTACCACTCAAATTATAATTTCTTATGATACTAACATTCTTATTGTTGCAACTACTTTCATAAAGTTCAACATTTGTTTTCAAAAAACCATAACTATTACCTACTCTTATATAACTTGTATAGCCTGAAACATAGATGTTTCTTTTCGAATCAATAGTCATAGAAGTAATATTTGTTGACGCACTGGTACTATTATCTACTTTTGGCGTTGCCGATATAAGTTTGCCTTGAGTATCAAACTTTACTATATATCGAAATAGACCATTTACATTAATTATTTCTTTTGATTCAATACTTAAAGAGTTTATCATAGTTCCAAAAATATAAGGCTCTCCATTAGTATTCAATTTTAATAGTTGTACTGTTGTAAAATGTGTTGCATCTATATCCTTTAGATAAGATATATTCTTAACCCAGTCCATTTTTCCGTCAGTATCGTTAATTTTCGCTACAAAAATACTCTTTCCATTGGTAGTTTTGATATTGACATTTAACATATCGAACTTAGCATTATCAGACATAATTCCTGCCAAATATACATTGCCCAGTTTATCACTTTCAATATTATGGCATTTATCTTCAACTTTTCCAGCGATAGTTTTTACCCATAAAAATTGACCATTTTTATCGTATTTAGCATAAAAAATATCTTCTACTCCCTCAGATTCGAGGATATTTCCATTTATCGTTAAACTACCCTTGAAATCACCAACTATAAAAACCTCGCTTTTAGAATTAACACTTATGGCATTTAAAGCCAAGTTTTCATTAAATGATTTTGCCCAAATGTAATTTCCATTTCTATCTAATTTCAAGATATATGGTTCTGGGTTATTTCCGGTTGTTTTCAAGATTTGTTTACCTTCAACTTCCAAAGTATTTTTATATTTCCCTATTATATGCAAATTCCCCTGACTATCAATTTTTGGCTTTAACGTTCCATCATCACTACTCCCAAGATATTTTTTTGCCCATTTCAATTTACCTTCACTAGTATATTTTGCAACAAAAATATCTCCTGTTGAACTGTACAATATATTATTAGAATCAAAAGTGATTTTCTGATAAAATTTACCAATTAGATAAACATTACTACTATCATCTACCAATACATGATTTTTTGAACCTGCATTTTCAAATGTAATCAACCATTGAATTTCTTTATTAGGTTTAAATTTTGCTACAAATCCCCCAGAATTATACAACGTCTTTCTTATCAAATTTCTGTTTTCATAACTAATTGCTAATCCCCCTAAACTATCATTTTTATTATAAGACAAAAACACACCCGTGGTAATAAAGTTATCATCTTTATCAATCTCGACATCATGCACTCTACAATCTTTATAATTACCTCCAAAGTTAAACTCTACATCGCCTTGGCCAAAAGCGAGCTGAAATAGATTAAAACATGCAACAACAAGATATATCTTTTTCATATGTCTGAAATTAAAATGTTACTTGTATTCTTTGACTAAAAGTAACATCAATAGGTTGTAAAAGGTCAAAAAAAAACCTCAAACTTTCGTTTGAGGTTTTTCTGAAACTTCAAAAGTTTTTAAGCTTCTTTTGTTTCTTCGCCTTCAGCGGCTGGAGTTTCGTCTTGTGCTGGTGCTTCTACTACTGCAGGAGCTGCCGCTTCTTCAACTACTTCAACTGATGATTCATCAGCAACAGCAGCTGTTTCAGCTTTTTTACCACCACGACGACTACGACGCGTTTTCGTAGATTTCTCTTCAACTGAAGTCAATAATGCTTCGTTATAGTCAACCAATTCAATTAGAGCTACCTCAGCGTTATCACCAAAACGAGTTCCTAACTTGATGATACGAGTGTATCCACCATTACGATTAGCAACTTTCTCAGCAATTTCACCAAACAAAGTTTTGATAGCTTCTTTGTCTTGCAAGTAAGAGAAAACAGTTCTACGTGAGTGCGTGCTGTCATTTTTTGATTTCGTAATCAAAGGCTCAACATATTTACGCAATTCTTTAGCCTTAGCCAAAGTTGTTTCAATACGCTTGTTTTGAATTAATGAAATCGCCATGTTTTTCAACAAAGCATCTCTGTGAGAATGTGTTCTACCTAAATGGTTGATTTTATTTCCGTGTCTCATTGTAATTGTTTCGTAAGTAACGGTCAAAATAGCCTACGCAGTCTTGGCAATTCCACCTATTACGATTATAAATTTATTAACTCGATAACTGCGGTTCGAAAAATATAAAAAATCCTCTTTCTATTTAGCATAGAAAGAGGAAGGTTCACTATCAATCTTCGTCTAACTTATATTTCGTTACATCCATACCGAAATGTAAGCCTTTGTCAGCAACTAATTGCTCCAACTCCGTTAAAGACTTCTTACCGAAGTTACGGAATTTCATCATATCAGCTACTTCAAGTCTTGCTAAATCGCCTAATGTACGAATATCAGCAGATTTCAAACAGTTGTACGCACGTACTGATAAATCTAAATCTTGTAAAGAAGTCTTCAACAACTTACGCATGTGTAAGAATTCTTCATCAACAATATTATCTTCATCATCTTTCTTGGTATCAAATACCATGTTTTCGTCCGTAAACTTCAAGAAGTGTTGAATCAAAATATGAGCAGCTTCTTGTAAGGCTCTCTCTGGGTGGATTGAACCATCCGTTTTGATTTCAAGTAAAAGTTTTTCGTAGTCAGTTCTTTGTTCTACACGCGTATTTTCAATGCTATATTTAACATTTTTGATAGGTGTAAAAATAGAATCTATAGAAATGAATCCAATCGGAAGGTCATTTTGCTTTTGCTCATCAGCAGCTACATAACCACGACCTTTATCTACGATAAGCTCGATTTCTAATTCCTTTTGGTCATCCATACGAGCGATAACCAAGTCAGGATTTAAAATTTGGAAACTTTGAGTAAATTTTCCGAGGTCTCCAGCTGTAACAACAGCTTGGTTTTTGATTCTAACCGTAAATTTGTTATCTACATAGTCAGAAACTTTTTTGAAACGAACCATTTTAAGGTTTAAGATGATTTCTGTTACATCATCTACAACTCCTTCAATGCTCGAAAATTCGTGTAATACCCCCGGGAATCTTACAGAAGTAATTGCGTAACCCTCTAATGAAGATAACAAAATACGACGAAGTGCGTTTCCGATGGTCACACCATACCCTCTTTCGAGTGGTTTAAACTCGAAAAAGCCATGGAAGTCGTCAGCCTTTTCCATGACGACCTTGTCAGGCATTTGAAATGCTAATATTGACATACGTATGCAGTGTGTTTGTTTTCGTTAACTGAAAGGTGGATAGCTACCCCACCAATAAAAAACGTAGCTGTGCCACTACTGTTTTTGACAGTAATGGCACAACCACTATACAAATATTATTTGTTATACAACTCGACGATAGCCTGCTCGTTGAAGTTTTCTGGAATTTCATCACGTTCTGGGTAGTTGATAAATTTACCAACTAACTCTGTTGAATCCCATTCTAACCAATTGTAGCGTTTTGTATTGCGTGCTTTTAAGCTTTCTGTAATAGCTACAAGAGCTTTAGATTTTTCACGAACACCTACAATTTGACCTGGCTTAAGAATCAATGAAGGAACATTAAGTACCGCACCATCTACTGTAATGTGGCAGTGAGTTACTAACTGACGAGCCGCACGACGAGTTGGAGCAATTCCTAATCTGTAAACAGTATTATCTAAACGACCTTCACAAAGTTTCAAAAGGTTATCACCAGTACGTCCTTCTTTAACAGAAGCAAGATGGAAGAAACGTGCAAACTGACGCTCTAAAATACCATAAGTGTATTTTACCTTTTGCTTTTCGATTAATTGTTGGCCGTATTCTGATTTTTTACTTTTGCGACCTTTTCCGTGTTGGCCTGGAGGATAAGCTTTTTTTGTTAATGCCTTGCTTGGACCCATTACTGGTTCACCAAACTTTCTTGAAATCCTTACTTTTGGACCTGTGTATCTTGCCATTTTAATGAAATTTTTAATGAAATAGAGATTGATTAGCCCCAATGTCCAAACTATCAATCATTTGGAAAACCAAATTGCAAAACTGCCACCTACTTCATCTCGTATCTAAACGATTGAATTGAAAAATTATTGTATAATGAAGAAAACAAAAGAACGAAGACAATTAAACTAAAATTATGACCGAAATCAAACTTAGCTTCTTTGTTTTCATTCTTTTGTAAATATGTTAAACTCTTCTACGTTTCGGAGGGCGACATCCATTATGTGGTAATGGAGTCACATCAGTAATGGTAGTAACTTCGATTCCCGAATTTTGAACAGTACGGATTGCAGACTCACGTCCAGCCCCTGGTCCTTTTACGAAAACTTCTGCTTTACGCATACCTGCTTCGTAAGCTACTTGAGCACAGCTCTGAGCGGCCATTTGAGCGGCGTATGGAGTATTTTTCTTTGAACCTTTAAAACCCATTTTACCTGCTGAACCCCAAGAAATAACTTGACCTTGGCTGTTTGTAACAGAAATAATGATGTTATTGAAAGATGCTTTAATGTGAACTTGGCCTACTGGCTCAACAATCACAACTCTCTTTTTTGCTTTATCTTTTCTTTTTGCTTGTGCCATTGTGACAAAACATTGTTAAATGATTGGCAGTACAGAAATGCCTGTACTCTGTTCGATTTTCTTCCCCTAAAATGCAATGAGAAAATCCTAAATTGTTTATACTCCCCGCAGGAGTTAGGGGTTACTTAGTAGCTTTCTTCTTGTTAGCTACAGTCTTACGCTTACCTTTACGAGTACGTGAATTGTTTTTAGTACGTTGTCCACGAAGTGGTAAACCTTTACGGTGACGAACACCACGATAACAACCAATGTCCATCAAACGTTTGATAGCAAGTTGTACTTCTGAACGTAATTGACCTTCAACAGTCATTTCCTCTGCGATAATACCACGGATAGCGTTAGCCTCACTGTCATTCCACTCGCCAGCTTTCTTGTCGAAGCTTACATTAGCTTTAGTAAGAATTTTTTGTGATGAACTACGGCCAATACCGTAAATGTACGTAAGGGCGATTTCGCCTCTTTTTTTGTCTGGGATATCAACACCTGCAATCCTCATAGAAATTAGCCTTGTCTTTGTTTAAACTTAGGATTCTTTTTGTTAATAACGTAAATTTTACCCTTTCTACGGATAACTTTACATTCAGCACTACGCTTTTTTACTGATGCTTTAACTTTCATAACAATATTTAAAACACCCCTAACCCCTGAAGGGGAATTTAATTGTAAGAATTCTGCGTGATTTGGGGTTTATAAGTTTCACGAAAATTCAATTAAAATTATTATTGTCGTTTTAAGCGAGTACCATAATACCCTATATGGGTTTGGGGGTTACTTATAACGATATGTAATACGAGCTTTTGATAAATCATAAGGTGACATTTCAAGTCTTACCTTATCACCTGGCAAAATACGAATATAATTCATTCTCATTTTGCCTGAAATATGAGCGATCAACTCATGCTGATTCTCTAAACGCACACGAAACATGGCATTAGAAAGAGCTTCAGTAATGATTCCGTCAACTTCGATATTTGATTGTTTTGCCATTTAATTTTCAATGCCGATTTTACAACTTGGTAAAATCACGATTCTTGTATTATGCAATTACTAAATTTTTCTTTGCTAACACCTCTTCAATATATTGGAAAGTTGTTAGGATTTCTGCTGAATTTTTTCTTACCACTACAGTGTGCTCAAAATGAGCTGCCTGCTTTTTGTCTTCAGTACGAATTGTCCAATTATCATTTTCTTGTACAACTCCTCTTTTACCTAAGGTAATCATCGGCTCGATAGCTAATACCATTCCTTCAAGTAGCTTTGGACCATTCCCCCTTTTACCAAAATTAGGTACCTCGGGAGCCTCGTGTAGATATTTTCCAACACCATGCCCAACCAACTCTCTAACTACTCCGTAGGTATGACTTTCAGCGTAGTTTTGAATGGCGTAACTTAAGTCTCCCATTCTATTACCAACTCGTGCTTGCTCTATACCTTTAAATAGTGAACGGTAAGTATGCTTTAGAAGTTCGATTACTTCATCGGCAACATTTCCAACAGTGTAAGTGTATGCACTATCTGCATGAAATCCGTTTTTATAAACTCCACAATCTATCGAAACTACATCGCCATCTTTCAATTCTCGATTACTAGGAATTCCGTGAACAACTACTTCATTGACTGAAATACATAGACTGGCAGGAAATCCGTTGTAATTTAAAAATGATGGTTTAGCCGCATTATCTTTGATATATTCAAAAGCAATTTTATCAAGTGCTTTTGTTGAAATACCCGGCTCAATTAATTTGGCTACTTCAGCATGAGCTTTACCTAAAATTTGGCCATTCTCTCTGATAATTTCTAACTCTTCCTCAGATTTTAGATAAACTATTCTATCTTTTTTACTCATGGTGACGTTTTAGTTTTTAAGCAGGTACGTTTGCATCAACTTGACGTCCTTGGATACGACCAGATTGCATTAAACCTTCGTAACGCTTCATTAGTAAATAACTCTCAATTTGCTGTAATGTATCTAAAACTACACCAACAAGAATCAATAATGACGTACCTCCGAAGAATGAAGCAAATCCTTGAGTCATTCCTAAAAGACCAGCAAATGCAGGCAAGATAGCGATAACCGCTAAAAGCACACCACCTGGTAAAGTAATTCTATCTAAAACATCGGCTACAAAATCTGATGTTGGTTGACCCGGCTTAACACCTGGAATAAATCCACCACCACGTTTCATATCATCAGCGATTTGATTTGGATTAATCGAAATTGCTGTATAGAAAAATGTAAATCCAATAATTAAGATAGCATAGATAACACAATATTGCCATGAAGTAGGGCTATTCATAACTATTGCCCAGCTTTGGAATGTATCACTCTTAGTACTTTCAGCCAAATATGTAAGCACTAAACCTGGAATAAACATCAAGGCTTGTCCAAAAATAATTGGCATTACACCTGCAATATTTAATTTAAGTGGTAAATACTGACGTTGACCAGTTACAACCTTATTTCCAACAATTTGCTTTGCATATTGAACTGGAATACGGCGAGTAGCTTGTGTAATTGCAACTGCAAAAAGTACAACCAAGAATAATGCTACAATTTCAAGTACGAAGAAAAGAATTTGGCCATTTCCACCTCTTGATTGAGCTTCACCGATGATAGCACCAGGGAATCTAGAAACGATACCAATCATAATCATCATCGAAATACCATTACCAACTCCTTTCTCTGTCATTCTCTCACCTAACCACATACACATTACAGTACCAGAAACAATTAGAATTACTGAACTGAAATAGAATAATCCTTGGTTAATAGTGATAGCATCAGTCGAAATTGTTGCCCTTACATATGTAAAAGCCTGAGCTGCAGCTACAATAATTGTGAGCCAACGAGTAATTTGATTCAATTTTCTACGACCAGACTCTCCTTCTTTTTGTAATTTACTAAAATAAGGTAAAGCAAGGGTAAGCAATTGTATGGCGATTGAAGCCGAAATGTAAGGCATAATTCCTAATGCCATTACAGAGGCATTTTGGAAAGCACCACCAACGAGTGTATTTAATAACCCAAGCAAACCATTGCTTTGAGTTAAATCTTTCAATTTTGCTACATCAACACCTGGTAAAACCACGTGCGAACCAATTCTGAAAACTAAGATGATTAATATAGTATTGAGAATTCTTTTTCTCAACTCTTCTATTGACCAAATGTTTCGGAGTGTCGTAATGAATTTGTTCATTTTAATAGGAAAAACAAGGCGTTTTAATGAAATATGTACTTAATAAATAGTTAGGAATTATATAAGCTTGTAAGCAATAGAACTTCACTATTTAGTAGTGTGTAAATTGCTAACTTACAAATGTAATAATTCTAATACAAAATTACAAGTTAGCAATTTTCAAGCTAACGCCCGCAATTATTTTTAGTTTGCCTCCTTCGACTTTTTAGTTGCTTTTTTAGGCTTCTCTTCAACAACAACTTCAACAGCTGGAGCAGCTACTTCAGCAGCAGCTTCACGGTTGAAAGTGGCATCTACTGTAGCTGAACCACCAGCTTTTTCGATTGCCGCAATTGCTGATGCAGAGAAAGCATTAGCACGTAAATTAACTGTTGCAGTCAATTCACCACGACCTAATACTTTTACCAAATCAGATTTTGAGATAAGACCATTGCTATAAAGTACACCAAGATCAATATTGCTGATACCAGTTTTATCAAATAATGCTTGGATTGTATCTAAGTTAATAGCTTTGTAAGCAACACGGTTAATATTTTTGAAACCAAACTTAGGCACACGGCGTTGTAATGGCATCTGTCCACCTTCAAAACCACGTTTTTGGCTATAACCAGAACGAGATTTTGCACCTTTATGACCACGTTTAGCAGTACCACCACCACCAGAACCATGACCACGACCTACTCTGTCATTTGCTTTTACCGAACCTTTCGCAGGTTTTAGAGTTTCTAATTTCATTGTAATTTCGATAATAAAATCGGGTTAATAATACGCAAATCTGACCTTCAGATTCACTCGGCTATGCCTTTGCCAAAAATATGGCAACAAATTAAGAACTTTCAATAAAGAATTAAGCTTCTTCAACAACAATTAAGTGTTGTACAGAATTAATCATTCCTTTCAAAGCTGGATTTAACTCCTTCTCAACAGTACGATTTATCTTGCCTAATCCAAGAGCAGCGATAGTACGCTTTTGAACTTCAGGACGACCAATTGCACTTCTAACTTGTGTAATTTTTACCTTTGCCATTTTTTTATTAGCTATATGCAATAAGCTTTAAGTGAGTCTAGAATTTGAATTCAAAACTCACTTAAAGCTCAAAGCTATTATCCGTTGAATACTTTATTCATTTTTACACTACGTTGGAAAGCTACTGAATGTGGGGCTCTCATTTGAGCAAGAGCATCAATAGTTGCTTTAACTACGTTGTGAGGGTTTGATGAACCTTTAGATTTTGCTAATACGTTATGAATACCAGCAGCTTCTAAAACGGCACGCATCGCACCACCAGCAATAATACCTGTACCAGGTGCTGCAGGCTTAACAAATACGAAACCACCTGAGAATTTACCGTGGATTTCATGAGGTACAGTGTCGTTGATTACAGGAACTGAAACCAAGTTTTTCTTAGCATCTTCAATAGCTTTTGCGATTGCATCAGTTACTTCATTTGCTTTACCTAAGCCTTGTCCTACAACTCCCTTACCATCGCCTAATACAACGATAGCTGAGAAGCTAAAACGACGACCACCTTTTACTACTTTTGCTACACGATTGATGGCGACTACTCTTTCTTTGAGTTCTGCCTCGTTTACTTTTGCTTTGTTCATTGATTCAGAATTTCAAGATTAGAATTTCAAACCGCCTTCTCTGGCTCCTTCAGCCACAGCTTTAATATTACCATGATACAAATAACCGTTACGGTCGAAAACACAGGCAAGGACTCCCTTTTCAGCCGCTTTTTCAGCTATTTTTTTACCAACTTCTTTCGAATTGTCGATTTTTACACCTTTCAACCCTAACTCGGTTGTTGAAGCTGCAGCTAAAGTAACACCTTTAGTATCATCAATCAATTGAGCGTAAATGGCAGTATTTGAACGGAATACCGTCAAACGTGGTCTCTCTGCAGTTCCAGAGATTTTGTTACGGATACTCCACTTAATTTTTTGTCTTCTATCAGTTTTTACACTTGACATTGTATTTGCTATTTTGTGATTTTCAGAGCAGCAAGCAATTACTTGTTTCTCCTACGTCTTGTGTCTAATGATTATTTTTTCTTACCTGATGTTTTACCAGCCTTACGACGAATAACTTCACCAACAAATCTAATACCTTTTCCTTTGTATGGTTCAGTTTTACGAAGTGACTTGATTTTTGAAGCTACTAAGCCAATCAATTGCTTATCTGTTCCTTCAAGACTTACCATCGGGTTTTTACCTTTTTCCATCGCAGTTGTTACTTTCAATTCTGAAGGAACTACAAAGTAAACATTGTGAGAGAAACCTAAGCTTAAATCAAGGACATTACCATTATTAGCGGCTTTGTAACCAACACCGACGATTTCCATATCAACTTTATAGCCAGTGCTAACACCAATAACCATATTATTGATTAATGAGCGATACAAACCGTGAAGGGCTTTGTGTCTTTTTTGTTCAGTTGGTCTTTCAACTTTCAATTCGTTATTTTCAACAGAAACTGTGATATCCGAATCAACCTTTTGTGTAAGAGTTCCCTTTGGACCTTTAACTGTAACAATATTTTGGTCATCTACCGAAATACTTACACCACTTGGAAGGGCAACTGGTTTTTTACCAATTCTTGACATTTTTTAAATAGTTTAAGGCTTCAAAACACTTTCGTGAGCACGAGTTATTAAGAGCGGTCAACAAAAAATTTACTTGAGAGAGAGACCTTTATGCACTGATAAAAGCACATAAGGTCAATAATTTTATATTAATATACGTAGCACAATACTTCGCCACCTACTTTCAATGCACGAGCTTCTTTATCTGTCATTACACCTTTAGATGTAGAAACGATAGCAATGCCCAATCCATTTAACACACGTGGAATTTCAGTTGTACCAGCATATTTACGTAAACCTGGTTTAGAAACACGCTTCAAATCTACGATTGCTGGTTGTTTCGTAACTGGGTTATACTTTAATGCGATTTTGATTACTCCTTGAGGAGCAGTATCTTCAAATTTATAACTTTGAATAAAGCCTTTATCGTAAAGTACTTGAGTAATCGCTTTTTTGATGTTCGAAGCAGGAATTTCTACCACTCTGTGACGTGCTTTGATAGCATTGCGTACACGGGTAAGGAAGTCTGCTATTGGATCCGTTGTAATCATTGTTGATATTTAATTTTGGATACCTAAGCCAACGTTGAGCAGTATCGTGAGCACGACTTTCTCAACTGGGCTGCAAAATTAGAAAATGTATTTCAAAAAAAGTAATATTTGTATAAGTTATTCATGGAAAATATAAATATTCTTCATTAAGTTATATAAAAACCTTGAATATTTACATCTATACAGATACTTCTACAAAATTACCAAGATGCTTTTGTAACACCTGGGATTAACCCTTTACTTGCCATTTCACGGAAAGTAACACGATTGATACCAAATTTACGCATATATCCTCTTGGACGGCCTGTCAATTGACAACGGTTGTGTAAACGTACAGGTGAAGCGTTGCGAGGTAGTTTATCTAAAGCGGCATAGTCTCCTGCTTCTTTCAAAGCAGCACGCTTTGTAGCGTATTTAGCAACTGTAGCTGCTTTTTTTCTATCTCTTGCTTTTATTGATTCTTTTGCCATCGTATGACTGAATTATTAATATCGAAATCTAAATATTATTTCTTAATGCTTGCGAATGGCATACCCATTGCTTTTAGTAGTTCGTAAGCTTCAGCATCTGTTTGAGCTGATGTAACGAAAGTAATATCCATACCTTGAATCTTAGAGATTTTGTCAATCGAGATTTCAGGGAAGATAATTTGCTCTTTTACACCAAAGGTATAGTTTCCGCGTCCATCAAATCCTTTATCGCTGATACCTTTGAAGTCACGTACACGTGGTAGAGCAATGGCAGTTAAACGGTCTAAGAATTCATACATTCTATCACCACGTAAAGTTACTTTCACACCAATTGGCATGTTTTCACGTAGTTTGAAGTTAGAAACGGCTTTCTTAGAAAGTGTAGCTACTGCTTTTTGACCAGTAATGTTTGTAATTTCTTCGATACTACTATCGATTAATTTCTTGTCTCCAGTTGCAGCTCCTACTCCACGATTTACTACAATCTTTTGAAGTACAGGAACCTGCATAACTGATTTGTACCCAAATTTCTCTTTAAGAGCTGGTACAACTTCGTTTGTGTATTTGTTTTTTAAACGTGCCATTAGTTTTTTTAATAGGAGGATTTCCGACCCTCATATTTATTAATAAGAGCTTCGGCAGAAGCTAATATCAAATGGTAATTAATTAAATAAATTTTCCAGTTTCCTTAGAAAATCTTTGAAGTTTTCCTTTGTCGTTTTCTTTACGACCAGTACGTGTTGGTTTTCCAGTTGCTGGATCAACTAACATTACGTTACTGATATGAATTGAACCTGCAAACTCACGGATTTCACCTTGTGGTGATTGTGCCGATGGTTTCACGTGTTTTTTCATCATGTTTACACCATCAACAACTACACGTTGCTTTGATGTAATCACTTCGCTGATAACGCCACGCTTTCCTTTAGCATTGCCGGCAATTACTTCAACAGTATCGCCAGTGCGTACGTGTTGTTTCTGCTGCTTATTGAATTTTCTTTCCATTACTTTGAATTTGAAAATTTTGAAATTTTTTAGATTTGAATATTATGCGAATATATCAAATTAAAGAACTTCAGGAGCCAAAGAAACGATTTTCATGAATTGTTTCTCACGCAATTCGCGAGCAACAGGTCCAAAAATACGCGTGCCACGTGGCTCATCTTGATTGTTTAATAATACAACTGCGTTGTCTTCAAAACGAATGTAAGTACCATCCTTGCGACGAACTTCTTTAGTAGTTCTCACAACAACAGCCTTCGATACAGTTCCTTTCTTCATATTTGAAGATGAAAGGGCTGATTTCACCGTAACGACAACCTTATCACCGATTGATGCATAACGCTTACGTGTGCCACCCAATACACGGATAACAAGCACTTCTTTTGCACCACTGTTGTCGGCAACACCTGCTCTTGATTCTTGCTGTAACATTGTCTTATAAATTTTTAAAACCCCTAAGTCGGATTAGTTGCTCAAGGGGAATTTGGTTAATAGCATTCTCCAGCATTGGAGAATTAAATTGGGGCTATTATTTCGCTTTTTCTACGATTTCTACTAATCTCCAATTTTTGTTTTTGCTCAAAGGACGAGTTTCTTGAATTTTCACAGTATCACCGATACCTGCTTCATTGTTCTCGTCATGGAACATAAACTTCTTGGTTTTGAGCATGAACTTTCCGTACTTCGGATGTTTCAATTTACGAACTACAGCTACAACACCTGACTTATCCATCTTGTTGCTAACTACTGTTCCGATACGCTCTTTTCTGAGATTTCTTTCCATTGTTCAGATACTTGATATCCTGCTGTTCACAGGGATTGCTAAATTTATCTTGCGTTCAATTCGGTCATCAATTGAGCTATCAGTCTACGAGACTGACGGATACGCATCGGATTTTCGATGGGTGTAATGGCGTGAGCAAACTGTAATTTCAAGATTCTATCTTTCTCAACAGCTATATTTTGCTCTAACTGCTCAACTGACAATGCTTTAATTTCTGACTTCTTCATTTTTTTATTTAAACTTTGTCGAGTTCTGAATTCTGAACAACTAACTTTTGTGGCTCTGAGTTCTGAGTTTGAAACTCAACAGAACATTCAGAATTCAGCACCCAGCACTCAGAACTTATTGTAATTATTCAGCTCCTTCTTGGTAGTCTCTACGAACTACAAACTTTGTTTGAACTGGAAGCTTTTGAGCAGCTAAACGAAGTGCTTCTGTTGCTAACTCTACTGGCACACCAGTTGCTTCAAATAAGATTGTACCTGGTTTAACACTGGCTACCCAGTATTCAGGTGCACCCTTACCTTTACCCATACGTACCTCTAAAGGTTTCTTTGTGATTGGCTTATCTGGAAAAATACGAATCCATACCTGACCTTCACGTTTCATTGCACGGGTAACACCGATACGTGCTGCTTCAATCTGGCGAGAGGTAATAAAACCTGGCTCCAAAGATTTGATAGCGTATGTTCCGAAAGCTATCTCGTGTCCACGAGTGGCAAGACCTTTAATTCTGCCCTTTTGTTGCTTACGAAATTTGGTTCTTCTTGGTTGTAACATGACGATGTTATATTTGTCAGCACTTAGTGCTTAGTTTCAAGTTTAACTTATTCAATTAGTTTCAATGAATACATCAAATATTGAGTGGTAAACCTGAAACTAAGTAAGGTGCTTATCTCTTATTATTACCTTTGTTATTATTACGGTTGCCACCACGGTTATTATTGTTGCGGCCGCCTTTATTATCTCTACGGTCTTCACGTCCACCACCTCTACGGTCTTCACGTCCACCACGTCCACTTGCTTGAGCATCGTTACCACCTCTTTCATTATTTGATTGAGTTGCACCACCTGCTGGAGTCAAATCACGACGACCATATACTTCACCTTTGAAAATCCATACTTTGATACCGATTTTTCCGTATACAGTAAGGGCCTCAGAAACAGCGTAGTCGATGTCAGCACGAAGTGTATGCAAAGGAATACGTCCTTCTTTATACATTTCATTACGAGCCATCTCAGCACCTGCTAAACGACCACCTAACTTAACTTTAATACCTTGTGCACCTACACGAACAGCTGCTTGAATAGCTTGTTTCATGGCACGACGGTAAGAAATACGAGCTTCTAATTGTTGAGCGATAGACTCGCCAACTAATTTAGCATCTAATTCAGGGCGTTTGATTTCGTAGATGTTAATTTGAACATCTTTGCCAGTTAATTTTTTAAGCTCTTCCTTGATTTTATCAACCTCATTACCACCTTTACCAATAACTACACCCGGGCGTGCCGTGTGGATTGTAAGTGTAATGCGTTTTAGGGTACGTTCGATAACTACTTTCGAAATAGCACCTTTTGGAATACGAGCTGAAACGTATTTACGGATTTCTTGATCTTCGACTAATTTCTCGGCGAAAGTTTTACCGCCATACCAGTTAGAATCCCATCCTCTGATATAACCAAGTCTTAGACCTACCGGATTTACTTTTTGTCCCATTGGTAATTTAATTATTAAGCAACACGAGTAGTGTATCGTTTGCTATTTGAATGAATTAATTTGCACTATCAACTACGATTGTTAGGTGATGAGAACGCTTACGAACACGGTATCCGCGTCCTTGTGGAGCTGGTCTCATGCGTTTCAACATACGTCCACCGTCAACGAAAATTGATTTTACATATAAATCTGCATCTTCAATTTTCAAATCTTCGTTCTTTTGTTGCCAGTTAGCAACAGCTGATAATAAGACTTTTTTAACCACTGGTGCGGCGTGTTGTGGCTGAAAGCTCAAAATGCCTAAAGCCTGACTTACCTTTTTCCCTCTAATAAGGTCAATTACTAATCTTGCCTTACGAGGCGAGGTAGGGTAATCATTGAGTTTTGCTACTGCTTCCATTATTCTTGAAATGTAGAATTAAGATTTAAGAATTAAGAATGATGTTACTCACAAAAAGAATCAATTCTGCATTCTTAATTCTTAATTCATCATTGTAATTATTATCTTTTACCTTTATCTTTCTTTGCGATGTGACCACGGAAGTTACGAGTTGGAGAAAATTCTCCAAGTTTGTGTCCTACCATGTTATCAGTTACATATACTGGAATAAATTTATTTCCGTTATGTACTGCGAAAGTGTGACCAATGAAATCTGGTGAAATCATTGAGCGACGTGACCAAGTCTTGATAACTGATTTCTTGCCAGAGTCGTTCATGTCTGTCACTTTCTTGTCAAGACGGTAATCAATGTATGGTCCTTTTTTGAGTGAACGTGCCATTTGAAATTGTTCTAATGCTTAATGATTATTTACTTCTTCTTGAAACGATTAGTCTTGTAGAAGGCTTGGTTAGATCACGAGTTTTCTTACCTTTAGCCAACAAGCCTTTACGAGAACGTGGATGACCTCCTGATGAACGGCCTTCACCACCACCCATTGGGTGATCAACAGGGTTCATTGCAACACCTCTTACTCTTGGACGGATACCTAACCAGCGTTTACGACCAGCTTTACCGTAAGTTACGTTCATGTGGTCTGCGTTTGATACTGTACCTACTGTAGCAACACAAGTAGCCAATACCATTCTCATTTCACCTGAAGGCATCTTTAAAGTTACGTACTTGCCATCTTTCGCTAATACCTGTGCATAAGCACCTGCACTACGAGCCATTTGAGCACCTCTACCAGGTTGTAATTCGATGTTGTGTACAATTGTACCAAGCGGCATATTTCCTACTGGAAGTGTATTACCTACTTCTGGAGCAACGTTTGAGCCTGCAATGATAGTTTGTCCAACTTTCAATCCTTGAGGAGCAATAATATAAGCCTTCTCACCATCAGCGTATTGAACTAAAGCAATACGTGCTGTACGGTTCGGGTCATATTCAATAGTCTTAACTTCAGCAGCAACATCTACTTTGTTTCTCTTGAAGTCAATCAAACGATATTTACGCTTGTGTCCACCACCAATATAACGAGCAGTACGATGACCTTCGTTATTTCTACCACCAGTTTTCTTAATGGTTACCGTAAGGCTTTTCTCTGGCTTTGTTGCTGTGATGTCTGAAAAATCAGGAGCAACTCTGTGGCGTTGGCCAGGTGTGATTGGTTTTAATTTTTTAATACCCATTGTTACTTAATCTTTTGCAGCCAAAGGCTATACATTTATTTAGTAAATTCTGTAATAGTTGACTGTTTCAGTCTATTATTACAAATTTTCGTAGAAATCGATTAAATCACCATCTTTCAAAGTAACTACTGCTTTTTTGAAAGTAGAAGTCATTCCTGATGATGCTCTGCTACGAGTCATTCTCGATTTCTTTTTGCCGATTTGGCGAACTGTGTTTACATCTGTAACTGTAACACCGTACATTTTTTCGACAGCTTTTGCGATTTCGATTTTATTCGCGTTCATGTCAACCTCAAACACAAACTTACCTTTTGTTGTAAGCTTTTGTGATTTTTCGGTAACGATTGGTCTTTTAAGTACGCTCATTTTCGTGTTATTTATAAGTTGCTGTGCAACTATAAGTCTTAATTCAATATTGATTCAATTTTCGACAATGCACCTTCGCTAATTAAGACTTTATCAGCATTAATTAAATCGTAAGTACTTACTTCATCAACACTCATTACTTTTGTTTTAGGAATGTTACGTGCTGATAAATATACATTGCTATCGTAGTCACCTAAGATAAATAATGTCTTAGTGCCTGACAATGAAAGTGCTTTGAGGAATGACAAATATGATTTTGTCTTTGGAGCTTCGAAAGTGAAATTTTCGATTACTGAAAGATTATTTTCAGCTACTCTTGAAGAAAGAACTGACTTACGAGCTAAAACTTTAATCTTCTTGTTAAGTTTGAAGTCGTAGTCACGTGGAACTGGTCCGAATACACGACCACCACCTACGAAGGTTGGAGATTTAGTAGAACCGTGACGAGCACCCCCTGAACCTTTTTGACGAACAATTTTCTTCGTTGAACGAGCGATTTCTGCTCTTTGCTTCGCTTTGTGCGTTCCTTGACGTTGAGCTGCCAAATAGTGTTTTACATCTAAGTAAACAACGTGTTGGTTTGGCTCGATACCGAAAACACCGTCAGCTAATGTAGCTACGCGACCTGTGTCTTTTCCGTCTTTGCTTAATACTGGTACATTCATTTGTTTATTACTGCATTTTTTCGATGTCGTTCAGCTTCGACCTAAATACTCCTCGCCCTATTAGGAGTTTTTTCTATAACACCCTGTTAAAGGGCTAGGTGTTATCTTATTTATGTAATGTAATGTAAGAATTTTTCGATCCTGGGATTGAACCATTCACTACGATAAGGTTTTGCTCAGAAAGAACTTTCAATACTTTCAAGTTTTGGATAGTTGTTTGAGTATTACCCATACGACCAGCCATACGTAAGCCTTTGAATACACGTGATGGGAACGAACAAGCACCGATAGAACCAGGGTGACGACCTCTGTTGTGCTGACCGTGGGTTTGACCACCAACACCACCAAATCCGTGACGTTTTACAACCCCTTGGAAACCACGTCCTTTCGACTTACCAGTTACATCCAAGAAATCTCCTTCTGCAAATACATCTTCTACACGAATAGTATCGCCAAGGCTGTATTCCTTTTCGAATTCTTTGAATTCTACTAATTTACGCTTAGGTGTAGTACCTGCTTTCTTAAAATGACCTACAAGCGAACGGCTTGTATTTTTTTCTTTCTTTTCGCCGTAACCTAATTGAACAGCACTGTAGCCGTCTTTATCTTCAGTACGAACTTGAGTAACAACACAAGGTCCCGCTTCAATCAAAGTACAAGGCACTGCTTGACCTTCTGCGTTGAAGATAGTTGTCATTCCAACTTTCTTTCCAATAATTCCAGACATGGTATTTTACGCTTTATTTTGCTAATTTAACCTAAACTTTCATCTTTCCTCAGCTCGCTAGGCGAACTGGGGTGCAAAATTCGTAAAAACTTCGCACGATTACAAATTTAAGCCAATAATTTATTTACTTTTTTCAGAGGTTGGCCACTGCCAACTTAAACTTTGCATTGCAAACCACGTGGGTAAGGACCAAAATAGGTGCAGGACAATTCCTTGTTACCTTGCAATGATTCCTGTAAATGTTCAAAAGCTTTCGGAGACCGTTTCAAAATGAGCGTAACAATTTTACTCAGCTCAGCAGGTCAATAGTCAAATTGGTTTCCAGAATGATGTAGGACTTCATTTGACCAGAGAAGAATACTCCGTTTCTTAATGAGGCTGCAAAGTTAGAAGTTTTATTTTTATTTACAAACGTTTGGTGGAAATATTTTTTAATTTAAGACCTGTTTAAATTTTATTCAATAAATGTTTTATAGCAGAGATTTTGACAATTTCTTCTGCTGTTTCCATTAATAATTCGTAATTGCGACACATTCTTCGGTCATTGTCAAACCAAGCAAAGGTTCTCTCAACAATCCACCTTTTTGGTATTGGCTCGAAAGGTTTTTTGGGTTTGTCTGTCCGCAGAGTAATTTTAAGAAGATAGCCGAAATTCTTCTTTATTTCAGCTACCAAGTCTCCTCGATAACCGCCATCAGCCAATATGATTTTAACGCTACTCAGGAAACTCTTTAAAATTCTCATTAATAGTAAAGCAGCTTGACTATCATGAATATTAGCCACAGTTACCATTACAGCAATCAAAAAGCCATTTTTATCTACCACTACATGCCGTTTAATACCCTTTATTTTCTTATTGCCATCAATCCCATTTAATGACCGATTATTACCCCATCTTACACTTTGACTATCAATTATTCCAAGACTGGGTGAGAAATTCTGACCTTTTTGAAGGCGTACTTTACCTCCTATTTTTTCTAATAAAGCATCAAATTCTTCCAAATCTATCCATTTCTTGAAGTAATAATAAACTAATTGCCATTTAGGGAAGTCTTTCGGAAGCATCCGCCATTGACAGCCGGTCTTTGTCAAGTATAAAATAGCATTCCAAATTGTTCGTAAACAATGTTTTCGTTTCCTGTTGTTATAGTTTAAAGCTTTTTTGATAAATTGCCCCTGAGCATCTGATAAATCGGTTGAATACATCTCTTTTAGGTTTGGTCACTTCAAAGAAAGTATTTTATTCCCATTGTTAGATGCTCATATTTTTTTTAATCACCTATTTTTAAACAGGGTCTTAGTTAAGTGTATAAATTCAAAATCTGTAGTCTATGTTTTTTTTGAATTTAGTATTAATAGCTTTATTGTAATTCTCCAAGTTTTCACATTTTCCACACAACAAAATAGCCTTTTCTTCCGCTTGAATGGCTTCATCGTATTGTTTCAATTTGTTTAAAATATGTGCTTTTGTATCAAAATATTCTGGTTTTTCTTCTATTTTAAGTACTGTGTTTACTAATTGAAGAGAAAGCTCTGTATATTTATCTTTTTCATAAATATTCCAAGCTAAATTATTCATATAGCTAACCACATTCCATTTTAATCTTGTAATAAGGTATTTTTCAAGCTCTTTTTCAGGTAAATTTTTTACCCCGTAAATATTTAGTAATTCTTTAAAAAATGTTATTTTAACATCTATTATTTTTTGTTTATCAAGTGCTAATAATTTATTTGAGTATTTTTTTATGAGAGAATCATCACATTCATCATTGTAATAAGTGTCGTAGTCTTCTAATAATTCATAAATTTTGTCATTTTCCAAAGAAGTTAAACGGCCAAACAAATCTGCATTCGATTCTATATCTAAATCAAGTTTCCTTAATTCATTCCATTTTTTTTTACAAAAATCACTTAGATAAACTTTTTCAATAGATTGCAGAAATCTCCTGTAAGTAATCATATCTCGGTAATACTTATTTTTAGAAGATTTTAAAGGCATATTTACAAAGGTCTGAAACCCTAAATCATTTACACTCCTCGACCAAGTAATTATGATTGGCAAAAAACTTTCGAAAAAAACGGAATCTTCAGGCATTTCTTTTAAATAATTTATCACATAATCATTTTTATTATCAAAATCATAGATTGACTCATTTATTGCTAAACTTTTCAACAAAATGGGTTTTAGTAGCGTTTTATCTCCTGAAATCTTATACTGGTATTTTAGAACCCATAAATCACCTAAATATTTTTTTAATTCAGTATCCGAAAACTCTTCTCTTTCTTTTAGATTATAATATACATTAAACGGAAGAATATTGTCAAACTTCTCCTTTAAATGTCTTTTAGGATCATTCTGAACTGCTTTTTTTATTGCATTGGCAATAAAATCGCTGTTTATTTCTTGTGTAAAAGAAGTAATTTGTATCAGCAAGATTGGGATTATAAGTGAAAGAATTTTCTTTAACGCCATTTTACTTTTTATTTATGTAAGTGTCAAAATAACCACATTCATGTATAATTTCTTGATAATATTTGGTTTGTTTATAATTGGTTTTTAATTCGGCGAAATACTTTCCCGCTTTAAAATCACCTTTATAGTCTTTAGGTCTAATTCGATAAAATTCATTTTGTTCACATTTTGCTAGCATAAATGTACACATTGCCTTAAATTCATTATTATTACTCATTTCAAGAGCTTTTTTGTAATATATTGCAGCTAGTTGACAATCATATATTTTACTTTTTAACATACCACGCTCTTTTTCAGATTGATAGTCTAAATAGTCAAAATTAACATCATAATTATAAGCAATAGATGTTTGATAAAATTTTCGAGCATTACCAAAATTTGTAATATTGTAATAGGCATTAGCCACTTCAAATAACAAGTGTGCTTTTTCTTCCACATTTGTAAGCCTATCGCTTTCCTTTTTTTTATTATTTATTCGTTTCAAAAAAGATAAAATCGTAAACTTTTCTTTTTGGTCTGCTTCATGGTCGCAATCGTGGCAATCTTTAATATGTATAATAAATGGGTCTCCTAATAAGGTATCAGTTCCTGCTTTTACATTACTTTCAAGTTTTATTATACTTTCTGGCAGATTATCATTATATACATTAATAATAGCTTGCGTTTCTAATAACCTGTCTTTTGAAAAAGCATACATTTTTTTCAGTAGTTTTTCATAATCATTCTTAGCAGGTGTATTGATAAATTTGATTGTTTTTTCAAGGTTTTCATCGTCTTCATAATAAAATCCGACCGAATGAGTTTGCCAACATTCGGCTTTTAAAAATTCTTTCTGTTGCTTGTAAATCATCGAAAAACGACTACTCAACCACTGTACAGCCATAGTCTTTCGTAAATACACATCTGTATCATTTTCTAATATAAGCAGAATTGATGGCAGTAATTCTATTTCTGTTTTTTCATTTAAAATAGTTTGAGCTTTGATTTTATTAATTGCACGATATAAGTTTATACTTTTTTTCAAAAGTTCATCAGTTGATTTGCTTTCTGCTTCTTCAAATTGCATTTCTGCATTTTTCAAATCATTTGATAAACTATACAGATATCCTAAAGCTAAATGCCAAACAGCGTTTTTTTTATTTTGTGGAGATATTAATCCTTTTTGAATTGTTTGTATCAAAACAGCATTCGGTTTTTTATCTACCAATTCTTTTACAGAGTGATTCAAAATATTTTCCTCCTCTATATTTATTGCACGTGTCAATAATACATCAAGATAAGGACTATTGATATTTAATGCTAATATTTCTTTAATTGCACGAGTTGCGTCATTTAAGTAACCCATCATAAATAGAATAGTGGCTTTTTCTTTATTATTTTTTGCTAAAAACAATGAGGCCTTAAAATCTTTTTCTTCCTGTGGATGAAAACTCCACAATGCTGTTTCCTGCATTAATTCGCAATTTTCAAAAATTAATGAATAGTAATAATTTGACATACTATACACTTTTCTTTTATATAAAGCGGCAGCTACATAGCCCAATGCTCTATAATAAATATTACCATTAGGAGTGAAAAATGCTTTGTTTTTCATAAAGAATGATTCACATCCTGTATAATCTTCATTAAAATACAACAAGCGTACAACTTGAAAAAGATAACGTTCTTTAATAAATAAGGATTTAAGATTTATTCCTTGTCGAATCCCTCCTTTGATTAATTTTAACAATAATTCATTGTCTTTAAAAATAATAGGAGTATAAGTCCAATCATCATTACCATGATTAGCAAATATTTCACAACGAAGAGCAAAACCTAAATAAAACAAAAAATCAAGACTTTTTTCTTTATCTGAGTAATTCAAAATTGCTTTTTTTCTTAAACGTTGGCTAATTTTAGTGTCAGGATTTTTCAAGAAAAAAATTAGTGTATCTATTTGAGGCAGCGTGCTTGAATATAGTATTTCTTTGATAGAAGTAGTATCAAGTTGTTTATCAAAATAATTGTACCAATCGGTAACATTTTGTTTATAAAAACCTTGTGTTTTTTCCGCATCTCCATAATACAAGGATGAGGTTGTTCGAAAAAAAGGTTCAAGTTTTTTTTCATGGATAAGTTCTGGTGCGAATAGGGAATTCTCATAATCTCGCCCATACCCATTTTTAAAATCATCGCCACCAGCACAAAAAGCGAAAATCAAAACTACACTAACGGAAAAAAGAGCTAATTTGAGAAAATTCTTCATGTGAAAAATGTGAAATATTTGTAGAATCTAGGTCAAAGAATATGACATTTGAAGGACGTTTTATGTGTTTTGATAACAAGTTTACTGCTTGATAAAGCTCTTTTGTGGAAATCTTTTCAATAAAAATTTCATCATTTTTTTGAAAATAAATTCCTCTCCAATATTTCCCTTCTAAAAATTGAAAATGTTGTTGATTTATTATATTGACAAAAGTTTGTTGTTTTAGTTCACTATCATCAATTTTTGAAAGTAAATTAATGATTTCACCATTTCTCAAAACATAGCCCCAACGAAAAATTGGTAGAGCAACATCTAAAGAAAAAGGATACTCTTTTATAGATTTGACATATTGACTGGCATCATAGGTATTATAAATCGAATTTTTTTTAAAATTTCCAAGTTTGCCCATATTATAGAACATTAATACACCTTTATCGCAAGGAGGAATTCCTGTTTTAAAATAATATTTTATTTGATGTAATCGAATCGTAACTGAAACTTTTAGACTTCTCTTTATTTTTAATTTCTTTAAAAAGGCAAAATATTTAGACTTTGTAGCATCACTCCAGTCACAATCTATCTGAATTTCAGTATTATTTTTAATTCCAATAGTTTTATTTATTTTGTCTACCAATTCGAGCGTTTTATTTGATAAACTTTCTATTTCTCTCTCAGATAAATTAATAAATACCTCATTCTTGATATATATAACTGGAATAATAATTAAGTCTTTGAATGTTGATTTTGGAAAATAAACCTTTGCTACTGGAATGGGTTTGCTGTTCCACTTAATATCGAAATATCTTACATAAATACTTGAAGAATGTGTTAATAAATGTTTTTCGTTTTTAGTCAATTTAACAGTTGGCTTCCAATAATAAAATGCATATTTAGCATCATTACTACTTTTATTGTTGCATGACAAACACAAAATAACAATTATTGAATATATATTAATATATTTCATAATTCTCCTATTTCAACTTCACTGTCCAAACTTCAAAGTTAGACTTATTGGGATTATAAATGAATAATTTATTGTAAGCTTCCGAGTAAGTTATGGCTGGTAAACTACTGGCAATCAATGATTTATTTCCTAGCAAATTACCTTTCAAGTCGAAGAATGTATTATTCTTTCCATCAAACACAGTAATGATTCGAATATCATGCCCTAAATCAAAATACTTAAGTTGAGCTTTCAAGAAATTGGTATTTTCAATTTTAAGTACCGATGCACCTTGCTTATTAAAAATAAGCATAGATGTTGACGTACGGCGTACTACCAACCAATCCTTATGATTTTGGTCGAATAATAACTCGAAAATCGTGCCCTTGTCGGGTCGTTCTAATTGCACACTTGCCTCATTGAGGCTATTTCCGAGCATATCTACTTTTTTTATCTCACCGATTTCTGAAACTAATGTAAGAACAGAGTTTTTATTAGCATCTTCCTCTATTATCATTCCTATCGGGCGAGCCGTAAGAGGAACTTTAGGAAATCCACTTAAGCTGTGACCTTGTTCATACAAAACGCTTAATGTACCATCACGCTGCAAAACCGCCAAATAGGTATTATTTTTATATTTTACTGGTGAAATCTGAACAATGTTTCCGAGTTGTAAAGAAGTACGAACTTGTGAAACTTTTTGTGTTTCTTCATTCAGTAAATATATTTTACCAGCTCCATCAACAACATATATTTTGGTCTCGCTTACAGCTAATGCCTTCACCCCCCCTACTAAATCAAGCTCTGGTTTACTCGCTACAATACCTTGAACAGCATCACGACTTAATACAACTAAATCGCTGGGGGTTGTGCTGAGATAATGCAAGAGCCCATCTTGAAAATAATCTGTAGGTAGTAAATAATTTGTGGCAATTTCCTGACCCAATGCAATTGAATTAATCTCTTTGGCATTGTTTGAAATTAACTTAAGCTGTTGATTTGTCTGGATGATAATTTCATCATTATTAGATGGCGTCTTTATAACATTAGGCATACCGATAATTGGTGCTCCCATCGATAAGCTATCTTGCAAGAAAAATTTATTTAAGATATTTTCTTTCTGTGTTTGTGGTATTTTTTCAATTAATAGCTTAGTTCCGAATTTATTATTCATTACAAAGTTTTCTATCGCAATAAATCGTAAGTCTTTAATTCTACCTTCATGCTTTTCGGTGGAACTTTGCCATTTTTTGGGTAATGAATAAAATATATTATTCCAAATTCGCTGTGGACTAATCATGGCTGTTACTTGCGATTGTGGACTTAGACGTGCAATAAAATCACGGTATAAATTAGTTTTAGCCCATGTTTGTCCAGTATTGAGATTATTCAGATAATCTCGCATGGCATCGTCATCGCTGGCCAAAATAATGTAATCATCTTTTTGGGTATAGTAACAATCTGAGAAACCTCTAAAAACTGAACCAAATAACATAGCGGGCAGCTGACTTACCTGAATCTTGCGAACATAGTTATTCAAATAAGTAAAAGGTTGTGGCTTGAAATAACTTGATATCTTTTCGGCATCAGTGGCCAAATCATCAAATAAATTAAGTGCCTCTGCCGAATCGTCAGTTTTTATTAGAAGAATCTTCTTCGAAGGTTCATCAGCTGAAGTTTCCATTTCACAAAGCACAATCTCATCTTTCAAAAAAGAATAAAAACCATTGATATTGGCATTGAGCAAGCGATTCACACTATCTTTCTCAGCTACTAATTCAGCTTCATTATTTTTTAGATAAGCAATGAAATCTTGTGCTAAAGTAAGTTTATTTTTAAAACTAAGTCGAATAGCGATAGCTGTGTTTTCAGGAATAAGAGCCGCACAACCAAAGGGTTGAGGTTTTTGTCGAGCAAAAATTCCTAAAAAAGGTATTGAGTTGGTTCCTTTAGAATGAATATAAGCAGAAATAATATTAGGTACTTTTTGCTTTTCAAAAACAATATCTGGATTTCTCGGCGTAATATTACCGAAAAACTCAATCAAATTGGGCGATAATTGAGATGGCAAAATATCTGCAACATCTTGCAGGTTTTTACTCTTAAAGTAAATGTGAGCAGTTCCTTTACGGCTCTCTTTGAAAGGTGGTAATTCGAGCGAAACACCAGATTTTATTCGATTAGCCACTTCTTCAAGCAAAACTTTTGAGGCACTACAAATCAGGAAATCATCGTGAACAAAGAAATTAAATAGCAGACGGCTATTGATATCATACAATTCATTAATTCGCAAACCCTTAAAGTTTCGACTATACACCTTCCTTTTGGTGGCATCAGGAACAAGTAAATTATTTAAAAAAGATTCATCGCCAAACGAGCCAGCGGGAATATATAAAATGTATTCGAGGTTTTTCTTATTTTCTCGATGAAGTGAATAGGTAATTAATTTTTTCTCTACAAACTTTTTTGAGAGCTCTTGATTATCAACACTTTCGGTTACTTTTTTTAATTGAGCCAATGCATCATAGAAAAAAGGAATATCAGAAAGCTGAGTTGGGTCTGTTTTCTCGAAAAGTGATTGTTGTATTTCGGCACTTTCAACAACTAAAAAAGCATTTTCTGGTACAAAACTCCAAGCATCTTTGCGAGGAGCCAACCAAATTTTATAGGCAATTAATACAGCTGCTATTAAAAGAATGGCATTGATATACCAAATATGTTTTGCTTTTATCATATTTCAAATGTCGAAAGTAGCTGGCTGCTAGTCGAAAGTTTTAAATAAATTATCGACTGTTTAGTCACAATTACTAAATTTAAGATTTTAGTTGGTAGATTTGCAAAAATAAGTAATTAAAACTACGATTAAAAAGATTTAGTACTTTTGCAAGCAGGTTTCTATCGTGGGTTTTATAGATTCTTTTTACAATCAAAAAATGATACAATTAGAAACAATTTGTGCGTTGGCTACTCCGCAGGGAATCGGGGCGATTGGAGTGATTCGTGTTTCGGGCGAACGCACATTTGAGATAGTTAATAAAATTTTCAAAGGCAAGGATTTAACAAAAGTTGATTCTCACACGATTCATTTCGGAACAATTCGAGATGAAAATGTAATTGTCGATGAAGTGTTGGTTGCAGTATTTAAGACACCCAAAAGCTTTACGAAAGAAGATGTCGTAGAAATCTCGTGTCATGGAAGTGATTATATTATCAGGTATATTCTAAAACTTCTGCTTCAAAATGGCTGTCGAATGGCACAAGCTGGGGAGTTTACCCAACGAGCATTCCTGAATGGTCAATTCGATTTAGTGCAAGCGGAGGCTGTTGCCGATTTAATCGCCGCCGATTCAGAGGCAGCCCATAAAACTGCTATGAATTTGATGCGTGGTGGTTTTTCGAATCAACTGAAAGAACTTAGAGATGAGCTCATTCATTTTGCAAGTTTGGTTGAATTAGAATTAGATTTTGGCGAAGAAGACGTTGAATTTGCTGAAAGAGACGATTTAAAATCTTTAATTCTGAAAATTCAAAATTTCCTTAAAAAACTAATAGACTCCTTTGATGCAGGAAATGTTATCAAAGAAGGGGTTCCTGTTGCTATCATTGGCCCACCCAATGCTGGAAAATCGACATTATTAAACATTCTTTTGAACGAAGAAAAAGCCATTGTAACAGAAATTGCAGGCACTACTCGTGATGTCATTGAAGATGTACTATTTATTGAAGGGATTAAATTTAGGTTCATAGATACTGCTGGTATTAGAGAAACCAAAGATGTGGTTGAGTCGATTGGTATCGAACGCTCAAAAGATGCCATGCGTCGAGCAGAGATTGTTCTCTTACTCTCTGATAATCAAAGCAAAGACGAAGATTTCATTTCAGATATTGAAGAGGAAAAAGTAATCAGAGTATTGAATAAAATTGATTTAGGAGAAAACCATCAATTAGTTGACTATATCAGAATTTCGGCCAAAAATAATATCGGCATAGATACACTCAAAGCGGCTATTGTTGAAAAAGCCAAGACAAAAAAACGTGCTGATACGATGTTGACCAATTTACGTCATTATGAGCATTTAATGAAAGCAAACGAAGCGTTAGGTGAGGTATTGAACGGCCTAGATTTTGGCATTACCGGAGATTTTCTTGCTCAAGATATTCGTTTGTCATTACATCATCTTGGAGAAATTACAGGCAGCATTACGACTGATGATTTATTAGCCAATATATTTAGCAAGTTTTGTATCGGAAAATGATTTCGGTCATTGTGGCAACCAAATTCCGATTAAATATTTACGATTATTTTCCACAATCGTTATTTTTATCCTAACCAAAAATGAATTTTTCAGAACAATTATTCGAAAAGATAAAAGCATTTTCGTCGCCGAAGGAAATTAGTTGGATAGAAAGCAAGGCAAGTGGGAGTTTACAGGCCCTGCAAACTGCCTTTGTATCCACTCCAAGGTTTATCAGTAAAACAACTATCCTATCTACAGAACTCATTAATGAAGTGTCTATCAATGAATGGACACTCGACCGGCTTGTTAGAGTGTTTTTCCTTTCAAAATTAGATAGTGCTAATAAAGATACCTATACCAAAACACTTGACACGCTTTTTGAAACGGCAGAAATTAACGAAGCTGTTGCCCTTATATCTGCCCTACCCTTTTATGCATTTCCCGATTATTGGATGTTACGTGCCACTGATGCCGTACGGTCAAACATTGGTTTAGTCTTAGAAGCAATTGCCTTTCAAAACCCATATCCAAAAAACTATTTTACAGAATTGGCGTGGAATCAATTAGTTTTGAAATGTATATTCAATGATAAACCAATCCATAAAATAGAAGGTTTAGATGAGCGAGCCAACCAAGAATTAGCAAATTCTATTTCTTATTTAGCTCACGAGCGTTGGTCAGCAGGCCGAACAATCACCCCGCAAGCTTGGCGTTTAGTAAGTAAGTTCATGAATGATGAAATCTTGCATGATTTAGATATTTTGTTCAAATCAGGTGAGAAAAAAAATCAGATAGCAGCGGCTTTAGTTTGCCATGACACTAACTTTAAACCTGCCAAAGACTTATTAAGTCAATACGCTCAATTTGATAAAAAAGAGCTTAGTTGGTCATTGATTGAGAATTAGAATACCTCGTTTTCCATCTCCTCGAAGCAAGGAGTTTTTTAACACTTATACTTTTTAATAAAATGTGTCAGAAACACGCAGATATATCGCAGAACCCTTCGCATTTTGAAGGTAGTGCAGAAGAGCTTGAAACATCTAAAAACGTTCAGGCCAATTATGCTGATTATACCAAAGGGATGAAGTTTTTCGACCCACACATTCACATGACCTCACGCACAACCGACGATTATACAGCCTTAATTGATGCGGGAGTAGTGGCAATTATCGAACCAGCTTTTTGGTTGGGGCAACCTCGTACGGGCCTAGCCTCATTCAAGGATTATTTTAGTAGTTTAGTAGGTTGGGAACGCTTTCGTTCATCTCAATTTGGTATCAAACATTACTGTACTATTGGTTTAAATTCTCGTGAGGCAAATAATGAGCCTTTGGCTGAGCAGGTAATGGAAATTTTACCCTTATTTTTGTATAAAGAAGGAGTAGTTGGTGTAGGAGAAATTGGATTTGACGACCAAACTGCCGCTGAGGAGAAATTTTATCGCCTACAACTCGAACTGGCTAAGGAAGCCAATTTACCAGTACAAGTACACACGCCTCACCGCGATAAAAAGAAAGGTACTGAACTAAGTATGGCGATTGCCCTTGAGCATGGCATCGACCCAAGTATGGTGATTATTGACCATAACAACGAAGAAACTGTTGAAAGTGTATTAGAAAAAGGCTTTTGGGCAGCATTTACCATTTATCCTTTTACCAAAATGGGGAACGAACGTATGGTAGAAATTGTAAAGAAATATGGTTCGGAGAGAATCATGGTCAATTCTGCGGCTGACTGGGGAATTAGCGACCCACTGGCTGTGCCAAAAACCGCCGCATTAATGAAAATTAAGGGTGTCTCTGATGAAGATATTCGTTTGGTAACTTATCAAAATGCCATTGATGCCTTTGCACAAAGTGGACAAATCAATGTAGCTGATTTTGAAACACCACAGGTAATTGACCAAAGCCTGAAATTTAATGGAAATACGGTTTTACGTGGTGGACAAATTCCAAGAATTGATAAAAATTCATTGATAATTAGTTAATTACACAATGTTTTACCCATTAAAATGGGTAAGTAGGAAACAACCGATGAAAAGTATATTTAGCGACTAAAGTCGCTAAATATACTTTAAAATAAATCCGTTGTTTCTTTAAAAAGTGAATTCATTCACTGAACAAAATATCAAAAATCAAACTTACGACTTTGAACCTAAAGGCCTACTTACAACTCACTCGCCCTGCCAATGTCATCACGGCTATTGCTGATATTTTGGCGGGTATTTCGATTGCTTGTTTTTCAGTAAATTTTGAAGAAATCCCTCTTCAAAATGTATTTTTTTTGTGTATTTCTACGATTGGGCTTTATGCTGGGGGTATTGTTTTTAACGATATTTTTGATTTAGAATTAGATAAAATCGAACGCCCCGAAAGAGTAATTCCAAGCGGAAGAGTAAGTAAAAACAATGCACTTATCTTTGGTGTTTTACTATTACTAATAGGCGTTTTAGCAGCATTAGGCAATAGCTTTACGAGTGCAAACATCGCTGTATTAGTAGCAGCTTCTGCTCTAATTTATGATAAATACGGCAAACATCATTCATTTTTCGGGCCTATTAATATGGGCCTTTGCCGAGGAGGTAACCTAATTTTGGGTATGAGCATCATTGATAGTGCCATTGGTGAATGGTGGTGGATTGGTCTTCTGCCAGTATGCTACATCGCTGCTATTACAATGATTAGTCGAGGAGAAGTACACGGAGGCAATAAGAGCACCTTGTATTTTGCCGCATTTTTATACGTCTTGGTTAGCACTTTTCAGTTGATTATCTCTTTTAATTTGGGAAATCTGCTGATTACCTCAGGATTTGTAATTTTGCACATTTATTTGATTTTCAAACCTTTAATTACAGCTATTACTAACCCAATTGGGCCAAATATCGGTAAAGCAGTAAAAGCAGGTGTCTTGTCACTGATAGTAATGGATGCCGCTTGGGTGAGTGTTTCAGGTAACATCATTTTGGCTTTGGCCGTTCTATGCTTACTGCCTATTTCTATCCAGTTGGCAAAGATTTTTGCAGTAACTTAAACAAAACGACAATAAATTTACCACTAATTCTATTTATTCAATCCATTCGATGAATGTAATTCAGCAGTCTTTTCAAGTACCATTTACTTTCAATATAGTTTTCACGAAAGACCTTTTTTCGACTGAAAATCATGAGTTTAGTAAGTTTTTATCAAACTTTGGTGATAATAGTTTTCAAAAGAAAATTTTATTTTTGATTGATGCTGGTGTTGCTGAGGCTCACCCTAAACTCCAAAATGCTATCAAAACATACTTTCAAGGAGTAAGCAACATCAATTTAGTAGAAGAAATTTTGGTATTGCCCGGTGGGGAACAAGTGAAGAATAATACAAAATATTTAGACGAAACCCTTTTGGCAATTAATAAATACGGCATCGACCGACATTCTTTTGTAGCAGCCATTGGTGGTGGAGCTTTTTTAGATATGGTTGGCTATGCCTCAACGATTGCCCATAGAGGTGTAAAGCATATACGAATTCCAACTACGGTTCTTTCTCAAAATGATTCTGGGGTGGGTGTAAAAAATGGTGTTAATTTCTTAGGGAAAAAGAATTTTCTCGGTACTTTCTCACCACCTGTTGCGGTATTCAATGACACTAACTTCTTAACAAGTCTCTCTGACCGTGATTGGCGTTCGGGAATTTCAGAAGCCGTAAAAGTGGCTTTAATAAAAGATTTGCCTTTTTTTGAATGGCTTGAAGCAAATGCACTTGCTATGGCTAATCGTGAAATGAATATTATGCACGAACAAATCTTCCGTTCGGCCGCATTACATACTAACCATATTTCGAGCGGAGACCCTTTTGAAATGGGTTCAGCACGTCCGCTTGATTTTGGCCATTGGGCTGCCCACAAATTAGAGTATCTAACGAATTTCGAAATACGTCATGGTGAAGCAGTAGCTATCGGAATTGCACTTGATTCTATCTACTCAAAGCTTTTAGGTTTGATTTCCCAAGAAGATGTGGCTAGAATCATCACTTTACTCAAAAATCTTGGATTTACACTTTATCACGAAAAATTAGGTGAGAATGACAAGTTGAATTTGTGGGAAGGTTTAAATGAGTTTAGAGAACATTTGGGCGGCCGACTAACCATCACGATTTTAGAGAAATTGGGTAAAGGTCGAGAAATTCATGAAGTTAATTTTGAACTCATGAAACAAGCCGTCGATGAATTGAAAATGACGCTAGATTGATAAAAATTTACCACAGAGACACGGATTACAATACTACCGTTGTCTGTGTACCTACTGACAACAAATTAACAAATTCGTACAAGGATTCCAATAGTTGTCTGTGAGAACACAGACAACTGCACAGCACAGAAAAAGATTAAATATACATTTGCAAATATTCAACCATGCAAACACCATACGGGCACCTCAGTTATTGTAGTAACATTCACCCAGGCGAAGACTGGAAGGAGCATTTTTCAGTCTTACAAAGCAGTATTCCTCAAATTAAAGTATCGGTATGTCCAGATGCTTCGATGGGAATTGGACTTCGATTGGCCAATCAAGCAAGCATTGACTTATCGGAAAAATCTAATTTCGATGCTTTCAAAAAATGGCTTGATGATAATAATTGTTACGTCTTCACAATGAACGGGTTTCCATACGGTGGCTTCCACAATGTAGTAGTTAAAGACAAAGTTCACGCTCCCGACTGGACAACCCAAGAACGTACTGATTACACTATCAGAATGTTTGGTTTATTGGCTAAACTCCTTCCCGAGAACCTTTCAGAAGGGGGGATTTCTACTTCGCCACTTTCTTATCGTTTTTGGTGGAAAACAACTGATGCACTGATAGATGCTACTCAAAAAGCTACTCAAAATATGGTTTCTGTGGTAGAATCGCTTGTAGAATTGAAAGCAACTACAGGAAAAACACTACACCTTGATATTGAACCAGAACCTGATGGCATCTTAGAAAATTCTACAGAGTATCTTGATTGGTATAACCACTATCTTTTACCAATAGGAATTAAACAGCTTTCAGGGAAGGGGTTTTCGGAAGAAGAAGCAACGAATGCAATCAAAACTCATATTCAACTTTGCTACGATGTTTGTCATTTTGCAGTTGGATTTGAGCATCCACAATCGGTTATTGACAAACTAGATGCACAAGGATTAAAAGTTGGAAAAATACAAATCAGTTCGGCCTTAAAAGTAGATTTTTCGAATGATGCTACTGAAAAATTAAAGGTTATTGCTCAATACAACGAGCCAACCTACTTACACCAAGTGGTAGCACAGAAAAAAGATGGAAGTTTTGTAAAATTCCCCGACTTAACGGAAGCAATCTCAGGTTTTGATGAAAATATTTTGTCGTGGCGAGTACACTTCCACGTTCCTTTATTCATTGAAAACTATGGAATGTTGGCATCCACTCGAAGCGATATTGAGGATACTATCAATGTTCATAAACAAAAACCTTTTACGAATCATCTCGAAATTGAAACATATACATGGGGAGTTTTACCAACTGAGTTTCAAGCACCACTTAACGAATCAATTATCAGAGAAATTAATTGGGTAAAAGGGCTTTTGTGATTTTTCAAGTCAATTTGATATTCTCTTTAGTTTCCATCGGCTAAAATAAACGGCGAAGAGATAAAAATAGTGTAAATACTACAAAGAAATGAAAAAAACAGTAGTTATAGATATAGTTGGACTTAGCTCAAGTGTTATTGGCGAGCATACGCCATTTATACAGCAGTTTATCAATAAAAATAAACTAACGCACATAAAACCAGCTTTTCCTGCGGTTACTACAACTGCACAAAGCTACTATCTTACAGGTAAAACTGCTACTGAGCACGGAATTGTGGGCAATGGTTGGTATGACCGTGAAGCTAATGAAATGAAGTTTTGGAAGCAATCAAACAAACTTGTTCATGCCGAAAAAATTTGGGAAGCAGCTAGACAAAAAAATTCAAATTTTACTGTTTCTAAGATGTTTTGGTGGTATAATATGTATTCTTCGGCGGATTTTTCGGCTACCCCACGACCACAGTATCATTCTGACGGTAAAAAGGAGCCAGACTGCTATACCTATCCTGCCGATTTACGAGATAAACTTCAAGCCAAATTTGGAACTTTCCCATTGTTTAAATTTTGGGGGCCTAATACCAGCATTGACTGTTCAAAATGGATTGCTAACGCAGCCTTAGAAGTTGATAAAGAAAATGACCCAACGCTTACGCTCATTTACTTGCCACACTTAGATTATTGTTTACAAAAATTTGGCGTAGATTTTAATAAAATCGCTAAAGATCTACACGAAATTGATGATTTAGTGAAGGAATTGGTAGAATATTATGAAGCAAAAAATGCCAATGTCATTCTACTTTCGGAGTATGGAATTAATAATGTGAGTAACCCTATTCACATTAATCGTATTTTAAGAGAAAACGGACTTTTATCGGTCAGAGTTGAAAGTGGTCATGAGTTACTTGATGGTGGAGCATCGAAAGCATTTGCCGCCGCAGACCACCAAATTGCCCATATTTACATCAACGATTTAACTCAAAAAGAGCGAATCAAATCTATTCTATCTAAAGTAGAAGGAATCGCTTTGATAATGGACGAAGCCGAAAAACAAGAGCACAATATTGACCACCAGCGAGCAGGAGATTTGGTTTTAATGGCCAAAGCCGATAGTTGGTTTACATACTATTACTGGTTTGATGATAAAGTTGCTCCTGATTTTGCCCGTAGTGTAGATATTCATAACAAACCCGGTTACGACCCCGTTGAAATGTTTATGAATCCTAAAAATCCGTTCATTAAACTTCGTGCCGCTTATAAATTAGCTCGAAAATTATTAGGATTCCGATATAGAATGGATGTGATTCCACTTGATGCAACTTTAATTAAAGGTTCACATGGTACACTTGATATTGGTAAAGAATATTATCCTGTTTTGATAAGTAATCAAAAAACTTCTGATGAAATTGCGGCAACTGATGTATATAATGTGATTTGGAATAGTATTTTTGAAGAAAAATAAACACTTCAAACAATGAATAAACTATTCTTATTTCTAATCTTAGTTGGAAATTTAACATTTGCTCAGAAACAGGAGACTACGCCTGAGTCATTGGCTCAAAAGCAGTTAGAAGCCTACAATGCTCACAATATTGATGCCTTTGTTGAGCCTTATGCTGATGATGTAGAAATTTATGGTTTCCCTGATAAATTACTCTACAAAGGCAAAGAAACCATGAGAAAAGATTACGGAGAATTCTTTAAAAATACCCCAAAACTTCATTGTGAACTAAAAAATCGCATTGTTCAAGGCAACACAGTAATTGATAAAGAATACATCACGGGTGCGGGTAAAACCTTTGAAGCGGTTGCTATTTATCAAGTAGAAAACAATAAAATTAAAAAGGTTTATTTTATTCAATAAGCCAAATATAGATGCAAAATCTCCGAACCGTAAATATTACTCGTTACGTAACACCTTTGCGAGAAGGTGGTTCATTACCAGCCATTGTCGAAGCCGATGATGGCTTTTTATATGTTATCAAATTTCGTGGGGCAGGACAAGGTGTAAAAGCTCTCATTGCTGAATTAATTGGCGGAGAACTGGCTCGTTTTCTAGGTTTGAAAATGCCTGAAATGGTTTTTGCTATGCTCGATGATAGTTTTAGCAAGACAGAGCCAGATGAGGAAATCCAAGATTTACTGCAAGCAAGTGTTGGGCAAAATCTGGGTGTACATTATCTTTCAGGCTCAATAACCTTCGACCCAGTCATTTCGGAAGTTTCTCCCCTACTTGCTTCACAAATTGTTTGGTTAGATTGTATTCTGACAAATGTTGACCGCACTTTCAGGAATACCAATATGCTTATGTGGCACAAAGAATTATGGTTGATTGACCACGGTGCCTCATTGTATTTTCATCATTCATGTGATAGCTGGGAATCACAAGCCGAACGCCCATTCGCTGCCATTAAAGACCATGTTTTGCTTCCCAAAGCCAGTGAACTTGATAGTGTCAATCAGGCTTTCAAGCAAAAACTCAATTCAGAAATTATTAGAGAAATTACCTCTCTAATTCCAGATGAATGGCTATTGGCTGATACTTATGATGAAACTGCCGAAGACCGTCGAGCAGTTTATACCAAATTCATAGAAAAACGTTTAGAAATCTCTGATTTATTAGTAAAAGAAGCCCAAAATGCAAGAAAAAGTCTTATATGAATACGCTGTCATTCGGGTAGTTCCAAAGGTTGAGAGAGAGGAGTTTCTGAATGTAGGCATCATTTTATACTGTGCCAAGCAGCATTTTTTAAAGTCAGTTTTCAAGATTGATGAAGCACGAATACGTGCATTTTCAAGTAATATTGATTGCGAAGAACTGAATGATTATCTCGAAACTTGGCAAAAAATCTGTAGTGGGGGCAAAAATGGGGGTCCAATTGGGAGCTTGGCAATATCGGCCCGCTTCAGATGGTTGACAGCCACTCGCAGTACGATTATTCAGACCTCAAAAGTACATCCGGGCTACACCCAAAATGCCGAAGAAACGATGAATTGCTTGTTTAATGAATTAGTATTATGAACTCACAAGTACTACAAGATTTAGTAAAAATTCAGATGCCATTTGGGAAATATAAAGGAAGATTCATTTGTGATTTACCTGAGTATTATTTGATTTGGTATCATAATAAAGGCTTCCCCGCAGGAAAGTTGGGAATGTTATTGGCTACTATGTACGAAATAAAAGTCAATGGATTGGAGTATTTATTAAAACCTTTGAAATAAATAAAAACAAAGGAAGTCTTCGCTTTAAGCGAAGGCTTCCTTGAAAAAATTTCCTTAAAAACTAATAGAAAATATGTCTGAAATAAAAACCGCACTCATCACAGGAGGCTCAAAAGGAATTGGCTATGGTGTAGCCGAAGTTTTAATCAAAGAAGGAATAAAGGTAACCATCACAAGCCGTACCCAAGAAGCTGCCGAAAAAGCAGCCACTGAATTAAATAAAATCAAAGAAGGATATGCTTTGGGGATTGAATCAGATGTAAGAAATTTAGCATCTCAGCAGCACGCCGTTGATACTGTTTTAAAAACTTGGGGACGCCTCGACTACTTTATTGCCAATGCAGGCGTTGGACACTTCGCTCCTATTCAATCGCTTTCGGTTGAACAATGGCAAGAAACCATTGACATCAATCTCACAGGTGTATTTTACAGTACTAAAGCTTCTTTAGAAGCACTAAAAGCATCAAAGGGTTATTTCATCAGCATAGCTAGTTTGGCAGGTACCAACTTCTTTGCTAATGGAAGTGCATACAATGCCAGTAAATTTGGATTAGTTGGTTACACCCAAGCCATTATGCTTGATTTAAGAAATGAGGGAATAAAGGTTAGCACAATTATGCCGGGTTCGGTTGCAACTTATTTTAATAATCACGAACCAAACGAGAAAGATGCATGGAAAATCCAGCCAGAAGATATTGGGCAAATAGTATCGGATTTAATTAAGATGCCAGCTCGTACGCTACCAAGCAAAATCGAGGTTCGTCCAACAATGCCGAAGTAAATTTAAAATGAAGGGAATCTTCGCTTAAAACGAAGATTCCCTTAAATATTATTTCTGCTTATAAATTTTACCATCTTTCATTACAAAAGCAACATTCATCATTGCTTTAGCATCCTGAAGTGGGTCTCCTTCTACCGCCACAATATCAGCAAATTTACCTTTTTCTATCGAACCTAATTCTTCTTTCATTCCCAGAACAGTGGCATTTACGATAGTAGCAGATTTAATAGCTTCCATCATTGGCATGCCACCCTCAACCATATACTGAAACTCTTTCGCATTATATCCATGCGGGAAAACCCCAGCGTCAGTACCAAACGCAACTTTTACACCAGCTTTATATGCTTTAGCAAAAGTAGCAGCAATTTGCTTAGAAGTTTCGATTGCTTTAGGTACTACTAATGGGTGATAATAACCCGGTACTTTCACCGAATCTCCTACGGTTTTTCCTGCAATTATAGTTGGCACATAATAAGTACCATGTTTTTTAAATAATTCAATAGCTTCATCGTCCATGAAAGTTCCGTGCTCAATCGTTGTTACACCAGCACGAATTGCACGCTTCATTCCTTCAGCACCATGAGCATGAGCCGCCACAATAAAACCATAATCTTTGGCAGTTGAAACAATTGCTTCGATTTCGTTTTCGGTAAATTGTGGTCCTTTACCATTTTTTGCCACACTTAACACACCACCCGTAGCTGTAATTTTGATACAATCAGCACCATCTTTGTAGCGTTGACGAACTGCCTGACGGCCTTCTTCTGGGCTGTTTACAACACCATCCGTAACATCATCAGGTACGGTATATTTTGAACTATTAATTCCGTTAGTTGGGTCGCCGTGCCCACCAGTTGTTGCAATTGTTTTACCAGAAGTAAAAATTCTTGGACCAACAGTTAAACCCTTAGTAATAGCATTACGCAGCGAAATATTTACGCCCGATCCACCCAAGTCACGCACACTTGTAAAACCTGCCATCAAGGTCGTATTGGCATGTTTTTGTGCCTCAAAAGCAATATCAGCCATATTTTGGCTCATACGTTTTAAATATTGGTCTTTACTGGTTTCACTTTCAATATGCACGTGCATATCAATCCAGCCAGGAGTAACTGTTCGGTTTTTCAAATCTACTACTTTGTCGTTTGCTTGAGCTGCCGTATAACCTGACTGCACATCAGTTATACGATTCTTTTCAACGACGATTGTCATTTGTGATTTCGGTGTATTGCTCACACCATCAATCAACGTTCCACAATGAATGAGTGTACGTTGAGCAAAAGCCGAAACCGACAAGCCAAGGGCAAGAGCCAAAAGGTAAGTTTTTTTCATTGAGATGTTTTTTAGTTTAGGAGGAAAATAACGATTAAATCGACCCGATAAAAGTAAGATTTTTTTTATGAGTTGTATAAATAAATAGGCGAAAAGATTTTTTTCAGAGACATCCAACAAAAAAGGCTTTCCTTTGAAGGAAAGCCTTTCGAATATATGAGCAGAAAGCTTTAGTTTTTAGGTACTAAAACACCATTTGCTTCAAATGCTAATTCAGTTTTTGGTTCTGTAATTTTAGCAATTTCATCCTTGCTTTTGCCTGCATCTTCTGCGTAATGGCGAAGTTCTTCAACTGAAGTTGTTTTTGTTTTTGCATTTCCTTCAAACACAATTGTTTTCCCTGTAATATCTTTTGGCACAAAGAAACCATAATCTTTAAAAGTTACACGCATCGTTTGTCCATCATCCATTTTTACCTTCATCCAACAACCTTTTACCTGACAAACTGATTCAACTACCCCAGTTACTTTAGCATTTAAAGTGCCTTTTTCAGCTGCTTTTTTTGCTAAATCGCTCGTTGTTATAGCTCCACTTGGTTTAATTTTTTCGCCGAAGCTATCATATTTTTGACCGAAAGAAACATTGATTATAAAAGTAATTGCGAGAAGTGTTATGAATTTTTTCATTGTTTGGAATTATTTATTTGTTTTAAAATTTGTTGCATTATACAGAATCATCTGAATTATTTATAGGAAATTTTATACTTATTTTACTAATCAATCACTGTCACCCAGCCTTTACAGTCGACTCCAGTATCAGTTTTAATGGTGTAATAATAAGTACCTGATGCGATGCCGTTTCCCCAATCATTCTGATAGTTTTTTGAATTAAATATCATTTTTCCGAAGCGATTATATATTTCAACCGTGGCATTCTTGAATCCAGTTACAAAGGTATCATTTTTTCCATCATTGTTAGGCGTTAATACATTCGGAACTTTTCCATCACCTTCAGGAATATCAACATTTTTTGTAATAACCATTTCACAACCAATTTTATTATAAGCCTTCAAACTAACCGAATAAATGCCCCCTTTTTGAAAACGATAGGCCGTTGGAACTACTGATTTCACGGAATCTTGATTGCCAAAATCCCAAGTAAAAGTACTCGCATTAATGCTTTTATTATAAAAAGTCAATTCATAAGGTTTATCACAAAATTGGGTAAGACTATAATCAAAGTCTGGCTTGAAGGAATTATCAATGATTACAGTGGTAGTTCTGGTTGGTTTACAACCATCTAAATATTCACCTTTCACTGAATAAGTTGTTGTTTCGGTTGGTTTTACCGTAATTTGTTTAGCTACAGTATCTTTCAAAGAGGTACCTGACCACGTAAACTTGGTAGCATTTCCAATTGCGGTAAGGGTCACGCTTTGTCCAGCACAAATTTCTTTTCCACCCGTCGCTTGAAAATCAATTTTGTTATCCTCAACCTTGATGGTCACATCTTTCGACATAGTGCAACCATCTTTCTCCACTACAACGGTATATTTTGTAGTTGTTTTAGGAGTAGCAAGTGGGTTTGGGATATTTGAATTATTTAAATTAGTTGTAGGCGACCAAGTGTATTTATTTCCCCCTTCCGCTAATAATTGTACAGGGGAATCTGGACAAACTAACGTATCTTTTCCTGCTTTGGCGATAAAACCTTTTACCAAGATTTTCTTCACAGTTGAATCGGTGGTTCGGCATGTAATTTTATTAAATATTCGTAGCTTAATCGTATATTCTCCAGGATTAGTGAAATTAAAATTCACATCTTTTAATCTTGAAATTACTGTTCCATTAAATTCCCATTCGTAGGTTTTAGCACCAACACTCAAATTATTGAAATTCAAACGAGCAGGAGCACAAATTTCGGTAACCGTTTGGTTTGATGCGTTTTTAATTTCAAAATCCGCTTTTAGAGCATCTATGCTAAATTTAAAAGCAGCCATATTACAATTTGTACTCATGTGACGCGGCTGATAAGCATTTTTAATTGGAAAAGTAGCCACTGCCTGCCCTTGCCGCGGTAAACACGAACAGGCAGTATGATAGATAATTCCGTTTTTATCGAATCTACAAGTACCGCCATCGAGGTGGTCGCCTACTTCACCTTCAGATATTGGCGGAGCAGATGCACCAAAAAAAGTAGCATAAAGTAAAGACTTTGCTCCTTTTTCGAGTATCATGAAATAATAATTACTTCCCGTGGTGGTGGTTTGATAAGCATCCGAAGTAATAGGCAAACCAGTGGTAGTACTATTTCGATTTAAATTTCTACTAACCGCAGCATTTACTTTTCCCCCCCAACCAGAAAGGTAGATATTCCCACAATCATTTACTAAGAAGGCGGTCGGAACTATATCAATTTTACCAATTCCCCGACCCGTGCCTACAACAGTTGAAAAAACACTTTTTGTTAAGTTTTTATCAAAGCAATGAATAAACTGGCCACTTTTAGGATTATTATAAACATCTCCAGAAACAGGATATTGACCTAAAGTTAAGCCAAAAACATAGACATTTTCCTCTTTATCAGTTTCTATAAAGAAATTTACATCAGCATCTTTTGTTCCTACATAAGTAAGTTGTTCGATTACACCCTCTGTACTAAACTTGGCAATAAAACCATCTCCACTACCTGCGTAGCTTGGGGCGAAGGCTCCACTTTTCGTTGCCAAATTTGCACTAAAAGTTTGTCCACAAACATAGATTTTGCCATTTTGTGTTACTTTGATACCGTAGGCCGCATCAAAATTATTTCCGCTTAAATATGTACTCCATAAAAGTTGCGTACAAGCTCGATTAAGTTTACAGACGACCCCATCAAAACCCTCACCCTTCGTCGCTTGTGATTGATTTACAAGTGGGAAATCTGAAGAAGCTGTAATAGAAGCAAAATAAATATTATCATCATTATCAACTATTACTTCCCCTCGATATTCATCTCCATAATTTTTGATGTTTAAAGCACGTGTATCATTAAAACCATCATTGGCTTTACCTCCAACATACGTACTACCCACTAAACTTTTACCATCGGCACTCAACACGGCAACAAAAATATCGGTTCCTCGCTCAAAACCAATTCCTGTAAAATTAGGGTCTTGGTCGGCAGCGGAGAGAGAAGAATAAATACCAATCAAGCTTCCGCCAGCAAAGGTTTTTTGATAAGACGAACGATTAACAGGAAAATCATTGGAAGATGTTGTACCAAAAACAACCAATTCTCCTTTCGAATTTGCCACTAAACTATGAGCAACCTCTGAGGCATTTCCACCTAAATAAGTAGAATAAAGTAGCTGAGAGCCATCAGAACTAAACTTCATAATTACTACATCTGTAACTCCATAACCCGCAATATTTTCTGCACTTGACGCAGTGGTAGAACTCCCTTTTATTTGAAAGGCTCCGTTTGTTACTGGAAATTCAAGTCCAAACACAGTGCCACCGGCAAATAAATTACCATCAGCATCATATGTGGCTGTCTGAGCCCAATTATCAGATTTTGAACCAGAATATGTAGAAAACACAAGTTCTGGGTCAATAATTAGCGGTTTTGAGGCATCATACTTTTCGGGAAATTCAAAACTTACTTCATTATTATTGATACGAAATTTCGATTTCACATCAATTGTTGTTCCGTTTTGGGTTTGAAAAGTGTAAGGTTCAAACTCCTTCACTACATTGACAGAAGTTTTATAAAGCAACTGGCCATTTTCGGAACTAAGATGCTCCAAACCCTCATACCTCATTCTAATCTTCGAAACATCTGCTTGAGGTTTAGCAATGTATTCGTATTTGAGTGATTGTTCGAAACTATAAAGTTTGAAATCTATATTTGGATAAATATCTTTAATATATAGCTCATCAAAAGCTGTTACACTCGATTTCCATTTGGTGGGGTCATTACCAAGGAAGTAATTATATGTAGTTGTATTAGGAGAAACAGCTTCTATTTTTGGAGTAAGATTAGCATCTTTGAAAGTCATTTCATAGGCGTGTCCTTTGATAGGTCCAATCGTTTTTCTACCCGATTTTGCATCTAATCCGCCTGTATGAATCGTTGATAATGCCTCAGTATCGTAAAACACATACTGAACACCCGTATTTTTAACTAATAAGTAGCCGCCGGGAATATCTGCACGGTATCTAACAGAAGCCTCCCACTGTCCTTCATTTCGAATAAATCTGATTGAGGGCTTGGGAGTGGCAAAGGTCACAATTACATTAACTGCAAAAAAGATTAGTAATAGATATTTCATTGGCAAAGCATGATTCACGCATTTATAAACATACTATTTTGACGTTTCTATTATTCAGAGTAACATAAAATTTATTGTGAATGCTCTACAAATGGGGCAATGTAACCACAAATGTACTGCCCTTTCCCTCTTCACTCGTTACATTAATACGGCCTTGATGCATATCAATAATTCTTCGACAAACCGATAAGCCAATGCCATGCCCACGGTATTTAGAAGCATTGGCGGTTCGATAAAAAGGCTCAAAAATTTTGCTTAACTCACCAGCAGCAATACCTATACCATTGTCTTTTACGGCCACAATACAATGTTTTTCATTGAAGCGAATCTTTGCTTCAGCTCGGTGGTCGGGTGAGTATTTACAGGCATTTTCTAATAAATTCGTAAAAACAGTGAGTAACAATGCTTCATTTCCATTCGTACTCACCCACTCATCATCATCGGGGATATCATCGAAATCGATTGAAATATTATATTCACTATTTTGACTTTGCACTTCTTCTTGAGCTTTAAATAACAATTCGTCCAATCTAGTGGGTTTCATTAGTAAACTATTATCACGATTCTCTGATTTAGCTAACTGTAACAAACCATTCGTCAACTGAATAAGTCGCTGATTATCAATCAGTAAAGACCGCAGAATTGCTTTGTATGCATCGGGGGTACGGTCTTGCTCTAATGCAATCTGGATTTCCGATTTTATGGCCGCCAAGGGCGTTCGTAACTCATGTGAAGCATTGGATACAAAGCTTTTTTGGAGTTCGAAAGAACGCTCCAAACGCTCAAGCATCTGATTAAAATTAAGTGCCAGTTGAGCAATTTCATCTTTATTATTACCTGTATTGAGTTTCTGTTTTAAGTTATAAGCTGTAATATTGGTGATTTCGTCATTGATTTCGGCAATTGGTTTGAGTGATTGCCCAGCGAAGATAATTCCTAAGAAAATTGTCAGTAAAATTCCTATAATAAAACTAATCAATAAAGTATCACGAATATTCTTTAGCTTATCTGTTCCATATTTATCACGAGCCGATGCCACCACCACATAAGATTTACCATCTTCGCTCTTATACATTGTTCCAATTACTTGGTTATCCCAATCGCTAGTTTCTATGTATTTCTGTCTTCGAACTTGGTTCAAAAAATCAGGACTAAACAAAAACTTTTCAGCCTCGTAACTAGCATAAACCAATTCGTTTTTTTCGTTAAACATCAAAACTTTCTCGGCATTCAATTTGCTCAGAAAGGTCTTATTTGCATCACGGAGTTTCTTTTTATCTTTTTCCGTAATTTTTAATTCTTTCAAAAGTCCAGCGGTAAGAATCGCACGGTCATTTAGACGGTTATAAAATTCTTGCTTACGAAAGTTCTCAGAAGTATAATAGACCGCCAATGAGAAAATCGTGAGAATCAAAGCAATGATTATCGTAAACTGAATTGCTATTTTAGTGCGAATCTGCATAAGTTATGTACCGTACCTCTAACCATTAGTGGCTTCGAAGACTACGGCTTTGCTAAAGACGTAATTTTGACTAAATTTGAAACGGGTCAGTCACACAGTGAAGCCCCAAAACAAATTTAAGAAACAATTAGCAAAATATATGCAAATTCATGTAATTGATGCGGGCCACTTTAAATTAGACGGTGGAGCAATGTTTGGGGTTGTACCGAAAAGCATTTGGAATAAACAAATGCCAGCAGATGAAAATAATCTTTGTAGCTGGGCTATGCGTTGTTTATTAATCGACACTGGTAAACAACTAATACTGATTGATAGCGGCATGGGGGATAAACAAGATGCCCGTTGGCAAGGTTTTTATTTTCGCCATGGCGATGGAGACCTCATGACTTCCATCAAAAAAGCAGGTTATTCTCCAAATGAAATCACAGATGTATTAAGTACACATTTGCATTTCGACCATTGTGGAGGCAGCGTAAAATGGAATACAAGTAAAGACCGCCTCGAATTAGTATTCCCGAATGCCAATTACTGGACTCACTCTGAACATTGGGCAACAGCAACAAAACCCAATCCAAGAGAAAAAGCTACTTTCTTGAAAGAAAACATTATGCCTATGCAAGAAACAGGGGCTTTACAATTTACAGATAAAATAATAAACCCATTTGGCGAAAACATTGAGCTGCTCTATGCAGAAGGCCACACCGAAAAGATGATTATGCCGAAAATAAAGCACGGAGACAAAACTTATCTATATATAGCCGATACCATTCCATCGCATGCTCATATCCCTGTACCTTATGTAATGGGTTATGATGTGCGTCCGCTTCAAACAATGACAGAAAAAGAAACGTTATTAAAGCAAGCCGTTGATGAAAACTGGACAATTATCTTCGACCATGACCCTACCCACGAAGCAGCTACGGTTCAACTGACTGAAAAGGGTTATCGGGTTGGAGATTTTGAGAAAGTTTCTTGAGTCTTATGCTATTCAAAAATTTTATCATTCACACATTGTATTAACAAAAATATGAAAATAGGAATTGCTTTATCGGGTGGAGGAAGTAGAGGTTTTGCACATTTAGGTGCTTTAAAAGCCCTCAATGAAATGGGTATTAAACCCGATATTATTACAGGCACAAGTGCTGGCTCGATTGTAGGAGCTCTAACCGCTGCAGGTTATTCACCTGATTTTATTTTCGAAACTATCCAATCTTTGGGAATTATTAATTCTCTCAAATTTGCATTTAACCGTTTTGGTTTATTCAAAATGGAGAAAGTGGAAGAAATCTTTTTGAAATATATTCCCCATAATTCATTCGAAAAGCTCAAACTACCTTTGATAGTTTGTGCAACTGATATCATTGAAAGTCAGCCAATCTATTTCAGCAAAGGAGAGCTCATCAAGCCAATTATGGCGTCTTGTAGTATTCCCGGAATTTTTGAACCCATCAAATTTCAAGATAAAATACTGGTTGATGGCGGCATTTTGAATAACCTACCCGTTGAACCTTTAGAGGGCATTTGTGACTTTATCATCGGTGTAAATGTAACTCCCGTAAGTAATAGTATGGCCATAAATTCGGCCAAAGATATTCTAATGAAAAGCCTCTACCTAGCCATTCGAAATAACTCCGGAGCAAAACTTAAAAGGTGTGATATTGCTATTGAACCTGATGAAATTTATAATTATAATGGCTTAAGTATGGCCAAAGCCAAAGAGATGTATCAATTAGGTTATGAACATGCCCTAAGAGCGGCCGAAGGAAAACTTTCGCATATACTCTAAAAACCATTAATTTTGAATTCGTTCTAAATAAAAAGTATGCCTTCTAGCATAAAAGTAGAATTTAGTGAACTTTGGCATCAAATTAGATAATTTTTTTCTAGGAAAACCGTTTAAAACAAAGGTATTTATCATCCAACTTTAAAGTTTAAGTGCAAAGACTATATATACTGATAACTATTTTAGTACTTACTGCCTCTTGTTCGCAGTTTAGTAACTCCATTACCAGCAAAGCATGGCATAATGCTAATGCTCGCTTCAATTCGCTTATTATTGCTCGTGAAAACATGAAGCAAGCAGAAAAAGACCTATTTGATAAGAGAGTTGAAAATTATAGTTCTTTGATGACAATCTATCTACCCATTGATTCTATCAAAAGTCAAGCAGTGGCAACCAATTTAAAGGAAGTAATTGAAAAAACTTCATTAATTGCCGAACGTCATTCAAATTCAAAATATTTAGGAGAAGCCTATATTCTACTTGGAAAAGCTCGATTATTGAAGGAAGATTTTCTAAATGCCATTGAAGTATTTAAATACATTAATTCAACCCAAAGTAATGAAAACGATAAGCATTCGGCATTGGTTTGGTTAATGAGGGCATATACCGAAGAAAAAGACTACGATACTGCCCTAAAAGTTGCAGAAGTGCTTCGTACACTTGACTTGAACAAAGAAAATACCAGAGATTTTTATCTGACAAAAGCCTATTTGCACCAACGTCGTGAAGAGTTTGCCATCTCTGCCGCCATTGCAGAAGAAGCCATTAAATTGGTGCCCAAGGGGGAACAAAAAGCCCGCATACATTTTGCGATTGGGCAAATGTATGATATGATTGGTCAACCAGCCAAGGCTATTCCTCATTTTCAGGCTGTAGCCCAAAATCGACCAAATTATGATATGGAGTTTTATGCCCGCATGAATACCCTACTTGATGAAGCTGCCTCAAGGAGAGGGAGTACCGCAGGAGTACAAGAAAACTTCAAAAAAATGCTGGTTGATAGAAAAAATTCTGACCTAAAGGATAAGATTTATTTTACGATGGGTAGTTTGGAAGTGAAAAAACAAAACTATCCCAAGGCTATCGAATACTTTAATGCTTCACTTAAAAACTCAAAAGGTAATAGCACTCAAAACGCTTATACTTATCTTGAATTAGCGGAATTGCATTATAATCAATTAGGAAAATACGATTTAGCAAGTATGTACTATGATAGTACGCTTACGGCTTTACCTAAAACTTCTTCTGATTATGAGCGAATTGCAAAACGTGCCATTTCACTTGCTGATTTTGTTAAATACCAAAAAGTGCTAATCGTTGAAGATAGTTTACAACGTTTGGCAGGAATGAATCCTACGGCTCTCGATAAAACACTTGAACGTATCATCAAACAAAAAGAAGATGATGAACGTAAGATGCAAGAATTAGCCCAGAAAATAGTATCTCAAAATAGCCTTCCTGTTGAACGTATTTCAGATAAAGACCCTGAATTTAAGCGTTGGATATTGTACGACCCACTTGTAATGTCGAAAAATAAAAGTGATTTTCAACAAATTTGGGGAAATCGCCCACTCGATGATAACTGGCGTAGAAAAGATAAGGAAGCGGGCTCTATCAGTTTTAAAGTTGAGCGAGGCGTAGTTGGTCAAGAACCAAACAAGCAAGCACCTAAAATTTCGCCTGAAGAAATAAAAAAACAACAAGAACAAAAGGAATTGCTTGCTTTGGAATCGAAGAAAAAAGAGCTCTATGAAAAAATTCCAACAACACCCGAAAAACTAATCGTTTCTAAACGCAAGCAAGAAGAGGCACTTTATCAGCTTGGCAAGATTTATAAATTTCAGTTTAACGAGCCCGATAATGCTACCGAAACATTTTTAAACCTACTTAGTAGGTTTCCAAATACTGTACATGAAGTTGAAGTTTTGTATTTACTCACACTTTTATCTGATAATCAAGCATCAAGCCCTTATCGAAAAACCTTGATTGAAAAATACCCAGCTTCAACTTATGCTCGACAGCTTCTTAGAGGCAAAGTTGAAATTACGAGCGATACCGAGAGTAAAGCTAGTACAGTTTATTCTCAAGCATTTAATCTTTATTCAAACAAAAGCTATGAGTCGGCATTGAAATTAGCCGAAGACGGATTAATTACCTATACTGGTACAAGTATTGAAGATAAATTTGCCATGCTTCGCATATTCTTATTTGCCAAGACCGAGCAAAAAGAAGCGTACAAACAAGCACTAAACGAATTCATTCAAGGGTATCCTTCAAGTGCCTTGCTAGGGCGTGCAAAGGAATTAATGGCCGTTTTAGATAAAAAATAATAACACTAAAATTCGACAATACTAACCGACTAATCAATTCAATAAAAAACTTAAATACTATGATAAATAATGAATTAAGTGATGAAAATGATGTTCCTCCGATTTTAGGAACTTGGAAAAATGTATATACCTTGGTCGTTATCTCTTTGGTTGTATCTATTGTACTTTTCTACGCTTTCACCTTATACTTTTCATGACAAACCTCGACTGGATTTTACTTACTGTTACCTTACTTTTTATAATTATTTATGGTGTTTATAAAAACCATAAAGACAAAGACCTTGATGGCTATTTACTTGGTAATCAATCACTTCCGTGGTACCATGTTGGATTATCAGTTATGGCTACTCAAGCCAGTGCCATTACATTTTTATCAACAACTGGACAAGGTTTCGATGATGGAATGAGATTTGTACAGTTCTATTTTGGACTTCCATTAGCCATGATAGTTTTGTGTGTAACTTTTATTCCGATTTTTCATCGTTTAAAAGTTTATACAGCTTATGAATACCTCGAAACTCGCTTTGATGGGAAAGTTCGTGTCTTTACTGCCTTTTTATTTTTAATTCAACGTGGTCTATCGACAGGAATTTCAATTTACGCACCTGCAATTATTTTATCAACTATTTTTGGTTGGGATATTTTTTGGACCAATATTTTAATGGGCGGAATGGTTCTCACTTACACCGTTGTTGGTGGAACAAAAGCCATTTCATACACCCACCTTCAACAAATGATTGTTATTACTGTTGCCATGTTTTTAGCAGGAGTAATTGTAGTAATGATGCTACCCGAAAATATTGGTTTTGTAAAAGCTCTTAAAATTGCGGGAAAAGCCCACCATACCAATGTAGTAAGTTTTGAGTTTAATCCGAAAGACCGTTATAATCTTTGGTCTGGTTTAATTGGAGGCTTCTTCTTACAATTATCTTATTTTGGTACAGACCAATCACAAGTAGGACGTTATCTAACTGGTGAATCTATTACACAAAGTCGTTTGGGTTTAGTAATGAATGGTTTATTAAAAGTACCCATGCAATTCTTGATTTTACTTGTAGGTGTCTTGGTTTTTGTTTTCTATCAATACAATCCTGCTCCTATTTTCTTTAATAAAGTAGAAGTCGATAAATTACGTACAAGTCAATACGCACCACAGTTAGAAAGTCTTGAACAGCGATATAACGAAGTGACTGAGAAACGTAAAAATCTTTTATTAATTTCATCTAATTTAGAAGAAGAGCAGCTTAAAATTTATCAAAATAGCTTAGCTGAATCAGATTCAATTTCAAAAGCTCTCAAAAGTGAAGTGGCAGGTCTAATCAAGAAAAATAATCCATCGGCCAGCACCAATGACCGTGATTATGTGTTTCTAAGATTCGTACTCGATCACCTTCCGCATGGCCTTATTGGGCTTTTGGTTGCTGTTATTTTCGCTGCTTCGATGGGTTCAATTGCTTCGGCCTATAATTCATTGGCGGCGACATCGGTAGTTGATGTTTATCGAAAATTCAGCAAAAATACGCCAACCGAAAAGTCAGAACTCAACGCTTCCAAAGTTTCAACCGTTTTGTGGGGGCTTTTTTGTATATTTGTTGCACAATACGCCAACGAACTTGGCAATATGATAGAAGTAGTAAATGTGCTTGGTTCGCTATTCTACGGAATTATTTTAGGTGTATTTTTAGTAGCATTTTACTTCAAGAATATCGGCGGAACTGCCACATTTTGGGCAGCGGTTATTAGTCAAACTATAATTCTTGGCATTGGTATTCCGCAAGTAATTTTGAAAAAAGAATGGATAGCTTATCTATGGTTTAACCCTATTGGTTGCTTTTTGGTAATAGGTATTGCATGGATTTTGCAGAAAAATTTGAAATTAGCTAAGGTATAATTAATTATGTGCCTTCAAAAAAGAGGAGGCATTATAAAATTTTAGCTTTCTTGGCTAAAAGCTTTCCTCAAATAAGATTATGGAAAAAAAACGCATACTCATTGTAGAAGACGACCAACGATTGGCCGAAAACCTTGTTAAGGGTTTGTCTGAAAAAGAATTTGATACCGAAGTGGCCTACGATGGTCAAATCGGGCTTCGCTTTGGGCTTAGCGGTAAGTTTGACCTGATTTTGTTGGATGTAAATCTCCCACAAATGAATGGTTATGAAGTTTGTGCGAAAATCAGAGAAAAAGACCGCCAAACGCCAATTATCATGTTAACTGCATTGGGCGAAACAGATGATAAAATTACGGGCTTTGAAAAAGGTGCTGATGATTACATAGTAAAACCTTTCGAATACAGAGAATTGATTGCTCGCGTAAATGTTTTCTTAAAACGTGCTTATGCAGAGAATGAAAACAACGCAAATCTGCTTCGTATCGCAGACCTTGAAATTAACCTTGAGAGTAAAATGGCCTCACGTCAGGGTAAACACATAGACCTTACTCCTAAAGAATTTTCATTACTTGAATACTTAATACGAAATAAAGGTAAAGTAGTATCTAAAGCCGAGATTGCTGAAAAGATTTGGGAAGGAAATAATGCCGAAAATAGTTTAAATGTGATTGAAGTTTACATTAACTTCTTGCGAAAAAAAATCGACAAAGATTTTGAGCCAAAACTCATTCATACCAAAACAGGCATGGGCTATGTTTTAAAAGATGAATAACGATTCACTTCCCAGTTAAATAGATATACAAAAAAGTACACCTTATTAAATCTTAATGAAGTGTACTTTTTTTTTGAAATACTACCATTTTTTCTTCTTATTTTTACATTTCAACAAAATCAACCTAAAAACCGTTTTTTAATGAAAATTGTCAAAAAAATTTTATTAGGACTGCTAATTTTGCTCGTGGTAGCTACTGTTGGCATTTTCTTTTATCTTCAAAGCACAAAACCTAAACTTGATGGTGAACTCCAACTCAAAGGACTGAAAGCACCAGTCGAAGTCGTTTATGATGATTTCGGTGTGCCTCACATTTACGCACAAAACGAAGAAGATTTATTCCAAGCATTTGGTTATGTCCACGCCCAGGATCGTCTTTTTCAAATGGAAATCGTCAGACGCCTTGCCGATGGCCGTTTAGCTGAATTATTCGGAGAAAAAGCACTCCCTTCTGATAAATTTTTTCGTACACTAAGTTTCCGAAAACACGCTCAGTGGACCATTGATTCGGTACTTATGACCAATCCTAATGCACCATTTGTTAAAGCAGCTCAAGCTTACATCAAAGGTGTAAACGAATACATTCAGAATGGTAAAACCCCCATTGAATTTTCAATCATTGGCATCAAAAAAACTCCATTTGAGTTAGCTGATATGCAAATTATTATGGGTTACATGGGTTTTACATTTGCCGAAGCATTTCGTTCAGAATCAATCGCAACCATGATTCAAAGCAAATATGGCCCTGAATATCTGAAAGATGTCATGTCGGCTTGGCCTGCAAACGAACCAAAAATTCCAACCCAAGCACAAGAATCTAAAGTTCAATCTTCAGAAATATTGGCAAAAATGGCTAATCAATTGACAAATATTGAATATAATTCTCCTTTTCCACCTTATCACGGTTCAAATGGCTGGGTTATCGCTGGCTCTAAAACTAAATCTGGTAAACCTATCTTATCAAACGATACCCACATTGCATTCTCACAACCATCAGTTTGGTACGAAGCACACCTCGAATGCCCTAATTTTAAATTTTATGGAAATTTCTTAGCTGGAACACCTGTAGGGGCTCTAGGACACTCACAATATGGCGGTTGGGGACTAACGATGTTCGAGAACGACGATGTTGATTTCTTCCGTGAAAAAGCTAACCCTGCCAATCCTAACCAAGTTTGGTATAAAGATCACTGGGAAGATTTGAAAGTTAGAGAAGAAGTTATCAAAGTAAAAGACAAAGGTGATGTAAAAATTGCCATCAAAACTTCTCGACATGGAATCATTATGAATGAAAGTTTTGATAAAATGGCTGACCAAAAAGAGCCAATTGCTCTTTGGTGGGTATTTAACCAATTTCCAAGCTACCATTTAGAATCTTTCTATAAAATGGCTCATGCCAAAAATGCGACCGAAGTTGGCGAGGCAGTAAGTAAACTGACTTCACCGGGATTAAATGTAATGTGGGGAGATACTGAAGGAAATATCGCTTGGTGGGCGGCAGGAAGATTACCGAAACGTCCTGCACATGTCAACCCAATGGTTATTTTGGATGGCTCAACTGGTAATGATGACCCACAAGGCTGGTATGATTTCTCATTGAATCCTCAAATACTGAATCCTAAACGTGGGGTACTTTACACGGCTAATAACCAACCTGCCGATATGGGGAATGGTCTTGTAGCGGGCTATTATGTAGCAGGCAATCGAGCAAGTCGCATTGAAGAATTATTATTCAACGACAAGAAAGATTGGACAGAAGAAAGTGTTCGTCAAGTTATCAACGATGTAACCTCTTCCCCATACAAGGCTCTTTTAAAAGATATTTTACCTGTAATTGATAGAACTCAACTGAACGAACCAGCAAAAGTAGCTTACGAAAAATTAGCTAAGTGGGACGGGTCACATGATTTAGAAGATACAGAACCAACCATTTATTATCGTTTCTTGTATCATTTCTTTGTCAACACAATCAAAGATGAGTTAGGCAATGAAGTCTTTAAAGCTTTCGAGCATAACGGAAATTTCAAACGAAATATGGCGTCATTGATGCGAAATGATGCCTCGCCTTGGTGGGATAATATTTCGACCCCTAAAAAAGAAACTCGTAAAGAAATTCTTACACAATCATTGAACGAAGCTCTAAATAGCCTTGCAGAGCAACTAGGAAAAGAAATGAATGATTGGCAATGGGGTAAAGTGCATACACTTACGCACAATCATCCGCTGGGAATTGTGCCCGTTATTGGTAAATTTTTCAATGTGGGTCCACTCCCAGCACCGGGCGGACGAGAAACCATTAATAATTTAGACTTTCCAATTGATTCAAGTGGAACCTATAAAGTTACCTACGGACCCGCCCTGCGTAGAATTGTAGATTTTGGCGATGCCGAGCACGGAAGAAGCGTTTTACCAAGTGGACAGTCGGGTAATGTAATGAGTAAACATTATGGTGACCAAGCCGAGATGTTTGTAAAAGGTGGGTCTCGTCCAGAATTAATGAATCGAACAGAAATTGAGAAGGTAAAAACAGGGAAATTAATTTTGAAGCCATAAATCGCTGAAAATAGGATTTTGGTCTAAATTGTAGGCCAAAATCCTTAAATAATTAGCCCAATTAAGAACAATTTCTTTAATTTTATGTATTATAAATATTCTATAAACGGAATCATAATTTCTATTAACACAGATATTTTCAAACATAAATAAGCTTTACTCTATTCATTTTCACCATTATTACCTACAAAAATGGCAAAATATAAACTCAAAATCAACGGTAAAGAATACGAAACCGACGCATCTCCAGACACCCCACTTCTTTGGGTTTTACGTGATAACCTCGGCCTCGTTGGTACAAAATATGGCTGCGGAATGGCCATGTGTGGTGCTTGTACTGTACACGTGAACGGTGAAGCTACACGCTCTTGTGTGTTGCCTGTTTCATCGGTATCTGATTCAAAAATTACGACAATAGAAGGCCTTTCTGAAAAATGTGACCACCCTGTTCAACAAGCATGGGATGCAATGGATGTTCCACAGTGCGGATATTGCCAAGCAGGACAAATCATGACCGCTGTATCATTCTTGAAAAAGAATTCAAAGCCAAGTTTAGAGGAAATTGAAGCAGCTATGTCGGCTAACTTATGTCGTTGTGGCACTTATCACCGCATCAAAGAGGCTGTTCAATTAGCAGCATCAAAAATGTAATTTTTAAAGTTTGAATGAATTTTCATCATTCATAACTAACGATTCATTTTTAATCTAAAATCAAGATATAAAATCATGACAAAACATAATAGCCGACGAGATTTCTTAAAAACTTCTGTCCTTAGTACTGGAGGCTTGCTTTTGGGCTTTAATTGGTTTGGACAAGAAGCATCGGCCGCACAAGTGGTAGAAAGTGCAAGCAATAGTTTCAATGCATATTTATCTATCCAACCCGATGGCATCGTTACGATTCTGTCACCTAATCCTGAAATCGGACAAGGCATTAAAACTGCATTCCCAATCATTGTTGCAGAAGAATTGGATGTAGATTGGAATAATGTAAAAGTAGTTCAAGCTCCGCTTGATACCAAAAAATTCGAACGACAAGTAGCTGGTGGTAGCGGTTCGATTCCTCATTCATGGCAACGCCTACGTAAAGCAGGTGCAACTGCCCGCCAAATGCTTATTGAAGCAGCAGCTAAGCGTTGGGGAGTTTCAGCTAGCGAATGTAGCACGGATAAGGGTTTTGTTGTTCATACTTCGGGCAAAAAACTAAGTTATGGAGAATTAGCCAATGATGCTGCTAAACTTACACCACCTACTGACGTTAAACTAAAAGACAAAAAAGACTTTAAACTCATTGGTTCAACGGTAAAAGGTGTTGATAATTATGGGGTTCTCACAGGAAAACCACTTTTTGGGCTCGACTTTTATCGTGAAGGAATGAAGTTTGCCATGATTCAGCGACCAGCTGCTTTTGGCATGAAACTAAAATCTTTTGATGCTTCAGCAGCTAAAGCGTCTGCTCCCGGCATTGAGGTCGTGTCGTTTAAAGATAAAGTGGCCATTGTTGGAAAATCTACTTGGGAAGTTAAGAAAGCCCGTGAGTTAGTAAAGATAGAATGGGAAAAAGCCTCTAATCTTGAAAGTACTGACGAACACAACAAAATTTTCAAGGAACTATTAGATAGTAATAAAGCAGAAGTTCGTAGAAAAGATGGAGATGTTGAGACAGCCTTTAAAGATGCTGCAAAAATTGTAGAGGCAGAATATCAATGTCCATTCTTGCCTCATAATCCAATGGAACCTATGAATTTCTTCGCTCACGTTCGTGAAGATGGCGTTGAATTAGTTGGTCCAACCCAAACTCCTCAGGCAGCACAAACACAAACTGCAAAATTACTCAATATTCCAGTTGAGAAAGTAAGTGTTGAACTCACTAAAATGGGTGGTGGATTTGGTAGAAGATTAGGAACTGACTACGTTTTGGAAGCAGCTGAGCTTTCGAGTATCATTAAAGCTCCTGTGAAAGTGATGTGGACGCGTGAAGATGATATGAGCGGTGGAAGTTATCGTCCTGCGGTTCGCTATCGTTTCCGAGCTGCCCTCGATAAACAAGGAAATATGATTGGCTATACCCTTCGAGGTGCGGGAATTAATGCTGGTAACTCAACTCGCCAAGACAATTTTCCTTCAGGTGCAGTTCCAAATTTATTGATAGATTCTGTAGAACATAAATCACCAATTACCACTGGACCTTGGCGTGCTCCAATTACTAACTTCTTGGCATTTGCCGAGCAATCTTTCATTGATGAAGTTGCCAACGCCGCTGGTAAAGACCCTGTTCAATTCAGACTTGATTTATTAGAAAAAGCCAAAACTTCACCAACAGGGCCTATCAAATATGATATCGACCGTATGAAAGCAGTGATTGAGTTAGCGGCAGAAAAATCGGGTTGGGGCAAGAAGAAAAAAGGTGTAAGTCAAGGCTTTAGCGTTTATTTCTCACATGCATCTTATGTGGCTCAAGTGGCTGATGTAGTACTGAAAAAAGGAAAGCCTGTAATACAAAAAATTCATGCCGCTGTTGATTGTGGTATAGTTGTCAATCAAAGTGGTGCAAGAAACCAAGTAATGGGTGGAATTGTAGATGGAATCGGACATGCCATGTATGGAAATCTAACTTTTAAAGATGGAGCTCCAATCCAAAATAACTTTAATGCATTTAGAATTATAAAAATGAACGAAATTCCAGCAATTGAAGTGCATTTTGTTAATAATGGCATTGACCCAACTGGTCTTGGAGAACCTGCCCTTCCTCCTACTGGTGGTTCTGTTGCCAATGCAATATTTAAAGCAACTGGTAAGCGTCTTCGCAACCAACCATTTGTTGAAGAAGATGAAAAAATGTTTGAGGGTATTTCTTAAGACTCTCACTTTCAATAAAAGCCAAATCAGCTATGAAACTGATTTGGCTTTGTTGTTTTTTATTACGCAATAGCTAAGATAAGCTTAAAACCCCGATGTTTTTTTCATCATTTCCCAGATAAAAAATCAAACTATACAAAACTCAACATTACTCACTTATAAATTCATTCTTTTTTAAATTGACAAAAACTACAAGTTTTCAATCAAAATAATTAAAATAAAAACATTCTATTTCATATCTTAATCTCAGACTTATTTTATTTGCCAAAGCTAAAAATTACATATATTTTCTTTTGTAGCACACTTTTTCGCTAGAATCACATTATAGATATTTTCTCTAAATAAGACAAGATTTATAGATTAAATTACTATCCTTCAAAAATATTCCATAAAATTTCTCTAATATTTCTAACAATTTGTTTTAACAATTAATTTATAATTTTAGTATATTTGCAAACTCATCTAAACAAACAATTCATGCAGATTTACACCCCAAAGCATGAATCAATTCAAAAATAAACTCCCCTTCAGGGGCAGGGGGTTTTTCACCGATGAAAGTAAACCTTAGTACGCAAGAATCCTTTGAGAGTCGTCACCACGGCAAAAGCCAAAATGACCTTCAAGCCATGTTTAATACAATTGGCGTTAATTCACTAGATGAACTAATTGACCAAACAGTTCCTGAAAAAATCCGTTTGAAAAATGCATTAAACTTACCATCTTCGAAATCAGAGGTGGAGTTCTTGGCTGACTTCAAAGCTTTAGCTCAAAAAAATAAAATCTACAAATCTTTTATCGGTACTGGCTACTACGATACAATCGTACCGAATGTAGTTTTGAGAAATATATTAGAAAATCCATCTTGGTACACTGCCTACACACCTTATCAGGCTGAAATTGCCCAAGGTCGTTTAGAAATGTTACTCAATTTCCAAACTATGGTAATTGAACTAACAGGAATGGAAATTGCCAATGCTTCTTTACTTGATGAAGGAACTGCCGCTGCTGAAGCCATGACGATGCTCCATAGTGTGCGTCCTGCTGCTAAGAAAAACGCTCAAACTTTCTTCGTTTCAGAACTTTGTCACCCACAAACCATTGATTTGGTGATTGGTCGTGCAAAACCATTAGGCATTCATGTTGTAGTTGGTAACCATATTACTTATGACCTTACAAACGAAGACCTCTACGGAATTTTACTGCAATACCCAGCTACTAATGGCGAAGTATATGACTATACAGATTTGATTGCATCGGCTCATGAGCTTAATGTATTTACAGCGGTTGCTGCTGATTTACTTTCTTTAACCCTTCTTACTCCTCCAGGTGAAATGGGTGCTGATGTTGTAGTTGGTTCGGCACAACGCTTAGGTGTTCCGATGGGTTATGGTGGACCTCATGCCGCATTCTTTGCTACTAAAGATTCTTTTAAGCGTCAGATTCCTGGCCGTATTATTGGTGTTTCGGTTGATGCACAAGGCAATCGTGCACTAAGAATGGCATTACAAACACGTGAACAACACATTCGTCGTGAAAAAGCTACTTCAAATATTTGTACAGCTCAAGTACTGCTTTCGGTAATGGCGGCTGCTTATGGTATCTATCATGGACCAGCAGGTTTGAAAGGAATTGCAGCAAAAGTACATGGATTAGCTAAATTATTTGCTGAATCAGTTGAAGGCCTTGATTATCAGGTAATCAATAAAAATTATTTCGATACCGTAACACTCCACGTAGAAGATAGTTCAAAACTTCGTGCTATTGCTGAAAAGAATGAGGTAAACTTACGTTACTATGCAGATGGAAACGTTGGTGTTTCATTTGATGAACGTAAAACACTCAAAGATGTAGAACTCCTGCTAAATATCTTTGCAGAAGCCAACGGAAAAGCAACGACTATCAACTTAAAATCTGAAGTAGAAATTGGTTTTGCACCGGGCTTAAACCGAACTTCTGATTACATGACTCATCCAGTGTTTAGTAGTTATCATACTGAACACGAAATGTTGCGTTACTTAAAATCTTTAGAGAATAAAGATTTATCGTTGGTTCACTCAATGATTTCATTGGGAAGTTGTACGATGAAGCTTAATGCAACGGCTGAAATGATTCCTGTAACTTGGCCAGAATTTGGGAATATCCACCCATTTGCTCCGCAGAATCAAGCGGAAGGCTATCAAGAATTATTCAAAAACTTGAACGACTGGCTTTGTGAAGTAACTGGTTTTGCTCAAATGTCACTACAACCAAACTCGGGGGCACAAGGTGAATACGCAGGTTTGATGGTAATTCGTGCTTACCACGAAAGTCGTGGGGATTCACACCGCAATATTGCTTTAATTCCTTCATCGGCTCACGGTACAAACCCAGCTTCTGCAGTAATGGCAGGTATGCAGGTGGTTGTGACCAAATGTGATGAAAAAGGAAATATTGATGTGGCTGATTTAAAAGCAAAAGCCGAACAATACTCAGCAAACTTAGCTTGTTTGATGGTAACTTACCCATCGACGCACGGTGTTTTTGAAGAATCTATCATTGAAATTTGCGACTTGATTCACGCTCACGGCGGACAAGTATATATGGATGGTGCAAATATGAATGCCCAAGTAGGTTTGACCTCTCCTGCTACCATTGGAGCGGATGTTTGTCACCTCAACCTACATAAAACATTCTGTATTCCTCACGGTGGTGGTGGCCCTGGAATGGGACCAATCGGTGTAGCTCAGCATTTAGCTGAATTTTTACCCACTAATGCAGTGGTTAATATGGGCGGGAAATTTGGAATTCATGGAATTTCAGCAGCTCCATTTGGTAGTGCAAGTATCCTTACTATTTCATACGCTTACATTGCTATGATGGGGGGAGAAGGCTTAACCAATGCCACTAAAAATGCTATCTTAAATGCGAATTATATCAAATCTCGTTTAGAAGGCGAATACCAAATCCTTTATACCGCAGATAGTGGACACTGTGCTCACGAAATGATTGTTGATTTGCGTCCGTTCAAGGCAAGTGCAGGTGTTGAGGCAGAAGACGTAGCCAAACGTTTGATGGATTATAACTTCCATGCTCCTACGCTTTCGTTCCCAGTAGCTGGAACATTGATGATTGAACCAACAGAGTCAGAATCAAAAGCTGAACTTGATCGTTTCTGTGATGCATTATTGAGCATTCGTGAAGAAATCAGAGAAATTGAAGAAGGCAAAGCGGATAAAGCAAATAATGTATTGAAACATGCCCCTCATACTGCTCCAGTAGTTTTAACAGAAGAATGGACAAGACCTTATTCGAGAGAAAAAGCAGCTTATCCTCTAGCTTATGTTAAAGCAAATAAGTTCTGGGCAACAGTTAGCCGCATAGACTCGGCTTATGGAGATAGAAACCTCATTTGTGCTTGCGAGCCAGTTGAGGCTTATGCAGAAAATTAAATAATTTGAGGCACATCTTAGGTAAGAGCGTCCTAAACTTTGTAACTAATCAAAGTTTAGGACGCTCTTATCGTAAAGGTGTTCCACACTTTTATTCTCAATCTCAGAAAATATAAATTGCCTATACATTTTCAATAAATCCTTGAATTTCTTCTTCAAAAATTACTTTCTTTGTAATTAATCACAAACGAAACCCTCTAATGAAAAATAAAAATGCCTTACTTGGAGCTGCTTTTCTAATGGCCACTTCAGCTATTGGTCCAGGCTTTTTGACACAAACTACTGTTTTCACACAGCAATTAGCAGCTAGTTTCGGTTTTGTGATTTTACTTTCCATTTTACTTGATATTGGAGCTCAATTGAATGTTTGGCGTGTAGTTTCGGTGAGCCGTAAACCAGCCCAAGATTTGGCCAATGAATTATTCTTTGGTTTGGGCTACCTTTTAGCTTTCTTAATTGTCATTGGTGGTTTGGCATTTAATATTGGGAATGTTGCAGGTGCAGGTTTAGGCTTTGAGGTATTATTTGGAATAGATGTGAAGTTGGGAGCTATTATAAGCTCTGGCATTGCAATTGGAATCTTTTTATCGAAAGAAGCAGGAAAATTAATGGATAACTTTGCCAAAATTCTAGGTTTTTTAATGATTCTACTTATTCTCTATGTAGTTTTTGTCTCTCAACCTCCTATTTTTGAAGCTATTCAACGTACAATAATTCCTCAAAAATTTGATGCTTTAGCCACTGTTACACTCGTTGGTGGAACAGTAGGTGGTTATATAACTTTTGCGGGGGTGCATCGTTTGATGGATGCTGGCATTAGTGGAGAAGAAAACCTATCAGAAATCAACCGTAGTGCAACCACCGGTATTTTGGTAACGGCCATTGTCAGATACCTACTTTTCTTAGCTTCATTGGGTGTTGTTGTTGCAGGAATGACCTTGAATAAGGATAATCCACCTGCTTCGGTATTTCAGCTAGCTGCCGGAGAAATTGGGTATAAAATCTTTGGAGTAGTTATTTGGTGTGCAGCTATTACTTCAGTAGTTGGGGCAGCTTATACATCTGTATCTTTCTTACGAACTTTTCATCCAAGTTTCGAAAAATTCCATCGACAAATCATCATTGGCTTCATCGTTTTCTCTACAATTATTTTTGTATTAATTGGGAAACCTGTAAAAATACTTGTTTTAGTAGGTACAATCAATGGATTTATTCTCCCAATTGCCTTAGCCATTATGCTGGTGGCAAGTAGAAAGACTCGAATTGTTGGTAATTATAAACATTCCATCTTCTTACAAATCATTGGGTGGTTAGTGGTAATGATTATGACAGCCATGGCAGTTTATGGATTTTTCCCAAAATGATGCATTAATCAAAATGCTTCACCAATTGTTGCGTAAAAATTGCCGCCAGTATATGGGGATAGGGCATAATCTAAGCGAAGATTTAGGTGATTTTTGGTAGCTATTCTCAAACCTGCTCCATATGTAAATTTGGGTTTATTTAGGCGTAAAAAATGATTATGCTCACTTCCCATAAAACCTACCGAACCAAAAGCAACTGCTCCTAAGCGTTTCCAAACTTCTTGGCGAACTTCTTGTTGAATCATTAAGGCATTTTTATCACGGAAGTAACCTTCAAAAATTCCTCGCATTTTCGATTGTCCTCCTAAATATGCTAATTGATTGAATGGCACATTTCCTAAATTAGCAATAGCAACGTAATTACTAGCCCAAACTGTTTTATTAGTCAATGATTTATAAAAAGCAAAATCTGCTGAAATCTTTGTAAAATTGCGATTTGCACCAAAAAATCTCCCTGAAGGAACGATGAAAAATTCCCCAAAAACACCTTTTCTAGGATAAAACACTTGGTCACGGGTATCTTTCAAAAAACTTAAACCTAAACCTAATGTACGCGATTTATCACTCCCATCAATGATTCCAGAAGCTAATTCTCCATCTTTTTTGGTTTTCGTGACAACGTAGTTTTCAAAATTTACTCTTAGACCTACATAAGTTTTGGCATTAATCGCACGCGTAGCTAGTAACCTAACACGCTCATAATCAGCATCGTATTTTTCTTCTGGTACTCGATTTTCACCAATTCCAGAATAAATATAATTATATCTAAACCAACCATTTTCAGAGGCGAAGTAGTATTTACCATTATTGGTAAATATTTTAAAAGGCATAAAAATAAGTATTTGCTTATTTTGAGTAAATGTAGTCCCAAAAGAAATTTGTGATAATTTAGCATTGATGGAATCTTTGGCAAAGCCAAAAGTGGCGACACCTCCTACCCCTCCACCCCAACGTGTTTCGGGTAGTCGAAAAACGACAGGTAAGGCCACAAAATTTTTATCCCTGAGTAGTTTATGAGTAGAATCTTGTGCGGAAACTTTTTCTAAACCAAAGAATAATAATATAACCAAACAAAAAAACTTCATTCTCATTAGTTTATCTTCTTTCAAGATTAAAACGAGATTAAAGACTAATTGTTTGAATTAGCATTTATTAAGGTTTTATTAGGTTATTTAGCGAAGCAATACTAGCACCTCGGTAATTGAGCGAAGCAATACTAACACCTCGGTAGCTGAGCGAAGCCGAAGCTACTCACAAATTTCAATGATTTCGGCATTACTCAACCACCGAAATTTAATGACAATTTATCAATTTGAAATTTTAAGATAGAATTTTCAAAGTTCAATGGCATCCAATCATCTACCAAAATTTAGAACCAATTGAATATACAGAATACAGACAAATGAAATCTTACATTACTTTACCTTCGCGGTAGTAGCCATAAATTCTTTGAGATAAAAAGGCTCAAAATCAGCTACATTTTCAAATTGCCCTCTTTCGAATACATTTGTAGCCAAAATACCCACACTTTTAGCAGATGGATTAAGTGTTGTTTCTAAAAAAAGAGCATTGGGATTTTGACCTAAAGTACTACGACATTTACTAGCTCCATCGCCAAAAAACAATACTTTTTTCTTTTGTAAGATTTCATTAAATGAATTTTCATCAATAATTTTTGCCTGAGTTTCCTCTACTTGTTCTTGTGTGTAAGCATTATAAATCGCACAATAAACTTCCATTCGGCGAGCATCAAGCATTGGGCAAAGTAAATCGAAACTTGTGGATTCCTCATTTAAGATTCGAAAATCAGAAATTGCGTATGCCATTGCTTCCAAAGTATTTACAGAAATCAATGGTTTATCAAGTGTATAACATAAACCTTTAGCGGTAGAAACACCAATGCGTAAACCAGTATATGAACCTGGCCCTTTTGCAACAGCAATAGCATCGAGACTTTCGTAGGTTAATCCTGCAGTTTTTACTACGTGTTGTATTAACGTAGTTAACATGCCAGAAGAAGATTTTTCATTATATATCTCGCTGATTGATAGTAGCTTTCCATCTTGATGAATTGCTGCTGAACAACCTTTTGTAGAAGTTTCGATACTTAAAATAATGGGCATTGAGCGGTAATTAAGAATTTGAATCAAAAATTAAGGGTAAGTAATTTCCTTAATATGGTCTATTTTCCTGCAAAAATACACATTTACCTATCATTTATCAGCAAAGATGTGGTATAACATTTTAAAAGCCATCGAATAAATTCAATGGCTTTTGAAACAAAGGATATTTTATAAGAACTGAATAAATTCAGTGGTACATTTTCTTTATTAATTATTATTTACTTCTAATGGCAATTACTGGGTCAAGACGTGCGGCTTGCCACGCTGGTATGATTCCCGAAACAACTCCGATGATACTAGCTATGATTAATCCAAAAATAATATTGCTCGATGTAAGAATAATATCAAGTGACCCCAGTGGTAAAAAACTAAGGAGATAAACTAAAAGAATGCCAAAGAATCCACCAATTAGGCACAAAAAAACTGACTCGAATAAGAATTGAAAAAGAATAAAGAAATTTTTAGCTCCAAGAGATTTCTGAATACCAATGATATTTGTACGCTCTTTTACCGAAACAAACATGATATTAGCAATACCAAAACCTCCAATAAGTAAAGAAAATAATCCAATGAAAAAGCCACTTGTACGAATTGTGCCAAAGAGTTGTCCTAATGCTGCTGCGGCGGCTTCGGGGCGATTCAAAGCAAAATTATCCTCTTGAGTTGGTCGAAGACCACGTTTAGTACGCATCAAACCAGTAGTTTCTCCTTCCAGTTCCAATAATCCTTCATCAGTATCAAATCCTTTTAAAACAATATCACCATAAGGTTCGCCCGAAGAGAAAATACGTTTATGTGCTAAAAAAGGAATATAAACTTTCTGGTCTGGCTCACCACCAAAATCGGCAATTTGTTTCCCTTTTCTTTCTTGAATACCGATTACCGTTAGCGTTTGACCTTTCATTTTAAATGATTGTCCGATTGGGTCTGAATCAGGAAATAGAGCATCAGAAATATCCGCACCTAAAATCGCAACGTTTCTTCCAGACTCAACTTCCTGAGGGGCAAAATACCTACCATTAACAATAGGTACTTCGGTAATATCGGTAAAATCATAAGTTATTCCTTGACATAAAGCTTCGATACTATTACTACCTTTTTTACAAGAAACCCCACTCGAGAAATCCATCATTGCCACTGATTGAGCGTGTTCTAGGTTTTCTTTCAAATATTTAAACTCATCATATTTAGGCTCTGGACGCATAAAATACTTCCACCACGGATAATCTCCCCCACCAAAAAACCAAGGCCATTTTTGTACGTATATTACATTCGTACCGATTGAACTTAAACTACCCTTTATATTAGACTCTAATGAATCGACCATTGTATAAACGCCAATTATTGAAAAAATTCCAACAGTTACTCCCAGTAAAGAAAGAACCGTACGGAGAATATTCTCTCGCAAAGCGTTCATCGCAAATCGAAAACTTTCTAATATTAGTAATAGTACTTTCATAATTTTAAAATGTTAGCTAGGCACAAAACCTCAATTTAATGTATCCACGAAAATAATCAACCGAAATTACTTTCGTAAATGAATTTCCTCAATCAGTAGATTTTAGTAAATTAACGGCAAATTTTAAGGATATGTGGGATACCTCTATTTTTAACATTGAGCAAATCTGTAGAAACTAGAAAAATATTTAATTTCCTAAAGTACAAATTTCAACAAACATGAATAAAAACCTCGCCCTAATTACATTACTATTTGTAAGTTTAATTTTCTCTTGCACAAATAAACCTACTCAAACAACCAATGGCGTTTCAAGCGAACGCAAAGACCTTTTTGTTCTTTTCGAAGAAGACCCAAGTCAGAAAACATTTTTCTCCGACCGAAAAGGAGTTATAGGTAAAAATGGGATGGTAGCTTCAGCCCACCCTGACGCGTCAAAAGTAGGTGTAGAAATCATGAAAATGGGTGGCAACGCCGTTGATGCAGCCGTGGCTACACATTTTGCTTTAGCCGTGGTATTTCCATTTGCTGGGAATTTAGGTGGCGGTGGTTTTGCTGTTATCCGAGATAAAAATGGAAAAGCTTACACACTTGATTTCAGAGAAAAGGCACCTCTTAAAGCTCACCGAGATATGTATTTAGATGCCAAAGGTGACGTGATTCAGGGACTAAGCCTTTTAGGCCACTTAGCGAGTGGCGTGCCTGGTTCAGTTGATGGAATGGTTGAAATTCATAAAAAATTTGGAAAATTATCTTGGGAGAAAGTTATTCAACCTGCCATTGACCTTGCAGAAAATGGTGTAGTATTAACTGAAAGAGAAGCACTCGGACTCAATAATAACAAAGCGGCTTTTAGAAAAGTAAATGGAGAAAATACACCTTATTTTATGCACCCAGAAAATCGTGATTGGGTAAAAGGTGAAATATTAATTCAAAAAGATTTGGCTAAAACCTTACGTCTTATCCAACAAAAAGGTAGAAATGGCTTTTACGATGGAGAAGTGGCCGACCTATTAGTAAAGGAAATGCAAAAAGGTGGAGGAATAATCTCGCACGAAGACTTGAAAAAATATCATTCGGCATGGAGAGAACCCATCGTTGCCGATTATAAGAATAATTATAAAATCATTACAATGCCACCTTCTTCGAGTGGTGGCGTAGCTTTGGTCCAACTTCTGCGTTTAGTTGAGCAATACCCACTTCGTAAATGGGGCTTTAATTCTGATTCTACTGTACAGGTCATGATTGAAGCAGAACGCCGAGTTTATGCCGACCGTGCCAAATGGATGGGTGATATGGATTTCATTAAAGTACCAATGAAAGAGTTGATGAGCAGGGAATATTTGAAAAAACGTTGGTCAGATTTCAATTTTGCGAAAGCAACTGATAGTAAAAGCATTGATGGTGGTAAAATTCCAGGCTATGAGTCTAATGAAACTACACACTATTCAGTCGTTGATAAAGATGGAAATGCGGTTTCAATTACTACAACGCTTAATGGTGGTTATGGCAGTAAAGTTGTGGTAGCTGGGGCTGGATTTTTAATGAATAATGAAATGGACGATTTCAGTATTAAGGCTGGTGTGCCAAATATGTTTGGCTTACTTGGCAACAAAGCCAACGAAATTCAACCCGAAAAACGTATGCTTTCATCAATGACTCCAACAATCGTTGAAAAAGATGGAAAATTCCTGATGGCAGTTGGTACACCCGGAGGGTCTACCATCATCACCTCAGTTTATCAAACCATTTTAAACGTAATTGAACATGGAATGACTATGCAGCAGGCCGTTAACGCCTTAAAATTCCACCACCAATGGATGCCTGACCGCACAGTTTATGAACCCAATGCATTCAATGAGAAAACAGTCAATGCTTTAAAATCACGAAGTTATATTATTGATGCACAAAAAGGTACACTCGGAAGAATGGATTGCATTATGTTACGTTCGGATGGAATGCTTGAAGGAGCATCAGACCCAAGAGCTGATAATACAAGTGTAGGGTATTAATTTTGGAATTTCAAAGAAGGATTATGCCAAGCAGATGACATAATTTAATAAAAACGCTAATTTTCACTGAAATGTATTAACATCAGTGAAAATTAGCGTTAATAAATCTGTGCTCTATGCGGTTTGACAATTTGTAGATAATATTGAATTTATAGTTATAATAATTCAGCATCATCCATTATTTACTAATAATTCCCTTAGCAATTAGATAAGGAATAATTAACCAAAGTAAGCCTTTTATCAAGAAAAATAGGAATCCAGCCCATCCGAGCCTTTTGAACCATTGCTTAAATTTCGACTGTTCTTCCATGAAAAATTTTACTAAATTTGATTATTGTCTGCCGACGGTCGATTACTTGTGTAATTCTTCAACAAAAACATTAGGCCAATAGTTGCAATTAAAGAAAAAGCAATAATTGAAGTTGGTACATCATCCATGCTTTCAAGGTCGGTTTTTACAATTCCTAAATTATGTAAATACATGACCGTAACAGCAAAACCATTATTGAAAATATGGGCGAAAATTGGAACGAGAATGTTTCCTGTCCAATAGTAAAAATAGCCAAACAACACGCCCAACATCATACGAGGTATAATTCCATAAAACTGAAAGTGAATCACGGCAAAAATGAAAGCTGCTACCCAAATAGCCACATGGTGATTTCGTGTTCCTAAAAGCAGTTTTCGCATAATTAAACCTCTAAAAATTAACTCCTCTCCTACTCCTGCTATCACGGCAATAACCAAAAATGCTAATATAAATTGCCCAAACGATTTAAAATCAGTGAAAAACTTAGTTGTTTCAGCCAATTTATCTTCCATACCTTTTAGTATTGCCTCTAAGCCTTTCAAAGATTCTGGAAAAACAATTGCCTGATTAATTTCTTGCAGCCAACCATTGAAACCCATGAAGGCCATTTGAATCATCACAACCATTCCAAACACAGGAAGAGCAGGTATTTTCTCAAAATTAAGTGCTTGCCAAGTTTTCTTTTCGATAATTCGCCAATACAACCAAGCAGAACCTACAAAACCAATAAACGAACCCAAACCTTGACCTAAAATCATTCCAAGCCAAGCATTCGGAAGTTTAGAAAAATCGCCAGCACTCTCCATCAAATCTGTCAATGAAGCACCGACGGCCAACATCACTAGTATTTGTACAATACTTCCGACGACAAGAAAACCTATCAAAAAAAGGCCAATAATTATTAGTAAAGAGGAAACTGCGGGGTTTTCACGCGAATCAGAAAGTTTCATAAGTTTTTAGTAATTTTGTGGTAAAATTATTCAGTAATTCCTGTATTCGCAATGTTTAGGCCGTTTTTGGCACTCCGAAAGGAATTTTTAGCGTTTTTTTATAGTTAAGTTTATAAGGCAGGTTTCTAAACTGTCGATTGATTTACAAGCAAAAAGGTTTCAAACCTTTTCTTCATCAATAAGATATGGCAAAAATAGGCAATATAGATTTGGGGGAATTTCCACTTTTACTCGCACCGATGGAAGACGTGAGCGACCCACCCTTTCGTTTGGTTTGCAAAGAAAATGGTGCAGATATGATGTACACGGAATTCATTTCATCAGAGGGTTTGATTAGAAATGCAGCCAAAAGTGTACAAAAATTAGATATTTTCGAGTACGAACGTCCCATTGGTATTCAACTTTTCGGGAGTGACGTAGAAACGATGGGAGAATGTTCACGGATTGCCACCGAAGCACGCCCAGATTTAATTGATATTAACTATGGCTGTCCTGTAAAAAATGTTGCCTGTCGAGGAGCAGGAGCTGCCCTCTTGCAAGATATTCCGAAAATGGCAGAAATGACTGCCTCGGTTGTAAAGAATACCCATCTACCCGTAACAGTAAAAACACGTTTGGGCTGGAACGACGAAACCAAAAATATTGAAGAGGTAGCCGAACGCCTACAAGATGTTGGCATTCAAGCACTTACTGTTCATGGACGTACACGTGCACAGATGTATAAAGGTGAAGCCGATTGGACTTTAATCGCCAAAATTAAAGAGAACCCACGTATTAAGATTCCAATTTTTGGTAATGGCGATATTGATTCTCCTGAAAAAGCCCTCGATTATAGAAATAGATTTGGCGTTGATGGTATCATGATTGGCCGAGCAGCCATTGGTTATCCTTGGATTTTTAATGAAATCAAACATTATTTTGCAACAGGAGAAAAACTTGCCCCTCCGAGTATAGCTCAACGCGTAGATGCTGCACGAAAACATTTGGAGTTTTCAATCAAATGGAAAAATGACCGTCAAGGTATTTTAGAAATGCGACGCCACTACAGCAACTATTTCAAGGGTTTACCTAATTTCAAAGAATATCGTATGCGTCTAGTTCTCTCTCTTGATTTCCAAGAGATTTTATCAATCTTAGATGAAGTCTCGGTTGCATATGAAGGTTTTATCCTTGAAAAACAACAAATCAAAGTAGAATACGCTGGAGTAGATTAACAATAACTCGTAAAGAAAGTTTCCTTACAAAAAAACAACCACGTGAATAAAAACACTTTTACCAATCCAGAAAATAAATCACTTATTGCATGGCTACTTTTAAGTATTTTAGCCATGATGTGGGGCTCATCGTTTATTATTATCAAAAAAAGCCTCGATGCTTTTACTCCTATTCAAATAGGTACTATCAGAATTTTAGCGGCAGGAATCGTTTTTTTACCTTGGATAATTTCATCGAGAAAACAATATCCTAAAGAAAAAACAAAATACTTTTTAGCTTCAGGATTACTGGGATATTTCCTACCCGCATTTTTATTCGCTTTTGCAGGAAGTAGAATAAATAGCTCATTATCAGGCACATTAAACTCTGCAACACCTATTTTTGTACTTATAGTTGGAGCTATTTTTTTCCAACAATTCATTCGTAGTTGGCAAGTTGCAGGTCTAATACTCGGTTTTATTGGCAGTGTGGTGTTGGTGCTTTCTTCAAGTAAAGATGGCCTTTCTATTAGCCAACTCAATCCTTACGCCCTACTTGTTATTTTGGCATCTTTGATGTATGGATTCAATGTAAATATTGTAGGGAAGCATTTAAGCGAAATCAATGCCGTATTGCTCAGTGGTTGGACTCTCTTCTCAATGGCAATACTTTCTGCAATTATCCTTTTTTCATCTGATTTTGTTTCAAGAATCAATGCCGATACACTCAATCCATTATTAATGTTACTTTTATTAGGAGCTATAAATTCGGGTTTAGCAGCTATTATTTTTAATTATATCTTGCAAATTTCTTCACCTGTATTTGCTTCATCTGTTACCTACCTCATACCTGTGGTGGCTACAATGATGGGCTTTATTGATGGAGAATCTATATCATTTTTGCATTATTTTGGTATGACAATCATTTTGGTTGGTGTATATTTGATTAATAAAAAATAAACAACAAAACCATGCTAAAAGCAATCGTCAACGACCAAAACTTTGAGATTTCTGAGGATAAAGAACAAATTCTATTAAATAATCAGCCTTTTTCTTGGGATTTCCGTGATATCTCTGATAATCACTACCATATTATCAAAGATAATCAATCGTATAATGCAGAACTCGTTGAGGCCAATTTTGCCGAAAAAATATTCAAAATAAAAATCAATGGCACAATTCATACCGTAAACTTGAAAAATCGTACGGATTTACTTTTAGAAAAAATGGGAATGAGTGGTACGGCTTCTGCTAAGATTAACAATCTCAAAGCTCCAATGCCAGGACTTATTTTTGATATGAAAGTAAAAGAAGGAGATGAAGTAAAAAAAGGGGATGTTCTTTTAATTTTAGTAGCCATGAAAATGGAAAATGCCATTAAAGCAACTGGCGATGGGAAAGTAAAAAATATCAAGGTAAATACTGGCGATAGCGTAGAAAAAGGTCAGTTAATTATGGAATTTGAATAAATAATCAATTGATTATAAGACCTTTAATGACGACAGACGTTGGTTTTTATAAGAAAAACTAACGTCTGTCGTTTTTTATGACGTGTAAATAAAGATTCTGAATTTATTCAATTTTCTGTTATCAAATTTTCGAAACTCAAAAATTAAACCCTAACTTTGTTGGAAAATACACCCGTCAATGTCTGAATTAAAGTACAAACGAATTCTCCTGAAACTAAGCGGCGAAGCCCTCAATGGTGGCGATAAAAGCCAAATTATTAACTCTGATATTCTTTCGCAATATGCCCAAGAAATTAAGGCTGTAGTTGATGCAGGTTGCCAAGTAGCAATCGTCATCGGTGGTGGCAATATTTTCCGTGGAGCTAGCCAAAATTCAGGTATCGACCGTGAACAAGGCGACTACATGGGTATGATTGCTACTGTAATTAACGGAATGGCCATTCAAAGTGCCTTGGAAAAAACAGGCCTCAGTACTCGACTCATGTCGGCAATTAAGATGGAACAAGTGGCTGAGCCATTTATTCGTCGTAGAGCCATTCGTCACTTAGAGAAAGGCCGCGTGGTTATCTTAGGTGCTGGTACTGGAAATCCGTATTTCTCTACCGATTCAGGTGGAGCTCTCCGTGCCAACGAATTAGGCGTAAGTGTATTATTAAAAGGTACTAGTGTAGATGGCGTTTACTCAGCCGACCCACGCAAAGACGCAACGGCCACTCGTTATACACAAATCGGATACGATGAGGCAATTAGCAAAAACCTTAAAGTTATGGACCTTACTGCGTTTGCACTTTGCAAAGAAAACAAAATGCCAATCATTGTGTTTGACATGAATGTAGCTGGCAATTTGATGAAAGTAGTACAAGGTGAAGATGTGGGAACTTTAGTAGGAGATTAATTAAATACATATAGATTTTGTAATTTTAGACTAATGGAAGAAATAGAATTAGTACTCGATATGGCTAAAGATTCAATGGAACGTGCATTGAAACATACGCAAATCGAACTTTCGAAAATCAGAGCAGGGCGTGCATCAGTTCAGATGCTCGATGGTATTCAAGTAGAATATTATGGGGTACCAACTCCACTTGCACAGGTATCGTCTATCACCGCTCCTGATGCTCGTACATTGGCTATCAAACCCTTCGAGCGTAAAATCATCAATGATATTGAGCGTGCAATTATCAACTCAAATATCGGTCTTTCTCCTGCTAATGATGGTGAACTTATTCGTTTAAATATTCCACCACTTACTGAAGAGCGTCGTAAAGACCTTGTAAAGAAAGCAAAAGGTGAAATTGAAATAGCACGTGTAAATGTGCGTAAAGTACGTCAGGAAGCTAACGAAGAATTGAAAAAAATTCAGAAAGATGGTGGTTCGGAAGATGAAGTAAAAAAAGCAGAAGAGCGTGTACAGAAAATGACCGACAGCTATATTGCTAAAGCCGAACAATTAATGGCAGATAAAGAAAAAGATATCATGCAAGTTTAGTACTACACATTTTTAATAATTGTGTAGAATTATATATGAAAGCCTGCTTCTAACAGCAGGCTTTTTTAATTAAATCTTTATAAATTGCATCAAGATATAAATACATTACTCCATAAAATATTTGTATGAATCCTGCCGAACGCATTAGTGAACTGACCGAAAAACTCAATTACTATAATCATCGCTATTATATGGATAGCGTGTCGGAAATTTCTGACCAAGAGTTTGACATGCTCTTGAAAGAATTAGAAAATCTCGAAAATCAATATCCATACCTTAAACTTCCTGAATCGCCTTCGCACCGAGTAGGCGGAACAATCACGAAAAACTTTGCAAGCGTAGAGCACCGTTATCCAATGCTTTCGCTGGCCAACACCTATAATGAACAAGAGCTACTCGATTTTGATGAAAGAGTAAGAAAAGGCCTAAACGGAGAGAGTTATGAATATATTTGTGAATTAAAATTTGATGGTATATCCCTTTCAATGACCTTCGAAAACGGTGTTTTTGTTCGTGGCGTAACACGAGGTGATGGTGTTAAAGGCGATGATATTACTAATAATGTAAAAACTATCAAAACTTTGCCCCTGAAAGTCAAAATACCACCAAGCATCACAACTGGAATTTTTGAAATCAGAGGCGAAGGATTCCTGCCCTATTCTTCGTTTGAAAAAATGAATGCCGAAGCAGAAGCAGCTGGCGAAGAAAGCTATGCTAATGCAAGAAATGCTGCTTCAGGAAGCTTCAAATTACAAGATTCTGCTGAAGTTGCTCGCCGTGGTTTAGATGCCTACGTTTATCAATTTTTATCTGATGAAGAGGTTTTTGCAACGCATGAAGAAAGCTTAATCGCACTCAAAAACTTAGGTTTTAACGTCTCGCAAACTTGGCAAAAATGCCACACAATTCAAGATGTAATCGAGTATATCAAAGAATGGGATGAAAAACGCTTTTCTCTTCCATTAGCTACTGATGGCATTGTGATAAAACTGAATTCAATTGCCCAACGAGCCGAACTAGGTTACACAGCCAAAAGTCCAAGATGGGCCATTGCTTACAAATACAAAGCAGAATCAAAACCTGCTATTTTAAAAGCTGTAACCTATCAAGTAGGGCGTACCGGAGCGATTACACCAGTTGCCGAACTTGACAACGAAAAAAGAAATGGAAAAGGCATTCATCTTTCAGGAACAACCGTCAAGAGGGCTTCTTTACATAATGCCAACGAAATCGAACGCCTAGGTCTACGAATTGGTGACACCGTTTTTGTTGAAAAAGGTGGAGAAATCATTCCAAAAGTTACGGCCGTTGACTTATCGAAACGAGATATGTTCAATACACAAGAAATTGTATATCCAAACACTTGTCCTGAATGTGGTGCTCCACTTACACGCAAAGATGGAGAAGCCAATCATTACTGCACCAATGAGAAGGGTTGTCCTCCACAAATTCGAGGCAGAATTGAGCATTTCATTCACCGAAAAGCAATGAATATTGATAGTTTAGGTGAGGGTAAAATAGAACTATTATACGAAAAAGGCTTAGTAAAAAACATCACTGATTTATATGATTTGACCTATGAAAAACTCTTTGGACTTGAAAAAATAACCGAAGATGAAACAACAGGAAAGGTGAGAAAAGTAGGTTTTAAAGAGAAAACTGTTCAAAATATTCTTGATGGTATTGAAAAATCTAAGCAAGCACCTTTCAAACAAGTGTTATTTGGTATAGGTATCAGATATGTTGGAGCAACTGTTGCCGAAAAATTGGCAGGATTCTTTAAAAATATTGATAATATTAAAGCTGCCGACTACGAAACGCTACGTACTGCCCCAGAAATTGGCGATAAAATTGCTCAAAGTATCATAGAATTTTTCCAAGTAGAAGAAAATCTTGAACTCATTGAAAAACTTCGCAACGCAGGCCTACAAATGGCTGCACAAGATGAAGTAAAAGTAATTGAAGGCGACCAACTTGTAGGAAAAACATTTCTCTATACTGGTACTTTTATAAACTTTGAACGTGAAGCCCTCGAACAAAAAATTGAAGCGAATGGCGGTAAAGTAGTAAGTGGTGTATCTGGGAAATTGGATTACTTGATTGTAGGCGATAAACCGGGTTCATCTAAAATAGAAAAAGCTAAAAAACTCAACGTAAAAATGATTTCGGAAGAAGAGTTTATGGCGATGTTGGGGTAGTTTAGAAATGAGTAATTTGAAAATTGGTTATTGTGATATTCGTTTTTTGTATCAACGAGTTCTCAATAACCAATTTATACTTTATGCCTAATTCTTCAACACTGCACAGATCCACATACCTACAGTACAACAACCCAAGCCCAATGACTCACGCCCAAGTTCGATATTGACCGTCTTCATACCTTGATTCAACAAAACACCTTCCCATGCAGGAGGGAATTGGTTAATTGCCCACATCAAAAACAATAAACCTATACCAAAATACATCAACTTGTCACCTTTTCCTTGTAATTTATAATAGCACAAATAAGTGGGTATCAAATAAACGGGAATCCAAACGTAAGGGTCTGGGTCATTATATTGCACCAAAGCAAAAATAAAGAACACAACCACAAAGAACCAGAGTACTATTTTTTTCAAATCCATATATTTAAAATTTTTGGTTAGGAATATTTATCAAAACAAATCAAAAATATAATTACTGACAAATTAAAAAAATGATAAAAATCGTCATTTTTTTTTGACCTTTTTTATTAGCATTAAAATACCTGACTATCAATAATTTAAAGATGCAATTTCTGCTAAAAAAAAATTATTCATTAACTTTGTTCAAAAAAAACGTTTGCAGGCAGTCGAAAATTTACTACCTTTGTGTCGGCAAATTACCAGCTCCTGCTGAATCCCCCAGGTCTTGACCGAAGCAAGGGTACTGTGGTTGAGCGGTGAATTTGCCTTTTTTTTTTATATTTTGGCAAAGTCCACTATCTCACATTCTCGAATTTTCACTTTTTCTTTAATATTCTCATTAATTATTTCCTCATGAAATTTTTTATTGACACAGCCTCTCTCAAAGAAATTCAAGAAGCTCAAGACCTCGGTATTCTTGATGGCGTAACAACAAACCCTTCATTAATGGCAAAAGAAGGTATAGCAGGAAAAGATAACGTGATGCGTCATTACAAAGCAATCTGCGAGATTGTTGACGGTGATGTAAGTGCAGAAGTTATTTCGACTACCTACAATGAAATGATTGCTGAAGGTGAAGAATTAGCTGAAATTGATGAGCAAATCGTGGTAAAAATACCGATGATTAAAGACGGTATTAAAGCTATCAAATATTTTACGGAAAGAGGAATCAAAACCAACTGTACTTTAGTATTCTCTGCTGGACAAGCCCTATTAGCAGCTAAAGCTGGAGCAACATATGTTTCTCCATTTGTTGGTCGTTTAGATGATATCTCTACCGATGGCATGAATCTAATCGAAGATATTCGCTTGATTTATGACAACTACGGTTTCGAAACCCAAATTTTGGCAGCATCAGTGCGTCACCCGATGCATATCTTACAATGTGCAAAAATTGGTTCTGACGTAATGACAGGCCCTCTTTCTGCAATTATGGCTTTATTAAACCACCCATTGACAGATAGTGGCTTAGCTAAATTCTTAGCTGACCATGCAAAGGCAAACGCTAAATAATATTTTAGTTCTGAATACTGAATTCTGAGTGAGATTAATTACTCAGAATTCTTTTTTGAATAAAAATTGTATAAATTGATAATCAAATCAGAACTCTCCTATTCGTATTCATTACTATGGATTCAGTCATATCGCTTCAGCACGCATACATCTACCAAAGAGAACAACTGATACTTTCAGATGTTAATTTCAACATACAAAAAGGTGAATTTGTGTACCTAATCGGTCGGACTGGGAGTGGTAAATCTTCACTATTACAAACCTTATATGCCGATTTATGGCTTGAAAAAGGTACTGGCCTCATTGGTGGATATGAATTACACGCGTTGAAACGTTCTGAAATCCCTTATCTAAGAAGAAAAATTGGCATAGTTTTTCAAGATTTTCAATTATTAAGCGATAGAAATATTGAAAAAAACTTACATTTTTATTTGAAAGCAATGGGCTGGAAGGATAAAAATGAAATGAATGACAGAATTAAAGAGGTTCTTACTTTAGTAAATCTCCCTCATATTCTTGAGAAAATGCCCCACCAACTTTCTGGTGGAGAACAACAGAGAGTGGGAATTGCAAGAGCATTACTGAATCGCCCAGATATAATTTTAGCCGATGAACCAACGGGGAATCTTGACCCAGAAATGTCTGTTGAAATTCTTAAACTCTTCCTGGCTATCAATGAAAAAGCTAATACTGCGGTATTAATGGCTACACACGATTTCGAACTAATCGAACGCTTTCCTCATCGCACACTTTACTGCGATAAAGGCCAAGTCAGGGATCTCTCTGAAAGTATTTAATCAAATTTTCTAACAGTAAAACTATCGAAACAATACTCTTTGAGCTATTGCGAGTTTTTTATCTCATTCTGAAACCACTTTAATTGGTTTTCTGTTATCATTACCCACCGTTCTAAAAAATTCATGAGTAAATATATTTATGGAATTGACTTTGGCACAACTAATTCGGCTCTAGCGATTCTTGATACCAACACCAATCAATTAGTTAAACTTTTTACAATACCTTCGCTGCTTTTCTTTCCCGAACCTACACACCCGAAAGAAATTGTAAGTCCAACCGTTGGGCATGAAGCCGTATCTTTGTATGTGAAAAATCGGATGCGTGGCCGATTCATGAAGTCTATCAAAAAGGTTTTACCAAATAAAAGCTTTATTGATACACGCATTGGCTCAAAAAGCTATCGAGCAGAAGACTTAGTTGCTTTAATTTTGATTCACTTGAAAAAATTAGCTGATGATTTTACTGGAGAAAATATCACAACAGCAGTAATCGGTCGTCCTGTTGTTTTTGACGAAAATCCCGAAAAAGATGCTATTGCTCAAGAAAGATTATCAAAAGCGGCACAAATAGCAGGTTTTGAGGAGTTTTATTTTCAAATGGAACCCATTGGTGCAGCTTTCACGTATGAACGTCAAATTGAACAAGAACAGCTAGTTTTAGTAGCTGATTTTGGTGGAGGTACTTCTGACTTTTCACTGATGCGTCTAAACCCAAATGCCATCAATCAAGCAGACCGTCGTGCAGATATGCTTGCCCAAGGTGGTATTTATATTGGCGGAGATAGTTTCGATTCTGATATCATGTGGCATAAAGGTACTCCGCATTTTGGACGTGGTGTTAAAGAAGAATTTACTCCAGGGAAACCCATTGATTTACCATTATCGTATTTCACAAGCATTTGTTCTTGGGAAAAAATGAACTTCCTTGATTCACTCCGAATGAAACTGAGCATTGCAAAGTCTTATCAATATTCAGGAAAAGATTATCGAGTAAAAAACCTTCAAACACTCATTGAGCAAAATTTAGGCTATGTGATTTTTAAAGAAATTGAAAAGGTAAAAATTGAACTTACAAAAGATGACAATGCCACTTTTTCATTCAATGAAAGCGATATTTCTATCAACGAACCAATTTCAATTAATGAGTTTTCAGAGGAAATTATCGAGTCTAACTTATCAAAAATCAACCAATATCTCAATGGATTTTTGGAAAGAAATCATATCAAAAACAAAGATGTTGATGTGGTATTTATGACAGGCGGGACTTCGATGGTTAGACCATTAAACGAGATATTTGTTGAGCATTTTGGAAAAGAAAAAATAAAATCTGGCGATAATTTCAATAGTGTTGCCATGGGTTTAGCTTATAGCTATCATGTCTTAGCTGGTGCGGTTGCTTGATAAAGCAAAATAGAAAATCCAATATTTAAATCATTTTACAAATTAATATTTATTTTTTTTGTAGAAACTACAAAATTTGTTTTTCTTAAGCTTTTAAATAAAATTACCCCTAAGAACCTGAATAAAATGACAGCATTAGAAACTGTAAAAAATTATTACGATTGCTTCAATAATAAGGATTGGAACGGAATGTTGGCTCTTGTTCACAAAGATATTAAACACCAACCTAACCAGGGTGAAGAGCGTATAGGTATCGAAAAATTTAGAGACTTTCTAAAAATGATGGATGAGTGTTATGAAGAAATACTTACAGATGTAACGCTTTTCGCAGAACCTACTGGAACACGTGTAGCTGCCGAATTTGTGGTAAACGGCATTTATAAAAAGGGTGATGAAGATTCTCCAGTAGCCCATGGCCAAAAATATGTGCTTCCCGCAGGTGCTTTTTTAGAAGTAAATCAAGGAAAAATTACCAGAGTTACTACTTATTATAATCTTCCACTTTGGATTAAATTAGTTTCTGTGTAAAACATGACTCACCTAACATATATCAAGAAAATAGGTGCTGAAATTGCCACGGTCTTCGATGATTTAGCCCAACTTCGTATTGAGGTTTTTAAAGCTTTTCCATATTTGTATGAAGGCAGCATTGACTATGAGAAAGAATATCTAAAGGTTTATTCTTCTTCTGAAAACGCCATGCTTTTTGCGGTTTATGACGCCGACAAAATGGTGGGAGCTACAACATGTATTCCATTAATTGATGAAACGGCTGAAGTTCAAGAGCCATTTATTCAAGCACAAATAGATATTCAAAGTGTTTTTTACTTTGGTGAAAGTATCTTATTATCAGCATACAGAGGTTTAGGAATTGGCCATCGTTTTTTTGATGAACGAGAAGCCCATGCACGTAGCTTTAAGCAATGTAAACTTACAAGCTTTTGTGCGGTTGTCCGCCCAGAAAATCACCCATTAAAGCCTGCTGACTATCAACCGCTCAGTCAGTTTTGGCAAAAAAGAGGATACACACAAACCCCTTTACTCAAAAGCCAATTTGATTGGCTTGATATTGGGGAAACGCAATCAACCAAGAAGGAAATGATTTATTGGACCAAAGAAATTTCTAATCAATGACCGCCAAAGTTGCTTCCGCCCAATATCCGATTACTACTCATAAAAGCCTTGACCATTGGCGAATTTACACCGAACAGTGGGTAGCCAAAGCTGTTAGGCAAGACGCTGAAATACTTCTATTCCCTGAATACGGTTCAATGGAATTAGTGAGTTTATTTTCAGAAGAAATTCGAGCTGACATTCGTTGGCAGGTAAAAGAAATGGATTCACTCAAAAACGATTTTTGTGAAACCTTTGCTCAACTTGCACGTAAATATGCCGTTACGATTATCGCTCCAAGTTTTCCAGTTCTTGAAGATGAGAAAATCTTCAATCGTGCCTTTGTCTTTTCAAAAAAAGGTTTGATTGGTTACCAAGATAAGTTTTTCATGACTCGCTTTGAAAACGAAGAATGGGGTATTCATTCTGCACCAAAAAAACTTACTTTCTTTGAAGCAGAATGGGGCGGATTCGGCATCCAAATTTGTTATGATGTAGAATTTCCAATTGGTTCACAACTTTTAAATAAGGCTGGAGCAAATTTAATATTATCACCAAGTTGTACGGAAACCATTCGTGGAGCTACACGTGTACATGTCGGTGCCAGAGCCAGAGCTTTAGAAAACCAATGTTACGTAGCAGTTTCTCAAACGATTGGTAATGCGGCGTGGTCGCCAGCGGTAGATATTAACTATGGCTTTGGAGCATTTTACACTACGCCTGATAAAAACTTACCCGAAGAAGGCATAATTTCAATTAGCGAAACTCAAAAAGAAGGATGGCTGATTGAAATGCTTGATTTTGAGAAGATTAATCAAGTTAGAGCCGATGGACAGGTATTTAACTATAATGATTTACAGAAATTATCTACTCAATTGTTGGAAGAAGAAATTGAAATTTCTAAGGTGAAGATTTAAGAACTACTTCAGTATTTTAATCAAAACCCGTCAAAGTCAGCCTAATGGCAATTTGATTGGTATTCGTTAAAACTTGCTTATAGGAAGTATTGTAAGTACTACTAATTTCAATGGTTTTAGGTTTTACTATTTTCGTAGGGTCTGCTTGTTGGAGGTAAATACCTAAATCGAGATAAGCATTTTTTAATTGACCCATTAATTTGAAGCCCACTCCTACCCCTAAACCATAGTTAGGAACAATTTTATTGACTGACTCTAAAACTTCTGATTCATCTTGCGATAATTGCTCAACTATGGCTGTTCTAATAATTTTTGCACCAAAAAAGGCATCAGCATACGGATTCAGCTTCGAACTCCAAAGAATTGGTCGATATCGAGCCACCCCATTTAACCAAAATGAATTATTGGTCACATAGAAAGTCCCAGAAGCATTACTAACAAAATCTTTGTCTCTTCCAATGGATTGATAACCTACTTCTGCACCATAAAAAACAGTTGAGGCCCTTTTTCTTCCGTATGGATTGAATAAACCCCCTAATACAAACCCAGCTTTTGTACCCCCTAAATTACCATCTTTCAGTATCTGCTTATAACCACCTATGGCATTGCCAAAATTCATACCTACGTACCAAGAAGCTTTATCTTCAAGGTATTTTTCTGATTTTGTTTGAGCAAATACACCTAGACACAAAAATTCAACAAAAAGTAAAAGTAGTATTAGTCTTTTCATGATTTTGGGTACATTACTATACAAAACACTTCGTTGAAATATTTCATCAACGAAGTGTTTTGATTATTTACTTAGCTGTAAGGTAAGCAAAAGGCACAATCATTTCTTCAATTGAAATACCTCCATGCTGGAAAGTATCTCGGTAGTGACTCACGTAATGATTATAATTATTTGGATAAGCGAAAAAATAATCTTCCATTGTAAAGAAATAAGCCGTTGAGATATTAGGTTTAGGCAACATAAAGTTTTCTGGCTTACGCACAATCAATACGTGGTCGTCTTTATCGTCAAGATTAAGATTTTTTCCTTGTTTATAGCGTAAATTGGTATTGACATTTCTATCACCAACGATGCGTTTTGGATGCTTTACACGAATCATTCCGTGGTCAGTAGTGATAATCAAACGACCTTTTTTCTCAGCAATTTTCTTCAGTAAATCGAGTAATGGTGAGTGCTCAACCCAAGACCTTGTAATCGAACGATAAGCTGATTCATCGGGGGCTAATTCTTTAATCATACCCATTTCTGTACGGGCATGCGAAAGCATATCCACAAAGTTATAGACAATAGCAATGAGTTGATTTTTCAATAAATTATTGAAATTATCAACCAAACTTTTGCCTTGTGCAATATTCAAAACTTTATGATAAGAAAACGAAATATTCTTACGACTTTTCTCAATTTGTCTTTTCAAAAACTCTGCCTCATTATTATTCAAAGCATCTTCATTTTCACCTTCATCATTTACCCATAAATCTGGGTGGAATTTAGCCATTTCAGAAGGCATCATTCCAGAAAAAATTGCATTTCGAGCGTAAGAAGTTGCTGTTGGTAGAATTGCGTAGTAATCACTCTCTTCTTCTACATTAAAATAATCAGAGATTACCTCTTCGATAACTTTCCACTGGTCATAACGAAGATTATCAATCAATAAGAAAAATAGCGGGGATTCATTATTTACTAAAGGAAAAACCTTTGTTTTCATCAGTTGATGCGATAATAAAGGTTTATCAGCCTTTGGGTCTGATAACCAATCTTCGTAATTATCTTCAATAAATCGACAGAAGTTTGAATTAGCTTCAGCTTTTTGCATTCCAAAAACCTCTTCCATACTCTTATCCTCCGATTTATCTAGTTGTAATTCCCAGAAAATGAGCTTTCTGTAAATTTCCGACCACTCTTCGTGTCCGATGCGGTCGTTATATTGCATGGCTAAGTTTCTGAAATCTTGTTGATAACCTAAGTTGGTTTTTTCGGAAATCAAACGCTTATTATCAAGAATTTTTTTCACTGACAATAGAATCTGATTGGGGTTGATTGGTTTGATTAAATAATCGGCAATTTGTGACCCAATGGCATCTTCCATGATACGTTCTTCTTCCGACTTCGTAATCATGACTACTGGTAAGTTAGGCTTCATTTGCTTTATTTTAGCAAGTGTTTCCAAACCTGTCATACCGGGCATCATTTCATCTAAAAAAACCACATCAAATCGCTCGCTTTCTACTTTATCAAGGGCATCGGCACCACTTGGTACTGGAGTCACGTCATAGCCTTTGGCTTGTAAAAAAATGATGTATGGTTTTAATAAATCGATTTCATCGTCGGCCCAAAGAATATTATATCGCATAAAAAAATTCGTTAAAATCTCAAAAAAGAGTTATATTCATCAATTATCTTATTCTAACGGTCAATGGTATGGTTTGTTGTTTGAACCTAAACAAAAACTTTAGAATAACTCAGTAAACCATATTTACACGAAATCTTTCAACTTTCCTAAATCTTCGGGGGTATCAACTCCTATACTTTCATATTCGGTAATAGTCGCAAAAATTTTGTAGCCATGCTCTAGCCAGCGAAGTTGTTCTAGCTTCTCTGTATTTTCAAGCTTTGATGGTTGTAATAAAGCAATTTTTTCAAGTACATCACTTCTATAAGCATATAGACCAATGTGCTTGTAAAAATCAGCATGGTCGAGCCAAGATTCGGGTGCCTCACCACGTACATAAGGCAATGTCTGGCGACTAAAATACAAGCATTGTTTTCCCAAAGCCAAAACTGCTTTCACCACATTAGGGTCAAAAAGCATGTTATAATCTTTAATTTTTTTTACAGCAGTAGCAATTTCTGTCTTTGAATCAAGTAGTTCAGCCATTTGCTCAATTATAGCTGGGTCGATAAAAGGTTCATCACCTTGAATATTAATGACATAGTCGAATTTACTACTTCCTCCTGCCTTTTGGTAAGCTTCATAACAACGGTCTGTTCCACTTGGGTGATTTTCAGAAGTCATATAAACTTCGCCCCCAAAACCAAGTACGTGGTCATAAATTCGTTGGTCGTCGGTAGCTACTGCCACACTCGTAAGACTTGGGGCTTTTTGTGCTTGTTCGTACACACGCTGAATCATGCTTTTTCCTCCAATATCAACTAAAGGTTTACCAGGGAAACGACTCGAAGCGAATCTTGCGGGAATTATTCCTAGAATTTTCATCTGTTTTGCTAATCAAGGTGGCGAATTTACACCAAAAAAAAAATATATGCGTTAATCTACTATAGAATGATTAAATTTGCATAAAATTGAATCAAATACACAATTTTTAATGTTAAATTTCAGCTGAATTATCAGTAAAAATGAAGGTTTAAGTTTACTACTGAAGGAGATTTCAATCCTATCCCTTCATCTTACCATGATTCATTTACATTTACAAACACTTGTATGTTAAGAATAATTTGTGCTTTAATAGCCTCAGTGCTTTTCCTAAACAATACCTACGCAACTCCCGAAGATTCACTTGGGATTGAAAAAAGAAATGGTAAAATATTAGTTCAACATAAAGTAGAAAAAGGTGAAACCATTTATTCTATTTTAAAACGTTATGATTGTACGGAAAGCGATTTTCTTTCTGTAAATCCAACTTTTAAAAAAGGTGATATTCTTTCACTCGACCAAGTAGTGGAAGTACCCTATAATAGTAAAAAAAAGGTAAGTCAAACCAAGGCTCCAGTAGTAGAAATTATACCATCTGGTGAAAAAACAAGCTCAAAAAAAGTAGAAGAAAAAAGAATCATCGACGAAAATGGCATTGAAATCGTAGATATTCCAGAAGCTACGCCAAAAGACGCAGAAAGTTCATTGAAAGTTAGCTCAGTTGAACCTTCTAAGGAAATAGGGACAAATAAAGCCAAAAACACCTCATCAAAGGCTTCTCTTAAAGCTAAAACACATACTATTATAGCAGGACAAAATCTATTTACAGTAGCAAAATTATATAATATTAAAGTTTGGCAAATTAGAGAATGGAATGCCTTAACCAATGATGCGGTAAAAATTGGACAGGTTTTGGTAGTTGAAAAGCCAGCTTCGTTTGTTGCGAAAGCTACTCCTAAAAAAGACACCCTTAAACCCAAAACTACCACTCAAATTCAAGCCCCTGCGGGTGATGTGGTTAAAGAAACCCCAAAAGAATCTAAAGAACAAGCAGTTATCAATAAACCTGTAACAATACCAAATAAACCAACAAGCACAGTACCCAATGCTCCCGGTGGTAGGAAAGTTTCAGAAAATGGTATTGCTGAAGTAATAACCGCAGGAGAATCTACCAATAAATTTTTAGCTCTGCACCCTACCGCTCCTATTGGCACTCTAATAAAAGTATCCAATGTAGCCAACGGCCAAAGTGTTTGGGTGAAAGTTATCGGTAAATTTAATCCAACACGTGATGTAAAAATTAGAATTTCGAAAAAAGCATTCGATAAATTATCTCCAAAAGATAGTCGTATCAGTGCTGAATTAAGTTATAGTATTAGTAATTAAGGTTTTATCAATCAATGCAAGTTAAATCAAAAATCTGGACGGCTTTTTTCGCAATCCTCTATCCTTTCATTACGACATTTAGCTTTTTATTTACGGCTATTTTAGCAGTCTTTTCATGGGCTTCTAACTTTTTGGTATTTATTCTAAAAAAAGTAAAAGCATAAATGACACAACTAATCGTTGATTTACTCAATGAAAAATATGAGTTGTTTAATCAGCCTAATTTCATTCCCAACGACCCCATCTGTATTCCTCATCAGTTTACGCTAAAGCAAGATATTGAAATAACTGGCTTCATTGCAGCTACCCTTGCTTGGGGCCAACGAAAAACGATAATCAATAAATGTAATGAGCTAATATCTTTGATGGATAAAGCTCCTTATGATTTTATCAAAAATCACCAAGATTCTGACCTTAAACGATTTCTTTCGTTCAAACACCGTACCTTCAACGCTACTGACACTCTATATTTTATTGAATTTTTTAAGGATTTTTATAGCAAAAACGAATCATTTGAAAATGCCTTCCTTGTTGGCTTAAAGCCCGAAAATGAAGATATGAGAGTTGGGTTAGAAAATTTTCAGAAAGTATTTTTTGGTTTGGAAGATTACCCCACACGTACTCGTAAGCACATTGCAACGCCAGCAAGAAATTCTACTTGTAAGCGAATAAATATGTTTTTACGCTGGATGGTGAGAAAAGATGAAAAAGGGGTTGACTTTGGAATTTGGAATCAAATAAATACCTCCCAATTGGTTTGCCCTTGTGATGTACATGTAGAAAGAGTTGCTCGAAAATTAGGATTGATAACACGACCTAAAGCAGACTGGCAAATGGCTATTGAACTGACCAAAAACTTAAAACAACTTGACCCATTAGACCCAGTAAAATATGACTTTGCTCTATTTGGTTTGGGCGTCGAAGGGTATTTATAAAATTTGAGGTTTTAGAATGACGATTTACGATTGAGTTTTTCATCGGATAAATATTCCTTAGAACTTTTTCACTCGTAAATCGTCACTTATTTATAAATCAAAAATCGTCATTCAATCAAAGTCCGTATTTATCAATCAGATAAACCAAAGCAGCCATTGAAGCGGCACCAAGGTTTAACTCACGCTCATTAACTGCTTCGAGCGTATCTGAAAGTGCATGATGAAAATCGAAATAACGTTGAGAATCTGGCTTAAAACCAATCAAAAGTGTACCTTGACTACCCAATGGACCAATATCTGCTCCACCACCTCCGCGACCAATTTCTGCCAAACCGTAAGGTGCTAATAAGTTCTTATATTTTGTAAGTTTAGAGATTTGTGCATCCGTTCCAACCATTCCAAAACCTCTTGGTGTAAAACCACCATTATCAGATTCAATAGCAGCGATATGTTTTTCGTTATTTTGTTTAGCTAAATCAGCATATTTCGTTCCTCCACGTAAACCATTTTCTTCGTTCATAAACATTACCACTCTAATCGTACGCTTTGGTTTGATACCTAATGCTTTTAATGATCTTAGTACTTCTATTGATTGTACACAACCAGCACCATCATCTTGAGCACCTTCTGCCAAATCCCAAGAATCAAGGTGGCCTCCTACTACAATTATTTCATCAGGTTTTTCCGAACCACGAATTTCGCCAACTACATTGTGTGATGGAGCATCAGGCAAAGTTTCGCAGTTTTGTTTGAAGAAAAACTGAATTTTAGGATTTTCTTTCAACATTTTACTTAAAAGATTCGCACCGTTTGTACTTATTGCAGCAGTCGGAATCATTGGTACACCAGTTGCATAACGCATACTTCCAGTGTGTGGTTTATCATCTTGTAAAGTTGTCATAGACCTCACAATTGCCCCCACAGCTCCATATTTTGCAGCTTGTGAAGCACCACCTCCACGTTGATTAACGGCACCACTATACGCATCGAATGTATTAATTTTAGTTGGGTCCATTGGTCGATTAAAAAGAACTATCTTCCCTTTTACTTTTTCGGTACCCAATGCTTCTAGTTCTTCAAAACTTTTCACCTCAATTACTTCTGCCTTGATTCCAGTTGTTGGCGTGGCAACCGAACCACCCAATGCAGCAATTGGTACATTTACTTTTTGCTTACCTGATTCAATATATGCTTGTTCTTTTGCTCCGCGAACCCAATGTGGTACCATTACATCTTGCAAGAAAACGCGGTCAAACTTATACTCCTCCATTACTTTTTTGGTGTATTGTACAGCTTTTGCTGCACCTTCAGAACCACTTAATCTTGGGCCAATTTGTTTGGATAAATGGGTAAGTGTTTTGTAAGCTTCACCTTTAGCAAGAATTTCATCATAAATTTTCCGAATTAATAGCGAATCGCTTTCTTGCGAGTAAGCTGTAAATGAACATAAAGTCAGGGCGACTAGGATTTTTTTCATGTTTAATAAAATAGATAGATATATAGCTTATTGACTGAGCAATTTAGTAAAAAAACATCTTTAAGCATTAATAAATGTAGATATTAATTTTAATAAATTATTTAAAAATATTTTCTCAAAACTTGAATAAATAACAAATAATATTTTATTTAAAACATTTCTCAAAAAATCGTACTTTTGTTAATAAAAAATCTTTTTTAATCATGATTGAAGCCAGAGAGTCGGTAGTAGAAATTAAAAAAAATAAATTAAAACAACAGCTGTTGAAAGAACTATACTTAAATGGTCCTAATACGATAATTGATTTAAGTAAAATACTCCATTCGAGCCCGCCTTCAGTCAATGTGCTTTTTATTGAATTGATGCAAGAAGGATGGATAAGTGAAGTGGGTACTGGTAATTCTAAATCAGGACGTAAACCTGTTTTGTATGGTTTAAATGCCAATCATGGCTACATTATCACTTGGCTCATTAATAAATTTGAAAGTTCGATTATTGTTTATAACCTTAAGAATGAAGTTTGTGCTCAAAAGAAATTCAAATTTCAGATAGAAAATAATGCATCTTATGGCACTTTCATTTTGGAAAACACCATTGAATTCCTTAAAAATGTAAATATCAGCAAAGATAAAATTTTAGGAATTGGTGTCTGTATGCCGGGTTTAATTGATAAAGAAACTGGAAATAATTTCTCTTATCCAACCAGTGAAGGAAAAGCCATCAATATAATATTGAGTGAATATTTTAATGTACCCTCTTATACACTCAATGACGCCAAAGCCATTGCTTTAGGTGAAAAAAGATTTGGTTTGGCACACGACTACAACAATGTTCTAGCAATCAATATCGACTGGGGAGTTGGCTTAGGTATTTTAATTGACGGAGAAGTATTCAATGGAACTTCTGGATTTACTGGCGAACTTGGGCATATTCAAGTTAGAGGAGCTGGTGAACTCTGCTCATGCGGAAAAATCGGATGTTTGGAAACGGTAGCTACAGCCCAAGTACTTATTAAGAGAGTAAAAGAAGAATTAAATAATGGGCGAGTTTCAAAGATTATTCAACTTGCCAAAGGAAATGTTGAAGCCGTAGATGAAGATATGATTATTGCGGCAACTCATTCGGGAGATGAACTTTGTATTGACTTACTTAATGAAATTGGAACCGAACTTGGCAAAGCTTTATCAATTGCTGTTCATTTATTCAATCCAGAATTAATTTTGGTAGATGGTTTACTTGCCAAAGCCGATAAATTCATCACTATTCCAATAGAACAGGCAATCAACAAATATTGTCTAGGAGAATTTAAAACAAAGTTATCTGTTAACACCTCACGTTTGGAAGAATCTGCGGGTTTTCTGGGTACATTTTCATTCGTATTAGAGCATCTTTTTGATGAGGTATAGGTAAAATTCAACGAGACACAAACAAAGTTGTGTCTCGTTGAATTTTAGAATTGCTTAGTTCCTGCATCAATCTTAATAATGTAGCTTTTACCTCCAACCTTTTCGATAGCTTCAGCTACTTTTTCAGGATTATTCGGTGCATAGACAAACATACACCCTCCACCGCCTGAACCATTGATTTTACCGCCTAATGCCCCCGCTTCGAGTGCTGCACTCAACATTCTTTCAATTTTAGGTGTTGAAATTTCTAGTACATCTCTCAAAATACCGTGATGCTCAAGTAATAAATCACCTAATATTTTATCGGTCATTTCTCCACTTTTGAAAAGAGCTAAAGCTTCTCTTAAAATATCTCGATTACGAAGTGTACCCGTAAGAAGTACATAATCATCTTCACTCAAAATAGGCTTTAATAATGCTTTCTGCTGAGAATCAAAAGTATGTAAAGAAAAATCAGGTTGATGAGATTTAATTTTCTCAATGAGTTCTAAACGAGCAAACTTCGCTCGTCTCAAAACCCCAATGGTATCTTTAGGCTCACAAGAGTCGGCCAAAACAAAACTACCTAACTTTGGTTCAATGGCTTCAGCAGTTGTTTTTGGCTCAAATTCGAGATAAACAGCATGCCCGATGGCAGTTGACAGTTGGTCCATCATTCCTCCTGGCTCGCCAAACTCTACCACCTCTGCAAAAAAAGCCATTTCACCTATTTCTTTGGCAGTAAATTCATGAGGATTATCAGCCATTTTTGATAAAAAATGAATCCAAGTAACTAATAAAGCTGAAGAACTGGAAGTACCCGAATTAATTGGAATATTTCCTTGAACCGTACACTCGATACCCTTCGAAAAAGTTAAACCTTTATCAATCAGCATATTATATCCACTTCGAAAATAATCACGCTTTTGTTTATACGTCATTCTTGTTTCAGAAACGCTTAAAATAAGCTCTGATTGAATATCTGGTAAATGTATAATAATCTGTTTGTCAGCACGGTGTTCACCAGTAATATTAACTCTACGTGAAATTGCAGCAGCGATTACTGGCAATCCGAGGTAATCTTGATGTTCTCCAAAAAGGCATATTCGCCCAGGAGTAGATATTTTAATCATTTATTAAATTCCTAAAGGTAGGTTTGTATTTTATTTCTCAAAAATAGTATAAAACTTTGAAAGGATTAAATATTTATTTATCCATAATTTATTTATTGATAAATTTTTTAAAATAATTGTGGAATTAATAAAAAATATTTTTATTTGTAATATGATTATGAAAGTCGGTAAACGTAATTTCCTTACATTCATCAGCAAAGCATCATCATAATTAATAGAGAAAGTTAGTAATTTAATTTTTATCCCCTATTCAACTTGAAATAGGGGATTTTTTTATGTCAAAAAAAAGCTTCGCTAAGTTTTAGCGAAGCTTTTTCTACAATTTCAATATTTTAATCATTAAGCTGTCTTTCTAGTCTTCATAAAGAAATAAAGTCCAGTAAATGCCACAATCAAGATTGCAGGGAAGAGAACCATTGTGCTCAAAGTTGCTTGTCCAGCAGCTAATTCAAGAGCATCACCAGTTAAACCTTCAGCCGTTTTCTGAGCACGAGCATCATCAATCCAGCTACCAATAATTGGTTGGAAAATGGCAGTTGAGAACATACCTACGCCACCAATAATTGACATACCTAACGCACCACTCAAAGGCACTTTTTCTGCTACAAAACCAACCATATTTGGCCAGAATAACGCAACACCCAAAGCAAAGAAAATGGCAGCGACATACGCCATAGAACCTGTTTGAGTACTAAATAAATAAATACCAATAGCAGCAAAAATTGATGAGCCTAATAATACACCAGTTTGGTCGAATTTCTCAACAATTGGCCCAGCAAAGAATCGAATAACGGCCATCAAACCAGTTACTAAAGCTAATATTAACATCGGACTTGCACCACTCTTACTCATAATCAAGCCTGTCCATTGTTGTGGGCCAAACTCAGAAATAGCTGTAAGGGCCATACACAAGAACATAAAAATATAAAGAGGTGTAGCCATTGCTTTTAAGTTTTCTCCGATAGAAGTTACACCTTCAACTTTTGGCTTAGGGAAAGCTTGTCCCCAGAATAAATACGCATAGATAATTGTTGGAATCAAAATCAACCAAATTTGTGCTTGCCAAGACATTCCTGCATCAGTCATAAATTTAGATAACAAGCTACCGATTACGATACCGCCAGGGAACCACATGTGAAAACGGTTTAACATTTTACTCATATCTGTTCCTGAATAAGCATCAGCAATCATCGGATTACAAGCAGCTTCAGTACAACCATTTCCTAAACCAATAAAAAATGTAGAAATCAAGAGTCCAGTATAACCTCCTGAATAAATAGTAAGAATGATACCTAAAGCATGAGATACAAATGCTATCATCATGATTTTCTTAGGCCCAACTGAATGATAAACGAGTCCACCAATAATCATCGCAAGCGGGAAGCCTAAAAACCACATTGAGTTGATGAATCCTAATTGCTCGGCTGTTAGGTTGAAGTCAGTACCTAACTGTGGTAAAATACCAGCACGAATACTAAAAGAAAACGCTGTTGTAATGAGGGCGAAACAACTCCCCAAGAAAAGACGACTCTGATTAACCATAGTATTTAGAAGGTTTTTAAGGGTTTTGAATAAATTGAGCCGTAAAAATATAATATTTAAAATTTTCCCAAAAGAAAATCCTATTTTTAATTGTGGTTTAGACACTTTTTCAGAAATTTGGAGACGAAAAAATATCAAAAATGGTGTTCTAATTTTAGAACAAGAAAATTTATACATATTTCGTACAATTGTAAATTTTTCACTCAATCCTATAATATAACTATGGCTCGTAAAATCCGAATGGGTATGGTTGGCGGTGGTCGAGGAGCATTCATTGGTGGTGTTCACCGTATCGCAGCTGCCATTGATGGAGAAATCGACTTGGTTTGTGGAGCGTTTAGTTCGACTCCCGAAAAATCAAAAGCTTCTGGCGAAGACTTAATGCTTGACCCAGCCCGTTGCTACGCCGATTTCAAGGAAATGATTCAAAAAGAAAAGCGTCGTAAAGACAAAATTGATGCAATTTCAATCGTTACTCCAAATCACATGCACTTTGCTCCAGCCAAAATGGCTTTAGAGAATGGTTTCCACGTGATTTGCGACAAGCCCGTAACATTTACGCTTTCAGAAGCAAAAAAATTGAAAGACATCGTTGAAAAAACAGGTCTTACTTTTGCCCTTACTCACAACTATACTGGCTACCCAATGGTAAAGCAAGCTCGTGCCATGATTAAAGCTGGTGCCATTGGCAATATCCGCAAAGTTGTAGTAGAATACCCACAAGGTTGGTTATCTTTCCCTGAAGAGCAAAAAGGTACAAATAAACAAGCTGAATGGCGTACTGACCCTAAACGTTCGGGAATTGCGGGTGCTGTGGGTGATATTGGCACACACGCAGAAAATCTGGCAGAATACATCACTGGCTTACAAATCACAGAAGTTTGTGCCGATGTAAGTCGTGTCGTTGAAGGACGTTTACTAGATGACGATGCCAACGTTTTACTTCACTTCGATAACGGTGCTAGAGGTGTGTTAATGTGTAGCCAAATTTCAAATGGTGAACAAAACGGACTCAACATCAGAGTTTTTGGTGAATTAGGAAGTTTACATTGGCATCAGGAAACGCCACAATATTTGAAGCACAAATCAATTGATGGTCAAAGAATTTTTGAACCAGGCGTTGGGGAACTTTATCCAGCGGCTCAGGTAAGTTCAAGAATTCCTTTTGGGCATCCAGAAGGATATTTAGAGGCATTTGCCAACATTTACAAAAACTTTGCTCGCACAGTTCGTAAGCGTATGAATGGTGAAACACCGAGTGAATTTGACCTCGATTTTCCAACCATTGATGATGGAATTAGAGGAATGCAATTTGTAGAAACGGTTATTGCATCAGGCAAATCTTCTTCAAAATGGGTAAAGTTTAAAGGTTAAAAACTTTCCTAAAAAATTAAGTTAAATTTAAATTAAGTTTTTACTCATTCATTCATTGAAAATTGATTTATGAAAACAATTAAAGGTCCAGCTATATTTCTTGCTCAATTTATGGGCGATGAAGCTCCATTTAATTCATTAGATACAATTGCCGACTACATGGCTGGCTTAGGCTACAAAGGTATCCAACTTCCATCATGGGATGGCCGTGTGATTGACCTACAAAAAGCTGCAGAAAGCCAAACATATTGCGATGAGTTGAAAGGTAAACTCAAAGATAAAGGTTTAGAAATAACCGAATTATCGACGCACCTTCAAGGGCAATTAATTGCTTCGCATCCTGCATACAATACCATGTATGATGCTTTTGCACCAGCAGCCGTACATGGTGATGAGCCAGCACGCCGCCAATGGGCAGAACAACAACTTAGATGGGGAGCCAAAGCTTCACAAAATCTTGGTTTGAAATCACACGTGGGTTTTTCGGGGGCTTTAGCATGGCCTTTCCTATACCCTTGGCCGCAACGCCCAAGTGGACTTATTGAAACTGCTTTTAAAGAATTAGCTACTCGTTGGAAGCCAATCTTAGATTATTACGATGAGTGTGGAGTAGATTACTGCTACGAATTACACCCGGGTGAAGATTTATTTGATGGTTCTACTTTCGAAATGTTTGTTGACTATTTAGGTGGACACTCTCGTGCTTGTATCAACTACGACCCAAGTCACTTCGTACTTCAACACCTCGATTACCTTGCATTCATTGACCTTTACCACGACCGTATCAAAGCTTTCCACGTGAAGGATGCAGAATTTAATCCATCAGGTAAGCAAGGTGTATATAGTGGCTATGCAGGTTGGGCAAACCGTGCTGGACGTTTCCGTTCTTTAGGCGATGGACAAGTTGATTTCAAAGGAATTTTCTCGAAACTTTCTCAATATGATTACGATTCGTGGGCAGTTTTAGAGTGGGAATGCTGTGTAAAATCATCTGAGCAAGGTGCTGCAGAAGGTGCTCCGTTTATTCAAAGTCATATCATTCAAGTTGCCACACGTGCATTTGATGATTTTGCCGCTACGGGTGCAGATGAAGCTGTTAATCGCCGAGTATTAGGTATTTAATAGTTTTTTATATAAAAAATTAGTTTCGGGACTATGACTAGTCCCGAAACTTCTATATAACTACAACTTAGCTCCGGTTTAAATAGATAACTGCAAAATTATTCCAAACCGGATGTATTAAAGAGTAATTTTCGAATAATTCCTGTAGAAGTTTTTTGTCCATATTAAAGGCTATTTTGTCGATTTTAATCTTCTATATTAAGATTCGTTACCTATATTTCTTCCTCAATTATTTAAAAATTGTTAATTTAAATTAAATTCAACCAATGAAATCAAAACTTAGCATTCTTGCCGTGGCTCTTTTACTTTCAAGCAGCACTTTCGCTCAAAAAGGTAAATGGGTTACATTATTCGATGGCAAAACTTTTACTAACTGGCACGTATATAACAAAGCAGGGCAACCAATTTCAGATAAATGGAAAGTACAAGATGGTACATTGGTTTTTGCTGGAAAAGCTAAAGGCGAAAAGCATGGCGATGACCTCATTACTGATAAAGAGTATGAAAACTTTGAGCTTCAATTAGAATGGAAAGTTTCAGAAGGTGCTAACAGTGGTATTTTTTATGGGGTTAATGAAGATCCAAAATACGGTGTTCCGTACTTAACTGGCCCAGAAATTCAGGTGCTTGATAATGAGCGTCATCCAGATGCTAAGGCTGGGAAAAACGGCAACCATAAAGCTGGTGCTTTGTATGATATGATTCCTTCAGCCTCTGTTACTAAACCTGCTGGCGAATGGAATACAGTGAGAATTATCAAAAATAAAGGAGAAGTAAGTGTTTATCAAAATGGTACACTTTCGGTGAAGTACAAATCTGAAGGTCCAGAATGGGAAGCTTTAGTTGCCAATAGCAAATTTAAAGGCTGGGAAGGATTCGGAAAGTTTTCTAAAGGACACATCGGACTTCAAGACCACGGAGACGCTGTTTCATTCAGAAAAATTCGTATCAAAGAATTATAATATCTTTATAAATACAATAATAAAAAATGCGAGCCGTTTCCGACTCGCATTTTTTATTATCATTTCATTTCCAAATTAATATCCCGGATTTTGAACCAAAGCTTTGTTGGTATCAATTTCACGTTGTGGAATTGGAATAACTAATTTATTATCGCTAAATGCTAAAGTTCCAACATTTCTTTTCAAACGCTTCGCATCGTGTACTTGTTGCCCTTCAAAAGCTAATTCAAGTTTACGTTCTGTCAAAATAGCGTTTAAATCTACTGTTGTTAAAGTTCTGGCACCTGCTCTTGCTCTAATTAGATTAATATCAGCTAAAGGAGTTGCTCCAACTGAAGTTCCTAAACGTTGGTTAGCTTCTGCACGTATCAAATACATTTCCGCTAAACGTACTACTGGAACATCACCATATTGGTCTAAGAATTTTGCTGTAAAGTTATTGTTCGATGCTCTTACGAAAAATGTTCCGCGAGTATCACCAGCACTGTACAGAGCCAAGTGTTTCGCTTGTATACGAATATCACCACGACCTTGGTATGTTGATGGTGCATAGAATGTATTTAAATCATTTCCACCATCTTGGTCTGTAACAATCACTTTAAAAATCATTTCACCGTCATTAGTCGCATCATCAAATGCTTCAGGGAAAGATGGAGCAAGAGCGAATTGACCACTTGAGATAACACGATTTGCGGCATCACGTGCAGCAGCGTAATTTCCTTGTTGTAGATAAACTCTCGCCAAGATTGCTTGAACTGCATTTTTAGATGCAAAACCAGCATCACTAATATTTCCTAATAAAGATTCTGCTTTGGTCAAATCTTCTAATACTTGAGCGTAAACTGCGGCTACAGTGGCTCTTGGACGATTATCTGTTTCACCAACAACACGAGTTGGAGTAGTTACTAACGGAACCCCTAAATTCGTATTATTATCACCATCGCCCCAAGCTTTTGCCCAAAGTCTAACTAAATCAAAATATACCAAGCCACGGATAAAACGAGCCTCACCTTCTACCTTTGCTTTTTTGCTTGCTTCTAATTTATCTAAAGTAGCCAAAACATTATTTGCACGGTTGATGGTATTGTATGCTTGTAACCAAGTAGATTGAGTCTGGCCATTTGTTGTTGTCATAGTCTTTCTCCACAACTCATCTAATGTAGAAAAAGTACCCGCAAAACGAACTTCAGCATCATCACCTAGTAAATCACCAGAATATTGAACTGCACCACCATAAAGGTTGATGCTTGACAGACCATCATACGCACCAATGAGCGTAACCTCAACGTCTTGTGAGGTAGCAAGAGCCGTTGACTCCTCAATTGATTGAGTAGGCTTTACATCTAAACGGCTATCACAAGCAGTCATGAAAGTGACAGTTGCTCCAACCAAAAGCCAATTTTTAATATTTTTATTCATTTTAATCAAAATTTCTTTAAGTAAATAAATCAGTCGCTTATTAGAAACTAATGTTCAAACCACCCATAAAGGTTTTTGCCTGAGGTGTCGTGTAGAAGTCATAACCCAAGGCAATATTGCTTACTACATCATCAGCATTAACTTCTGGATCCCAACCAGAGTACTTCGTGAACGTTAATAGGTTTTGACCAGTTATATAAAGTCTAACATTGCTTAATTTCACCTTGCTTACTAATGATTTTGGTAAATTATAGCCAAGTGTTACGTTACGTAAACGAACAAAAGAACCATCTTCAATAAAGCGGCTTGATGCTTGTGCACCATTATTGAAGAACAAACGAGCTTGTGGAACATTTGTATTCGTATTTGTTGGAGTCCAAGCTGCTAACTGATTAACAGTTTGGTTATCTTCGAAACGTCCGTTAGCTGATGAGAAACGACCTACGCCATAGAAATTAAGCTTGTTTCCAAAAACTCCATTGAAAAATACGCTCAATTCGAAACCTTTATAACTAAATGTATTGGTTACACCTGCAATCCATTTTGGAAGTGGACTACCAATCACTACACGTTGAGCTTGGCTATACGTTTTAGTTGTTGTACGGTCAAGTGAGCCATCTGGATTTTTAGTATTTTTATAGAAAAGAGCGTCTCCATTTGATGGGTCAACACCTGCATATTCTACCGTGAAGAATGTTCCTAATGGCTGTCCTTCTACTGCACGGCTCATATTGGCTAAACCACCTTCAATGACTTGTCCTTGTAAATCAGTAATTTTATTTCGGTTAGTTGATGCATTTAAGCTAGTTTTCCATTTGAATTTACCTACAAGGTTATCAGTGTTGAGTACAAATTCCCAACCTTTATTCGTTAAAGCACCAACGTTTTTAACTTGAGTAGCAAAACCAGTTGTTCCCGGTACGTTTACGTTAAGCAATAAACCAGTAGTATTCTTTTGGTAGTAATCAATTTCACCATTGATACGGTTCTTCAATAAACCAAAGTCAATACCAACGTCAACTTGTTGCGTAGATTCCCAGCCTAATGATGGGTTTGCTAATTGAGATGGACGTTGACCTGGTAAGGTAGCATAACCAGCATCACCTGTAAACAAACCTAGTTGTGGGAAGTTACCGATTTCAGCATTACCAGTTTTACCCCAGCTAGCACGTAATTTCAAGAAACTGATAGCGTCGATGCTTTTCAAGAAACTTTCTTCTGAAATAACCCAACCAGCCGAAACCGCTGGGAAGAAACCATAACGGTTATCAGCACCAAAACGAGATGAACCATCAATACGAGCACTTAAGCCTAACAAATATCTATCATTGAATTTATAATTCAAACGAGTGAAATATGATGAAAAGCGATAATCTGATTGAGATGAACTTGCATCTGTCTTACGAGCAGCACTCGCAATCATACGATACGCATCTGATGGAAAATCTCTACCTTCAGCAGCATTTGTTTTAGTTTGTGAATTTTGATAAGATAAACCAGCAGTAGCATTGATACCATGTTTGCCAAATACATTGTCATACACAAAGTAATTATTGGTGTTGTAGTTTTCTACACGCACAAAACGGTTATAACCATAACCAAGTGGAGCACCGAAGTTACGTTGAGTCTTACTATTATAATATTGTTCTTCTTGTTGATTCAATAAATCAAGGGCAAATTCTGTACGGAAACGTAGTCCTTTCAAAATTGTATATTCGCCATAAACACTATTGATATTACGATGAACCGTTGTATTATAGTAAGCATTTCCGATATTAATCATACCGTTATAATATACAGGAATCGAAATATCACCAGGAGGTGTACCAACTGGTAATCCAGTTTCAGGGTCATTTTGTGGTGTCATTGGAGGCAAAGCAACCAACTGTAATGGGTTATCAAACTGACGGTCACCCGACACACGATTGTTCAAAGAACGAGTTAAACCCATGTTCATTCCGATACTTAAACGGTCTGAAACTTTGTGGTTTAGATTCATACGACCAGACATACGGTTAAACGCATTACCCAATAAAATACCTGTTTGGTCAAGCAACTGCCCAGAGATAAAGAAAGTTGTTTTATCTGAACCTCCACTCATGTTCAAATCATATTGAGCAGAAGGTGCATTTTGAAATGCTAAACTACCCCAATCGGTATCTGCTTGATTAGAAGTGCCTAGTGTACCCAAACTTTGAGTTTGGAAGAAACTTTCCATATAAGAAGTATATGAATCTGGATCTTTAGGGTCGTAGCCATCAATCTGGTCGGAGTTAGCAGCAGCTGTTCTGTAGAAATCCATGTACTGCTTTGTATTCAAGAATTTCAAGATATTAGTTGGTTTGCTTTTACCATATTGCATTCCAAATGTAATATTTGTCTTACCTGATTTACCTCTTTTTGTTGTAATCAAAACTACACCATTAGCGGCACGAGCACCGTAAATAGCTCCAGCAGATGCGTCTTTCAGAATTTCGATTGATTCAATATCTTGTGGATTGATATCTACTAAAGGGTTCGTATCTCCACCATTGACACCTAAATCGCCTTGTGTAAGTGGAATACCATCTAACACATATAAAGGCTCATTTGATGCAGAAACCGAAGATTGGCCACGTACACGCACTTGAATACCTTGTGCTAATTTACCAGTTCCTTGGTTAATTTGAACACCTGCTGCTTTACCTTGAATACTTTGTTCGAAAGTAGTTACTGGCATATCTTGAATTTCAGCAGATTTGATTTTGGCAATGTTACCAGTTAATTCTCGCTTAATTTGTGAGCCATAACCAGTTACTACCACTTCATTCAGAGATTTAATATCTGATGAAAGTGTAAAATCAACTACGCTTCGATTGCCTACTGCTTGTTCAGTGTCAGCATAACCAATGAAGCTTGCTTGCAATGTTGCATTGGCCGGCACAGAGAGTTTATACATACCTTTCTCATCTGTACTGGTCCCTTTTGTTGTACCCTTAATAGTGATTGATACTCCAGGAAGCGGACTACCATCTTCGCTCGCTGTAACTTTTCCTGTTACAACGTTCTGTGCATTTCCCAAGAAGGAAACAAATAGAAACATGCACATCAACGAAACTCGTAGAATTTTGTTCATTCGTAACTTTTAGTTTGTTATACAATAATTAATAAAGCGTGCTAAAATTAATGAATACTTAATACAAAAAGTATCAATTAATTAAAAAAAACACTAACAAAAGTGTTTATTTAATAAAATAACTTAATAAAATACAAATTGTTAGATTTGATTTTTAAAAAAAAGATATTTTTTGTTGAATATAAGCTAGTTAGTCATTTTTTTACAGATACGAGAAAAAAAACAGAATCGTTTACACGCAAAAAAAATCCCTTAAAAGATTTATTAAAATCTTTTAAGGGATTGACCAAGAAAAAATATAATCTATCGGTTAATTTGAGCCACTACTTCTGCTTTTTCTATATAACCTTCATGGCTCCAAGTAAGTTTTTGCCCTTTATATAGCTGTAATACAGGCAATGCCTCAATCTTTAACGCTTTACAAAGCTCAAGGTTATCATCTGCCTTGATTCGAACAACCTTAACTTTCGAAGACATTTCTTTCGTAATCTCATCAAGATATGGCTTCATTTTTTGACAAGGAGCACACCAATCGGCATAAAAATCTACTAATACTAATTTATCAGCATTTAATAGTGCCTCAAATTGACTTTTATTTAAACCTTCAGATTTATTAGTTGTGCTACTGGAAGTGGTTTCTGGCAAATTTTCGCCTCTCCACTTCATAATTCCTCCCTCTAATTCATACACTTCTTTAAAACCGCTTTCTCTCATAGCCAAAGCTGCGGCTGCACTCCTACCCCCACTCAAACAATAAACCAATACGGGCTTAGATTTATCTAAATTTGCTATTTGTTGTACAAAACTATCTCCACGCCAATCTATATTTACAGCCTTATCTAAGTGACCTTTTGAAAACTCTTCTGGGGTTCGAACATCAATTAATGATGCGTTGGGTAAAACTTTTACTTTTTCTGCAAATTCAATCGGAGTAAGATTAGTTTTAGTGCTTTGCGACTCACAACTTAAAAATAATACACTTAAAATTAAACTTACAATTAGCTTTTGTTTCATTATCAATTATTTATTTGTGGTGAATTTTTATCTATTCAATCCATTAAATTTTATTTAATACTGAATTGTTGGAATCATCGAAACTTTAGATTTAATCGAGTTTGAAATCAAACAAGCTGCTTCTGTTTTTTGCAAAATTCGTTCGGCACGTTCTTTATCTGCTTCATTTTTAATAACTAAAGTAGGTTCTAAAATTACCTCCGTCATTAAAAACTTACCTTCTACTTGTTCTAATTTACCTTTAGCTTTACAATCGAAAAGTTTAAAATCAAGTTTTGAATTTTCGGCAACAGCCAAAAAAGTAGTCATAAAACAACTATTTACTGCCGCTGTTAATAAATGCTCTGGCGACCAAATACCTTCAATTCCTTTGGTAAATTGTGGAGGAGTAGCTACTTCTAGTGTTTTTTCTAATTCAGGTGAAGATATTTCACCTTTACGGTCTGAAATCCAAGTCAGATTCACGTTATAATAATGTGGTTCCATTCTTTATCTATCTTTTATTTCTTCAAACTCAATATCTTTCACAGGTTCGTGCTTCTTTCCTATTGGCACCGTACATGAACCAGCCCACAACAACCTGTATTAGTCAATGCTTGAAATAAAAACAAAGCTGCAATAATTCCAGAAAAAGTATCATGCATTTGAATGGCCACGGTTGCTGCATAAATACCCATGAAGAGTCTTATCCAACGCATTAAATGCCAATTTGTTAAAAGCGTTTCTCTAGTTATCATAATTTACTTCTTAAACTTCCCCAACTACCGCCATTATATACTTGTGTATAGCCATTTGATGAAAGAATATTTTTGGCCGACGCACTTCTCATTCCTGATGCACAACAAGTTATAATTGGCTTGTTTTTATCTTTCAATTTACTAAGGTTACGAGCAAGAGAATCAACCGAGATATTAATCGAACCTTTGATGTGTCCACTTGCATATTCACCGGGAGTTCTGACATCTAAGATAATAGCCCCTTGTTTTACTAAATCAGCGTAATTTGCTTTAGGGCCAAAACCCAAAAGATTTTTTATTGTATTAAGCATTTGTACTAAGTATTTACTAACAGTTAATTAACGAACTGCTAAGGATTGATAATAATTTACATCTAACCACGAACCTCCATTATAGCAATCTAAGCCTTGTTGTTGAAGGAAACGATGTGCTTGTCCACTTCTGTTACCCGATGCACAGCACAAAACTACTGGAGCATTTAAAGCTTTAAAATCCTCAATTCTATTGGGAACTTCATTAAGTGGTATGTTTATAGCTCCAGCTACGTGTCCACCATTAAATTCCTGTGGCGTACGAACATCAACGATTGTACCTTTTCTTTCTTGAATTATATCTGCTACACTCATTTTTTTATTATTTATTAGTTCTAAAATCTTTCAATCGAACAACTTAAATCAATTACAATTCAATTTGAACGTTATTTTTTACATTTCTAGGAAGCTGAAAAGAATCAACTGATAATTATTCAGCAACCTAATTTCTCTAGGGAAATGATAGATGAAGTTTTACATCTTTCATGATTCTTTTTGAAAAATATTGAATAATAAACCACCCATTACCGCTCCATAAAGCGTGCTATTAAGCGGTTTTGAGGTAATCGGGCACGTGCCACTCGCACACCCTACATAATGATAGTAGAGGTATCCACCAACCGCTCCAAATACGAGCCCGATAATGGTTAATCTATTGTTATTAAAAAATTTCATGTTTTTTGAAGTGAGGAATGACTTCCGAATAGAATTTCTGGGCGAATGTCATTCACTCAATATACATTGGGATTATTTATCTTCTTTTTTTCTAGTAGAAATTCCAAAAGGAAGATATAAAGGGCAGAAACTCATGAAACTCGTAAGTATGAACGCTCCCGCAATAACTAATAGAATAATAGCAGCCGTGCCAGTTATTTGATTGGCAAAGTATAAACCTAAAATTACGATTGCGACAAGTATTCTAACTACTTTATCGACTGTACCCATATTTGCTTTCATGTTGTAAGTGTTTAAAATTTTAGAGGTATATTTATTTTAACACTACAAATATCAGCTAAGAAAACTTGGCGTACAGTTACTTTTGTTACATAAGCGTAATTTTATTTCGACCTAATTTCAAAAGGCCTTTTTCTTCCATTTGTTTGAGAAGTCGGGAAACTACCACACGGGCAGTTCCGAGTTCATTTGCGAGGTGTTCGTGTGTGATTTGAAGTGTATTATTTTTAGAAATTTCACACTTTTTTTTGATTAAATTCAATAAGCGTTCATCTACTTTCTTGAAAGCTACATCATTTACAACTTCGAGTAGTTCTTCAAAACGTTTATGGTATAAGCGAAAAATATAATCGAGCCATTCGGGATTTTCTTTAATGAGCAGGTTTACTTTATCAATTGGCACAAAGAGAATTTCAGTTTCTTCTTCAGCAATTGCTTTTACTTTGCTTGTATCATTGTGTAAGCCTCCCAAAAACGACATGATACAACTTTCACCCGGGTTAATGTAATAGATTAATATTTCTCTACCTTCATCATCGGTACGTATAACCCCAATACAACCTTTCATAACAATCGGAATAGCTCTTATGTAGGCATTTTCGTTGAGAATAACGTCGCCTTCTTCAAATTTTTTAATAATTCCATAAGAAGAAAGTTTTTCTTTAACAGCTTGAGAAGAATTAAGTTCGGCTAAATTATTCAATGATGACATATTCTGATGTTTGATAAAGATATAGCCAAATTTAACAGAAAGTAATAGATAAAGAAAATTCCCTCAGCATAAACCAAGGGAATCTTTTGAAATGGAATTTATTTTAATCGTGTTTCGGCAAAATATTTCATGGCTTTACACAAAAAAAGAGCGTAGGTGGTTTGTAGTTCTCCATCTATTTGTGTGAAACGAGGGTCGTCGACGTAGAGTTGTCCCAAACCTGCGTAAGCTTCAGCTTGTGGTTCAGAAGAACCATCTGTTCCCCAAAACTGCCGAATGTTTTTGTAATGTAGAGCAATTTGCGTTTGTACAATTTCACTTCGATAGTCCTTATCCTTCATTGCAAAAAGCTTTTCTGCAATTTCCTGCTGCTCTTGTTTGAGTATTTTTATCTCATTTTTTGATAATTTCAGTAAAGCCTTTTCTGATTTTTCTACAGTTTCTTGGCCATATTTATCAATAGCTTCATTTCGGTAAAGATTTGCCTTTTCTTCTGAAAGTCCTTCGTATAATTCGTTTGGATTTGACATAACAGTATCTTTTTTTAGGTTTTCAATTGTTTTATCAATCGTTTGAATGAGTTTTGAAATGCGGTTTTGTTTGGTTTTTAGGCTTTGTTTCTGATTTTCGAGCGACTCCAATAAATCGAAATTCTTCTTATCTAAAATTTCAAGAATTTCATTGAGTTGAAAATCGAGTTCACGGTAAAAAAGAATTTGCTGAAGCCTAAGCAATTCCTTTTCTCCATACAACCTATACTTGGCTTCTGTACGAGTTGCAGGTTTTAATAAACCTAATTCATCATACACATGTAGCGTACGTATGCTTACACCTGCGATTTTTGCCAACTGTTTTACCGAAAATTGTTTCATATAAAACATTCATTCTGATTGATAACACAAACATAGTCTATCACGTAGGGTGAGAGTCAAGTGTTTTACTTAGTTTTTTTGAAGATTCCCTAAGAACGCAAATAACCACTCCAAAATGGCGTGGTTATTTGTAAAATGTGATTTATTTTGAATTTTATTTGACCGTCATTACCACTCGTTGATAACGAGTAAGAGCTGGCAAACCATTATCTTCTGCTTCTATGATGATGTGAATCGTATCTCCACTTTTGGCGGCTGCAGGAACTGTGATTGCTGCACTATTTCCGGTTTGTATAATTGACACTTCTTCTTTACAAGTACCCACCTCTTTATATTGCCAGAATTTCAACGAAACTTTATTGCCATCGGGGTCAGAGGTTTGGGGATTTATCACAATTTTCTGCCCACTGATAACTGACAACTGTTTACTGGCAACTGACACCTTGGGAGCATGATTGGCATTTTTAAAATCTTTGATACACCAATCGGCACGAGCTGCAAAATCATTTTGAATAGCTGGAATCCAGCGAGTTTGAGCAAAAGCTTTATCTATTTTTTGAGTAAATGGGTTATAGTCTGAGGCTGCTTCACCATCTTCCCATCTGCTTGGTGTAGTAGTTGACTGCACAAGTCGGCCACCCCATCCTCCATCTTGTGGATTAGCAAGGTTATTTAGTCCAATATCAACCAAATGCAAGAATGCAGGCGAATCACCTTCAGAAATAAAATCATACTGACCAAAGCTTCCCCACTGATTCTTTTTAGCTTTTTCCATACTACTATAAATATCTTCAATTTCTCCTTGTGGTGGATTTCCATCACCATAACTATAATACATTTTCAGAAGTGGACCATGATTATTGATAACATTTCCCATAAACTTTCCTTCTAAATATGGGTGTAGTTCTTTGGGTACTGACCTTTTCCAAAAATAGGCAAAACTCCAAAATTGATTCGAGTTATAATAAACCTTAATGTCTTTCCAATTCGGTTCAATGTATTTTTTATAAGTAGCATCTTGGTCTAGAATGGCATAAAGTATCGTTTTCTGGCATACTTTCTTATATATTTCACTCCATTGCGGTGTATTTTTGTAAGTATCTTCGATGCTTTTCAAGGCACGTGCAATAGTATTCGTCCCTCCCCACACTTGTAGATACAAAGGACTCATATCATCATCGAGCAATTTGGCTTTAATAAAATCAGAACCCGGTGTATCTTTTGCCATTTCACCTTCAAAATCAATATTTCCAATACGGATTCTATCTCGAAGATATTTGTGGGTTGGATAATCTTTTGAATGTTTGATAAGATTTGGGTAAACTTTTCCGTAAGCATCTACCAAGTCGTAAATCCATTCCTCGCCTGGCCAACGAAGTTCAGTTCGTTCACCATATAATTTTTTAGTCATTTCCATTTCAGAAATAAACTTAGTACCCTTTCCATCTCCTTTGTAATGCCACTGAGAACTACTCACAATGAGCCCCTCTACTTTATATTCGTTTGTATAAAGAAGCATTCTAATGAATGAATCTACATCATCCAATTCTCCATCAGTCGTGACGATGGTGCGTGGTTTGACTGATTTTGGATTTTGGGCAATTCCAACTTCCAATATCATTAACAACAAAGTAAAAAATAATAGTACTTTCTTTTTCATGCTAAAAAAAATAATTTCTTATGTTAATTAGGATTGAGTTGGCAAATCCAATCCTTTGCAAAGAAAATTCGCATCATTTCGTTCTCACTTCAAAAATTACTCTTTGGTAACTTGTAAGAGCAGGCGAACCGTTATCTTTTGCTTCTAAAATAATATGTATTGTTTGTCCAGCAGTGGCATCTTTTGGCACAATAAATTCTGCTCTTTGTGCCTCTGCATTAGAAATTTCTACTTTATTTTGATAAGTACCTACTGGCATTTGAAACCATTTGACCGAAACTTTATTGCCATCAGGGTCAGAGACAATTCCATTTAATCTAACTTTTTGTCCTGCATTAACCATCATTTTAAGTGGCCCTTGAATATTGACAATTGGTTCATGGTTCGCATCAGCATATTTGGGTGTTACTGACCATTTCATTCTTGCGGCAAAACTATGTTGGGCCGCAGCGAAGAAATCAGGAAAAGGAATTATCTCATTATTTTTCTGTTGATTCATTGCCCCCATTTGAGTAGCCATTTGGTCTGCCGAACCTTCCGATAGATTGGAAAACATTCCAGAATCAGTCTTTCGGATGGCTCTACCACCCCAACCACCATAGAAATCTTTTTCATAGGCCCGTAATCCATTACCGAGCATATTCATGAAAGTATGGTTATCGCCTTCACCCAACCACGAACCTTTTTCCTGTGGAGGCATCCAAACGAAATACCCCATTTTTTTTAATTCTTCAGTTGTATATCCCGACAACCCAAAATAGTCAACTTTATCCCCTTTAACCATTTGTTTTCCATCGCCCCACACTCTATATAAACTTCCTATTGCTCCCCTTGAATTTACATTTTCTTGCATCCATGCAGAAGTAAGCAAAGGTTTATTGGTTTCGTTGGCTCTGATTTGAGCACCGTAGCCGTAATTTGGTGAATCTCTAAATTGTCGATATTCAATTTCTGGCCAATTAGGTTTGATATAATTGGCATAAGTATCATCTTGGTCGCCTGATGGCAGCAGCACCACTTTTCTTATAATCTTATTTCTGATATTTGTCCAATCGGTTGTAAATTGATATTGGTCTTGAATCGACTTTAAAGCCCTTGCAATGGTACTTGCTCCACCCCAATTAGTGATGAATAATTGCCCCGGTTTATCATCCAAAATTAAAGATTTGATTAAATCCGAACCAGGGGAATCTTTAGAAATATCACCATCAAATTCAATATTACCATATCTAATCTTTGATTTTAGGTATTCAGGAGTTGGGTAATTTTTATTATGAATTTTTAAATTCGGATACGATTTAGCATAAGCATCAACAATATCATGAATAAATTTTTCATCTTTTGCCCATCTCCAAGATTCGCACGGACACTCATTCATTCCGAATCGGTCGTATTCCCTTCCCGGCACGTACCATTTAGTTCCTTTTCCATCACCCTTCCAATGAAACATACTACTTGCGTAGATAAGTCCCTCTATTTGTACATCGGTGCTGTAAAGTAAAAAGCGAATCATCGAATTATTATCATCTAATTCAGGGTCAGCCGTAATGATAATTCTTGGCTTTGCTACTTCAAATTGTGCATTTGCTGAATTAATCAAAAGAATAATAGAGCAAATTACCGTGATTGTTTTTATGAGTTTATTCATTTCTCTATTTTTTAGGAACACAGATTTTCGCTGATTTTTAAAATCTTTATAACATTTGCATCGGAGACGGCCATCCTTATATCTTTTGAAATCATTTAAAACACAGCGGAGCAAACTCGGTCAAATACAATCGCCATGAATTCCAATCGTGGTTTCCGATATTTTCACGATAAATGTATTTAAATCCAATTTCATCATAAACTTTACGTAATTCTACACAACTTTTATATAGAAAATCGTCAGTTCCCATACCAATCCAATATACCTTTGGCTTGGCAGCTTGTAAGGCTTTCAATTTGGTAACATACCCAGCTTTATCAAAGTTAGGGTCGTTTCGAGCAGCCGACCATAAACCCATACTCATTACACCTATATACTTAAACATCGTCGGATTATCGTTTGTAGTATTTTGAGTATGAAATCCACCCATTGAATAACCAGTAATTGCACGGTGGTCAGCATCGGCAATTACACGATAATTGCTTTCTATATAAGGAATCACATCTTTTACCAAACTTTTCTCAAAAACTCCTGCCGCCATTGCCCCAATACCTGTATTGTCTTTTTTCTGCTGAAAAGCGGGTCTGTCAAGTACTGAACCTATGTTATTTACATCGCCATTTGTTATCACCACTATCATAGGTTCTGCTTTGCCTGAAGCAATTAAATTATCCATGATATAATTGGCTCGTCCACGGTTTATCCAAACTTCCTCATCGCCACCACCACCGTGTAGCAAATACATTACTGGATATTTTTTATTGCTTTTATCATAACCTGGAGGCGTATAAATAAACATTCTCCTCTGCGAATCACCCACAGTTGGCGAATCGTACCAAACTGCTTTTAAATCGCCATGTGGCACAGGCTTCACATCAATGATATCACCTAAGCCACCCGGCACCATCAATCTGCTTTGAATATAGGGGCCATCACGAGTTACAGCTTTATTTAGTGGGTCAATCATTGGAATTCCATCTAAAATTATATCATATTCATACATATCCGAAGGAATTGGACCAACTTTCACTTCCCAAAGTGTATCTTTTTTTACCATTAAATCAGGAGCAAAACGACGATTCCATGTACCTACTACCTTCACATCTTTTGCATTGGGAGCGTAAATTCTAAATATTACTGAATTATCGGATAATACTTCAGGTGAAATAATCTTGCTTGGTCTTCTCTGAGCCTCGGCCATAAAAGAGAATACCAATAGCATAACTACCAAGCATATATTTGTGATTTTTTTCGAAATTAAAGATTCTTGTTTCATAATTTATGATTGAATGTATTTTTCCAAGAATTAACTTGACTAATTTTGGAATACAAACCTAAATACAAATATTTTATTTTCAAATATTTTCTTTTACTTATTTTTATTTTCGTTTACTTTCTTTTAATTTTGTTTCATATTCAACAAAAATCTTATGTTACCGAATCAACGCAGAGATAAAATATTAGAATTATTAAAAGAAGATGGCTCAGCAAAAGTTGCTGATTTGGCTCGTCTTTTTAAAGTTACGGAGGTTACGATTCGTCAAGATTTAGAAAAACTCGAAGCAGAGGATTTAATCGTTAAAGAGCATGGCGGGGCAACGTTGAAAAATGTAGAAGACCAAGTAAAAAGCTTTTCGTTGGTACATCAGGATAATCTGGACAAAAAAGAAATGATTGCTCAAAAGTGCATGGAGTTCATCGAAGCCGGCGATACAATAATTCTTGATTCAGGAAGCACAACTACCGAAATAGCAAAAAAAATAAAGGCTTCGGGAATTAAAAATCTAACAGTAATTACAAATGCTTTGAATATAGCCTTGATGCTCGGCACCGGATTGGATATTGACGTAATTATGACGGGTGGTGAATTTAAACCTCCTACCCTTTCACTAACGGGGCAAAAAGCGGCAGATTTTTTTAAAGGTTTAAATGTTCAGAAACTATTTTTAGCAACGGCTGGCATCTCTTTAAAATCAGGCCTGACTTATCCTTCAATCAGTGATTTAGTTGTTAAAAAAGCGATGATTGATGCCGCCGAAGTAACCTATTTAGTAGCCGATAGTACGAAAATTGGTAAAAGTGCTTTGGCAAGTTTAGGAGCCCTAAGTTTAATTGATTATATCATCACCGATTCGAGCATTGAAGAAAAACATAAAGAGGTCTTCAGAGATAATGAAATTGAAGTGATTATTGCATGAAATAACAATTACCACAGTAGATACAAGGCATGCCTTGTATCTATAACAAACCAAAATATTTAATAATATGACACTTGGCGTAATCATCGGAAATAGAAATTTTTTTCCTGATAGTTTAGTAGAAAAAGCAAGAACAGAAATCATAGATGTTTTTGCAAAGTTGAATCTAAAACCAATTCTATTAGAAACAACAGATTCAAAGTTGGGTGGTGTAGAAACTTTCAAAGATGCACAAAAATGTGCCGAATTATTTAAAAAACACCGTGAAGAAATTTCGGGAGTTTTGGTACTTCTACCCAACTTCGGAGACGAAAAAGGTGTGGCTGATACGCTCAAACTTTCAGAATTAAACGTACCTGTTTTGATTCAGGCGTATCCTGATGAATTAAGTAAAATGAATGTGGTAAATCGCCGAGATTCATGGTGCGGCAAGATTTCTGTTTGCAATAATTTGTATCAATACGGCATAAAGTATTCATTGACAAGTCAACATGTTAGCTTGCCCTCTTCAGCTGAATTTCAGAAAGATTTAATAGATTTCGTGGCCGTTTGTAGAGTTGTAAAAGGTTTGAAAAGCGTACGAATTGGTGCTATCGGAGCAAGACCAGGGGCCTTTAACACGGTACGATATTCTGAAAAAATTCTACAAAGAAACGGCATTACGGTTACAACTTTCGATTTATCCGAAATACTTGGAAGAGCCAACAAACTTACCGCCGATGATGCCAAAGTAAAACAACACATTGAGTCGATTAATGCGTATGCCTCGAAGGGAAAAACGCCTAATGAAGCCATGCTTCAAATTGCCAAATTAGACGTGGTTTTGAAAGAAATCATGGAAGAAAATGCCTTGGATGCCACCGCCATTCAATGCTGGACATCTCTCCAACAAAACTACGGTTGTAATGTATGTACGAGCATGAGTATCATGTCGGAAAATATGCTTCCTTCTGCTTGCGAAGTTGACGTTACAGGAACACTAAGTATGTATGCCATGCAGTTGGCTTCTGGCTCGCCAAGTGCTTTGGTTGATTGGAATAATAACTACGCCGATGATGAAAACAAGTGCGTTTTATTCCATTGTGGCAACTGGGCAAAATCATTCTTACCAGATATTCAAATTTCAAATGCTCCGATTCTTGGTACATCTGTAGGCGTTGAAAATACTTATGGAGCCTTAGACGGACGCACACCTGCCATGCCTTTAACTTACGGACGCATCAGTACTGACGACCCTAAAGGTATTATTAAAGTGTATATCGGCGAGGGCGAATTAACTAACGACCCTCTGAATACATTTGGGAATCGTGCCGTCGCACAAATACCTGACTTACAAGGACTAATGAAATATGTTTGCAGAAATGGTTTTGAGCATCATGTAGTTATGAACGCCTCAAAAACAGCTTCAATTCTCGAAGAAGCACTCGGAAATTATATGGGTTGGGAGGTTTATGCTCATGCTTAGTTTTGGGTGAAAAGCGATAAGTGTTGAGTGAAGAGTATTTGAAGATAAAAATTATCTATGATTAGCTAGTCGCTCATCTCTTATCATCACATTTCAATTTAGTTAATTTCAAATACATTAAAATTATGGAAAGTCCACTCAAACTAAAATCAACTGATTTTGCCATTTGAATAGTTCGGTTGTATCAATATTTAACGACTCAAAAGAATGAATATGTAACGAGTAAGCAAATACTTAGGTGTGGAAGCAATCCAGGTGCAATGATTAGGGAAGCAGCCAATGCAGAATCTGGAATGGATTTTATTCATAAAATGGGGATTGCCCAGAAAGAACTTGGAGAAACTCAATATTGGTTAGAAATTTTGCATAAAACAGATTATATAACTTCTGTGGAATACAACTCTTTATACAAAGATTCTGATGAGATTATGAAAATGATTAGGAGTTCGATACTTACAAGAAAGAAAAACTTAAAAAAGTGATAAATAATAATGGAAACAAGTCAAAACTCATCACTCATCACTCATCACTTATCACTTAAGTCAAAGGAATACAGAAGAAAAATTCTCCAATACATCTTCAATGCGAAAGCTGGGCATACAGGTGGAGATTTGTCGATAATTGATATTCTAAATGTATTATACAATCGAATCATGAATGTTTCTCCTGAAAATTGGGAATCAAACAATCGTGATAGATTTATTCAGAGTAAAGGACATTGTGTAGAAGCTCTCTACGTAGTTTTAGCCGATAAAGGATTTTTCCCAGAAGAAGATTTATTGACTATTTGTAAATATAATTCACCATACATTGGGCATCCAACAAAATACATCAGAGGTGTAGAGCAAAATACAGGCGGCTTAGGGCATGGACTTTCGATTGGTTGTGGGAATGCCTTGGCTGCAAAAAAAGATAATTCACCCGTAAAGGTTTTCACTATTTTAGGTGATGGCGAAATGGCAGAAGGCTCAAACTGGGAAGCATTTATGTTTGCCGCCCATTACAAATTAGATAATCTATGTGCGATTCTCGACTACAATAAATTGCAGATTACGGCACCTAATGCCGAAGTAATGGGGCTAGAACCTTTAGATAGAAAACTAGAAGCATTTGGTTGGGCAGTTCGACATGTAGATGGCCATAATTTAGAAGAATTAGAAAGTACGCTAAAAGGTCTGCCCTTTGAAGTAGGAAAACCATCATTTGTCATAGCCCATACAGTAAAAGGTAAAGGCGTTAGTTATATGGAAAACGTGCTTAAATGGCATCATGGCGTACCGAGTACAGAACAATTGGCATTGGCAATGGAGGAATTAAAATAACTTACAAATCATGATTTTCGATATATGAATACAAATAAACTTCTAAAATCGTCACTTGTAAATAGTAAATCGTAAATGGAATGAGTAAAGCAAATTTAGAAATATTCTCAGAAACCCTACAAGCTATTGCCGAAACCGATAAAGACTTGTATGTAGTAACCTCCGATTCGAGAGGTTCGGGCAAATTAGTACAATTTGGTCAGAAATTTCCTAATCAAATTGTTGAAGTAGGTATTGCTGAACAAAATTTAGTGGGTGTTGCCACAGGATTAGCAGCAATGGAGAAGAAAGCTTTTGCGGTTTCTCCTGCGTGTTTTCTCACGGCCAGGGCATTAGAGCAAATCAAAAACGATGTATGCTATTCAGATAATTCTGTGAAATTGATTGGTATCTCAGCGGGTGTAAGTTATGGAGCATTAGGAACAACACACCATAGTTTGCACGATTTTGCTGTACTTAGAGCCATCAATAATATTATAATCGTTGCTCCAGCCGATAATTATGAGACAGAGGAAGCCATAAGAGAAGCAACTGCATTAAATAAGCCTGTTTATATTAGGTTTGGCAAAAAAAATATGCCTTCAAAACTAAGCTCAAATCAAGAATATAGGAGCCTGAGTGAAGTCGAAGGCTCGAGGGACAAATTCTCTTTTGGTAAAGGCCGAGTGGTTAGAGAAGGTTCAGACCTGACTTTCATTGCAACGGGCGAAACCGTTTTACCCGCTTTCGAGGCTGCCGAAAAATTAGCTAAAGAAAATGGCATCGAAGCAACAGTCGTTAGTATGCACACTATCAAGCCCTTGGATACCGAATTGATAACTAATTTAGCCCAAAATAGAAGTCCAATTATTACTGTTGAAGAACACTCTATTTATGGTGGACTAGGTGAAGCAGTAGGTTCGTTTTTGATGCAAAATGGTTTCCGAAATAAATTCAAAATCGTTGGTTTGCCCGACGAACATACAGTTTCTGGCTCGCAAACTGAGATTTTTGAGCACTATGGTATTTCGAAGGATGGATTAGCTGAAATGGCTCTCAAAATATGAATTGAGAAATAGTAGAGACAAGACATGCCGTGCGACGGTCGCCTTGTCTCAGCAATACAAAATACAAATACAAAAGGCATTGATTATCAATGAATAATACCCGAAATTACTAAACCATGAAATATCTATTCATTATTGTTTTTTTGATTTCTTCATGCACGCAAAAAAACAACCAAGAAAAACCTAAAGTAGCCGTAGTAATTTCTACACTCAATAATCCTTGGTTTGTGGTTTTGGCTGAATCGGCAGCAGAAAATGCCAGAAAACTGGGTTATGAGGCCAAAATATTCGATTCTCAAAACAACCCAGCCACTGAGTCAGATAATTTCGAAAATTTGATTTCTTCAGGTTTTGATGCCATTCTATTCAATCCAACCGATGCCGATGGCTCAATAGCCAATATTCTAAAAGCAAAAGCGGCAGGCGTTCCTGTGTTTTGCATGGATAGAGAAGTGAATGCCGATGATGCCGCCACCAGTCAGATTTTATCAGATAATTATTCAGGCTGTGTTGAAATCGGAATTGAGTTTGTAAAAGCCCTCAAAGAAAAGGGGAAATATGTTGAAATCATTGGTCTGGTGGGCGATAATAATACATGGGCAAGGTCGGGAGGTTTTCATTCGGTTGTTGATAAATTTCCAAATCTGAAAATGGTGGCACAGCAAAGTGGTGATTTTGATAGAAACAAAGCCATGGAAGTTCTTGAAACCATCATGCAAGCAAACCCCAACATTGATGCGGTTTTCTGTGGAAATGATGCCATGGCCATGGGAGCTTTTCAAGCCTTACAATCGGCAGGAAAAGCAGATAAAGTAAAAGTTTTTGGGTTTGACGGTGCGTCTGATGTTGTAGAAAAAATTGCCGAGAAAAAAATCGTTGCAACAGGTATGCAATATCCAAAAGTAATGGCCGAATATGCTGCTCGTTATGCCGACGAGTATTTCAAAGGGAAACGAGATTTCCCGCAGCGTGTGCCCGTTGAAGTGGAGTTGGTAACGGTTTCAAATGCTAAAAATTATTGATAATGATAAAGAAAGGAATCATACTCGTTTTAGGTGTATTTTTAGCCTATAACTCTGTTTATTTCAAGAAACTAAGCGATGTGAAAAATCAAGAAACGAACACTTTTGATTTTAATTCCTTCGCCGATTCTCTTTATTACAAAGGAATCTTAACTCAAAACCAAGCTATTTCGCTTGAAAATCTTACTAAAGAAATACAAAACAATAAGGAAAATGCATTTAAGACTTACGGGAATCGCTTAGGAATTGGTAATTCGGCTTTCTTTATGGTTGAAACTAAGGGAAAAATCGTAAGTATTTTAGATGGAGTAATAAAAATTAACAGCCCTGAAAATGGCGTTGTTTCCATAGATACAAAATACATATTCGGCAATGCCATCAGAGATGCATCAGGTTTAGTAAAACTTACTGATTTTAAGACAAACGTTGATTTTAATAAAGTTTCTGAAGCATTAAATACTATCATTCGAGAAAAAGCAATTCCTCCTACACTTAGAAATCTTACAACTGGTGAAGATATTTCGGTAATTGGAGCGGTAAAATTGAGCAAAAAAGAATCTTTGGATTTCGTCATTTTACCTATCAAAATCTCTAAAATTAGTAAATGATAGAATTATTAAACATATCGAAATCCTTTCCTGGTGTAAAAGCTCTCAATGAGGTAAATCTTACTTTTTACCCATCGAAAGTCAATGCAATTTTGGGTGAAAACGGGGCAGGAAAATCAACACTTTTGAAGATTCTTACGGGCGTTTATACAGATTATGAAGGTGAAATCAAGCAAAATGGTCAAACGCTTAAATTCAAAAATATTAAAGATGCTCAACAAGCAGGTATTGGAATCATTCACCAAGAATTAAACCTAATTCCACAACTGAGCATTGTAGATAACCTTTTTTTGGGGCAAGAAATCGTCAATCAATGGGGCTTATTGGATAGTCAGCAAATGGAGCAAAAAGCCACGATTTTACTTGACAAACTGCAACTTAAACATTCTCCCAAAACTTTAGTCGCAAACCTAAAAGTAGGCGAACAGCAGTTGGTAGAAATAGCCAAAGTCTTACTTTCTGATGCCCAAGTAATTTTAATGGACGAACCAACTTCAGCTTTGAGCGATAAAGAAATTGATAATCTTCATCGAATCATTGCCGAACTAAAGGCCGAAGGAAAGACCATTGTTTATATCTCACATAAAATGGATGAGTTGTTTCGCATCGCCGAAACTTACAGCGTGATGCGAGATGGAAATTCGGTAGGTGCAGGAAATATGCAAGACACCACCGAACAGGCATTGATTCGGTTAATGGTAGGAAGGGAGATTTTAATTAGTAATCGAAAATTAAGAATTGAGAACTGTGAAAATAGACGAAAAATTTTAGAAGTTAAAAACTTAAGATCAGAAAAAACATCTCTTTTCGTTCATCACTTATCACTCTATCAAGGCGAGATTCTCGGCATTTTTGGTTTGATGGGTGCTGGTAGAACTGAATTACTAGAAGCTATTTTTGGACTGAATCCCAATGCTGAGACTGAAAGTATTTTAATTGATAATCAAGCAATTAAAATAAAATCTCCCAAAGATGCCATTGATAAAGGCTTAGCTTTTCTTACAGAAGACCGCAAAACTGAAGGTTTAATTTTGGGGATGAACATAGCCAATAATATCGGACTTACAAGCCTCAAACCCAATACATTGCTCAATGAAAAAGAAGAAAACAATTTAGCTCAAAAATACATTGATGCACTTCGAATTAAAACCCCATCTGAGCAGCAATTGTGTGTAAATTTGAGTGGAGGAAATCAACAAAAAGTGGTTTTAGCCAAGTGGTTAGCAACAAACCCAAAAATCTTGATGCTCGATGAGCCTACTCGGGGAATTGATATTAACGCCAAAAATGAAATTTACGAACTGATTAAAAAATTGGCAGAACAAGGCAAAAGTATCATTATCGTTTCATCAGAAATCCCTGAAATCTTGGCATTATCAGATAGAATATTAGTCATGGCAGATGGACAAATTAAAGCAGAATTTTCGCCAGAAGAAGCCAACGAAGATAAATTATTGAAAGCTGCAATTTGATTTAGGATTTACGATTGTGGGTTGAAAAATTGCTTAATCCGAAATCATAAATCTGAAATCCAAAATCGTCAATTATAGGATGAACAAAGAATTACTCAAAAAATCACAATCACTCATTGCACTTTTCATATTGTGCTTAGTGATTAGTCTTTTATCAGATAAATTCCTCACTACCAATAACTTGTGGAATGTTCTTCGACAAATCTCAGTGAATATTTGTATTTCTACCGGTATGACTTTGGTAGTTCTTATGGCAGGCATAGACCTCTCGGTTGGCTCTGTATTAGCATTTACCTCGGGAGTTTGTGCGGGTTTACTCAAAAATGGCATTGCCATTCCTTCACTCGATTTATTCGTAGGTTTCACTACTTTAGGTGGGGTTTTAGCTGCCTTAATTATTGGGTTGACATTAGGATTATTAAATGGTTGGGTCATTACCAAATTTGCATTGCCGCCTTTTGTAACTACCCTTGCCATGCTCACAATTGCTCGTGGAGCAACCATGCTCTACACACAAGGTATGCCGATTTCAAATCTCGGAGCAAGTTTTGAGTACATCGGTTCAGGTTGGTTTTTAAGAATTCCCGTTCCCGTTTGGATTTCACTCATTGTCGTTCTGATTGTTGTTTTCATCAGTAAAAAAACAACCTTCGGACGCTACATTTACGCCATTGGAGGAAATGAAAAAGCAGCTTTTTTATCAGGAATCAATATTAATAATGTCAAAATAGCAGTTTATGGAATTGCAGGAATGATGGCCGCAGTAGGTGGAATTTTGGTTACTTCCAGACTAAATTCTGCTCAACCAAACGCAGGGGCAAGCTATGAATTAGATTCAATAGCGGCAGTAGTCATTGGTGGGACATCACTCTCTGGTGGAGTTGGTTCTGTAACTGGAACTGTCATCGGAGCTGCAATCATTGGAGTTTTGAATAATGGTTTGGTTTTGCTAAATGTCTCACCTTTTTGGCAACAAGTAGTAAAAGGTTTAGTGATTCTCTTAGCAGTAATTATTGATAAAAAGAGTAAGAAGTAACGCTCAAAACGTAGGCAAGGTTTAAACCCTTGCCTACGTTAATATTGCATTTATGAAAAAATACATCCTCTCCATAGACCAAGGCACAAGTAGCACCAAAACAATCATTTTTGATGAAAGTGGAAATGCAGTAGCCAAAGGTCATGCCGATTTACAGACTAATTATTTTGACAATGGCTTTGTGGAGCAAGCCCCCGAAGGCATTTATCAAAATGTATTGGAGTCGATTTTTCTTTGTATTCAAGATTTTCTGTCAAAAGGATTTTCAATTGAAAATATTATTTCTGTTGGAATCAGTAATCAACGAGAAACATTTATTCTTTGGGATAAAGCAGGTAAACCACTTACACCAGCAGTGGTATGGGCTTGTAAACGTTCGATAGAAATTTGCCAAAAACTAAAAGGTAAAAACCAAGAACCATTCATTAAAGAAAGAACAGGCTTAATAATTGATCCTTATTTTTCAGCTACAAAACTGCTTTGGCTGCTCGAAAACGATGCAGATTTAAAGATGAAATTAGATAATGGTGAAGTATTTTTCGGTACAGTCGATTGCTGGCTTTTGTGGAAAATGACTAACGGTCAATCTTTCAAAACTGATTTTACCAACGCTCACCGAACACTTCTTTTCAATATTCACACCCTTACTTGGGATAAAGAAATTCTCCAACTTTGGGGATTGGAAAAACTTAATTTACCAGAAGTATGTGCTTCGAGTTCGGATTTTGGATTTTGGGTTTTGGATTTATCCAACCTAGATTCAATCCACTTTCCGAAATCCAAAATCCCAATTCAAGCAATGATCGGTGATTCTCACGCTGCTACTTTTGGTGAAGGGTGCTTCGAGCAAGGAACAGCGAAAGTTACGATGGGAACGGGTAGCTCAATCATGATGAATATTGGAGATAAACCAGTTTTATCAAATAATGGCATGTTGACGACCATTTGTTGGAGCACAGAAAATAGGATTGATTTTGCATTTGAAGGAGCAATTGTAGCATGTGGCTCTACCATAGAATGGGTGAAAAATGAATTAGGATTCTTCAAAGAAGTAGCCGAAACCGAAGCAATGGCACTTTCGGTCAGTGATAATGCTGGCGTTTATCTCATTCCTGCTTTTAGTGGTTTAGGTGCTCCTCATTGGCAAATGAATCGCCGTGCTTCCATTGAGGGGATGACCTTTGGTACAAGCAAAAATCATATTGTTCGAGCAGCTTTAGAAAGCATTCCCTATCAAATAAAGGATGTAATAAATGCCATGCAAAACGACATGGATTCGAAGCTAAAATCCATTTCAGTCAATGGCGGACTAACTCGTAATCAATTCGTTATCAGGTTTTTAGTCGATTTATTAGGTTTACCTCTCAAAAAACAACAAAATCCTGATGTTTCTGCTTTGGGAGCAGCTTATTTAGCAGGTTTAAAAAGTGGTATTTACGAAAGTATCAGCCAACTGAAAATGCTAAATCAAGCAAAAACCGAAGAAATTTTACCAGATTTAGGCAATCATTTAGTCAAAAAAGGCTATGAAGGTTGGATACAGAAAATTCAAAATTAATCAATCATTTTTGTTTTCCAAGCCATAGTAAAGTATTGATAATCAATTTATTTTGAGTTTCATTGGCAAACTGAAAAGAAAGTTCTTTATTGGTTTTATTGTCATAATCAATATCATTGTGCCCCATATTTACATAAAGCATTCGATATTTCTTATTAGTCCAAACGACAGGGTAATCTCCGCTATGCCAAATTTCATGTTGCTTGGGGCCAGTTCCGAGCGGAAAACTCAAAGGGTCGATTGAAAGTAAGACTTCAATATCTTTATTTTGTCGTAAATCTTTCTCCCATCTATACCATTCATTAGGCGATGATTGAAATATTTCGGGTAATTTTTTGGTGACTGGGTGCTTTTTATCTTCTACTTTTAAAAATGCCGAAGTTGGTCGCCAAGTATTGCTTTTATATTGTCCCGAACCTAAAAAGTGATTATGATACCAATCCCAATCTTGATTAAACTTTGAATTATTCAAAGCAAAAGCTGCAAAATGAAAACCAATCCAGCCTCCACCACGCTCAATATATTGCTGAAAAGCCTTACGCTGTGCGGGGTCTTCTGGGCGTGTATCTAAGAAAAGTACAATTTGAAATTTCGACAAAAAAGCCTCATTCAGATTCGACCAATCATTAGTAGAATCATAGGAAAAATGGTATTTCTTAGCCATTTCAGGAAACCACCTATTTGCCTCATGCACAAAACTAATATGTGCTTGGTCGTTTTTGGCTGTATAAAAAGCAATTACTTTAAATTTTGGTGTGTTTTGTGCAAGTAAATCGCTAAAACTTAGCCCAATAATTAAACACAAAAGAGTCTTTTTTAGGATTGTCATTGTTTTGTCTTTTAATCAAAAGTACATCTTTTATTCCTGAAGATTAAGCTAATACTTTTCAATTACAGTAATTCTCTTCATAAAAGCCCATTTTTGAATCAATTGTAAATAATTCTCTACTTTTGCAGCAATGAAATTTAAATTCTATGCCAGTTATTTTAGAAAAAAAATATGAAAACGGTATTTCGTTAGCTATTTGGCAAATTACCGAGCAGCATGATGAACTTCAAGCAATGCTTCCATCTGAAATACTAACTGATGCCGAATTAGCTTCAATAAGTCATCCGCAGAAGCAAATTGAATTCTTTTGTAGCAGACTTGTAATCAAGTATTTAGCTAACTCTTTGGGTATTAATTACTTAGGAATTAAAAAAGATGAACATGGAAAGCCTTACTTGGCAGGCACTGACTGGCAAATGTCGCTTACCCATACCTCAAACTATGTGGCGGCAGTTATGCACCCAAGTAGGTCATTGGGGATAGACATGGAAAAGCCCACTGAAAAACTAAGTAGAATCAAACATAAATTCATGTCAGAAGCAGAACTAGCCTCTACTGAAAATGATTTCGAAAATCTATGTATTTATTGGTCAGCCAAAGAAGCACTTTACAAACTATATGGAAAAAGAAAAGTAATTTTCAACGAAAATTTACACGTTTCCCCGTTTGAAAAAGGGGTTTCTTGCATACAAGGCCGATTGTTAATCAATGAGATTGATAAAAATTACGATATCTATATCGAACGCATTGACGGTTATATACTCGTAGTAGCTGGATAGAGATTGTCAAGATTTATTTGAGACAATCTCTATCCACTAATTTATGAAATCGCTTTTAAAATCTTCTCTACTTCTTTCACTCTTTCTAAGTCCGAAATTTTCTCGAAAGAAACAATCAGATTACGCAAAACTCTTAATATAATATCAAGATTAGTACAAGGTTGGAAGAACGAATCTTGAGGCTGTAACTGCATTTGTTTAATATAATTTGTAATATCAACTTTCGAAAATATCAACCCTCTATTAAAAATATTGATATAGAACTGTGTTTGTGGAGTTTTATATGTCAATACAAATAAACTAGGTAAATTAACCCCACTCACCGGCAAGCCTAATCTTTTGGCCACGAGCATATAAATAACACATAAAGAAATCGGATTCCCTTTTTTCAAATCAAAAACTTGATTAAGCATAGAATTTGCTACCGAATGAAAATTTTTGGTATTTGGCAAATATTTATACTTATCAAAGAAAATCTGATTTAGGATTCGAATTTGGTCATGTGGATGCATATCATCACGTAATTCTAGCCAAGTATCAAAATACATATCGTTTATATGATGCCGTAATTTATCAATACTCAAATCTGGATACTGATAAGTAGCAATAATCCACATGCCTTCTAATAAGTCTTCATAGCCATCGTTTTTCCATTTAACCAATCGCTCAATGACAGAGTTATATTGTAATCCATGAATCAAATCCTCTAATTTTTTTTGTAAATTAGGGTTAAAACCACTTCCTTGCCAATGGTCTTCTAACAGTGGGATGATAGCTCCGCCTAAACCTTTTAAACGATTTTCTACATGTTGTACTACTTCATGGTCATCATCGTCAAGAAGAGTTACTAATGCTTTTATTTCTGATTCATTCATCTTATTACACTTTTCAGATTATCAACACTTATTTCCCTCATAAAACGTTTAAAACACCGATAAATAATTCATTATCAGACACTTTAAGCGATTTTTAGTACATTAGATAAGTTTTATGAAAATTTATCTTTTAGGCTTTAGAATCTTTACTTTTCTATTTCGCCTCTAAATTCATACTTTTGTAAAAATAACAAACATTTTTTTATGAAAATTTTAGTAACAGGTGGTGCTGGGTTTATTGGTTCGCACACAGTTGTCGAATTAATCAATGCTGGTCACGAACCCATCATAATTGATAACTTCAATAACTCTGAAAAATCGGTACTAAAAGGTATCCGTAAAATTATCAAAAAGCCTGTCAAATGCTATGAAAAAGACTGCAACGACGTAAAAGCTTTAGAGCAAATTTGCAGAAAAGAAAATATCGAAGGAATCATTCACTTTGCCGCTTATAAAGCCGTCGGGGAGTCGGTTGAAAAACCTTTAAAATACTATGAAAATAACATAGGTTCTACGCTCAATGTTTTGAAAGTAATGCTAAATTTGGGTATTAAGAATTTAGTTTTTTCTTCTTCGTGTACAGTTTATGGACAACCAGACCATATCCCTGTTACTGAAGATACACCTCGCAAACCAGCTGCATCACCTTATGGCAATACTAAAACTATGTGCGAAGACATCTTGCGTGACACAATCACCGCAAGAAATCCGCTTAAAATTATCTCACTTCGCTATTTCAATCCAATTGGAGCTCATCCATCAGCACATATTGGCGAACTCCCGAGGGGCGTACCAAGTAATTTAGTACCATTTATCACGCAGACGGCTGCTGGTATTCGACAAAAATTAACTGTCTTTGGTAGCGATTATGATACACCAGATGGCACTAATATTCGTGATTTTATTCACGTAGTTGATTTAGCCAAAGCACACGTATCGGCACTTGAATTATTATCTAAACAAGCTGATACTTATTATGAAGTATTTAATGTAGGTACAGGAAGTGGAAACTCTGTGCTTGAAATTATTAAAACTTTCGAAAAAGTTAATAAACTCAAACTCAATTATGAAATCGGTCCACGTCGCCCAGGTGATGTAGAAAAAATTTACGGAAACGTAGAAAAAGCCGAAAAACTCATGGGTTGGAAAGTCGAAAAAACACTCGCTGAAAGCCTTAAAGATGCTTGGCGTTGGGAAAAGAAATTAATGAAGAAATAATTTACCTATAATTTATATTATGGAATCGACTCAAACAATTCTAATCACTGGTGGTGCGGGGTTTATCGGCTCTCACGTAGTCAGACTTTTTGTTACGAAATATCCTAACTACCAAATAGTTAATTTAGATAAACTTACCTACGCAGGTAATCTAGAAAACCTTACTGACATTGAGAAATCGCCAAATTATACTTTCGAACATGGCGATATAACCGATGCCACTTATATCAATAATCTTTTTGAGAAATATAATTTTACTGGTGTTATTCACTTAGCAGCCGAATCGCACGTAGATAGGTCTATTACAAATCCAATGGAGTTTGTAATGACTAATGTAATCGGGACAGTAAACTTATTGAATGCAGCCAAAAATGCGTGGAAAAATGATTATACTGGCAAGCGTTTCTACCATGTTTCAACCGATGAGGTTTATGGTGAGTTACATAATCCAGAAGAGTTTTTCTTAGAAACAACGAGTTATGACCCTCGTTCGCCATACTCGGCTTCGAAGGCTTCTTCTGACCACTTCGTAAGAGCTTACCACAATACCTATAAATTACCAGTAGTTATCTCAAACTGCTCAAACAATTATGGACCAAATCACTTTCCTGAGAAATTGATTCCTTTGATGATTAATAACATTATCCATAATCGTCCACTTCCTGTTTATGGAAAAGGTGAAAACGTACGTGACTGGCTTTTTGTAAAAGACCACGCACGTGCTATTGACGTGATTTATCACAATGGTGGCAATGGTGAAACTTATAATATTGGTGGTTTCAACGAATGGAAAAATATTGACTTAGTGCATTTATTATGTAAAATCATGGACGAAAAATTAGGTCGTCCAGCAGGTACATCGGCTCAGTTGATTACTTATGTAACAGACCGTGCGGGTCATGACTTACGTTATGCCATTGATGCCACTAAATTAATGAAAGAACTTGGTTGGGAACCATCTTTACAGTTCGAAGAAGGGCTCACACAAACCGTTGATTGGTATTTAGCTAATAAACAATGGTTAGCCAATGTTACGAGCGGAGATTATACAAAGTATTACGAAAAAATGTATAAATAACCCTATTCAACCTCCATGTTAAGGCATATATAGGTGCTCAGCATGGAGGTTTTTCTTTGTGAATATTAGAAGTTTAACAATAGAATTTTAACATTTATGTCTCCGACCGAAGTATATTCAAACCTCGAAACTATCATACAGCAATACATTGATAGCTTAGAGCAATATTCTGATGAACAATTTTTCTTCAAAAAAGATGAAGATACTTGGTCGCTCGGACAAATGTATGAACACCTTACCGCTTCTTCTCAGTTTTTCTTTTTAGCTAATTGTATTCGTTGTTTAGAAAAACGTAAGGGACAAGAAGGAGGTGAAAAAAATCAGTTCGGCGAAAAATTATTCAAATATGGTGGTTTTCCACCCGTGAAATTGAAAATCCCCGAACCTATTCGTGGACCAGAGCCTATTGCTAAACCTAAAGCAGATTATAAACCCATTTTAGAAAAAATTCTATCTGATTCTAAAGCATTAATTGAAACTGTTAGCAAAGACGAGGGGGAGTATAAAGCTTTACAGGTAGCCATGGGCTGGCTAAATGCACAAGAGTGGTATTTTTTACACGAAATGCATTACCGCCACCATTTACGCCAAAAGACCGAATTAGAAAATATCAACGCATAAAAGACCTGTTTATATAAAGGATGCAAACAAAACAAGAACAATTTTGGAGTGGTGAGTTTGGAAAAAATTACACCGATAGAAATTCGAGAAAACCAGAGGATTGGGATAAGTTTTATCTTGATAATTGGGGTATCACTAAAATCGAGATGAACGAGAAGTTTTATGGAGATTTAGAAAAAGATGCCAAAATCTTGGAAGTCGGTTGTAATACGGGTATGCAATTAATAGGTTTCCAACGCTCAGGATTTAAGAATATTTACGGCATCGAGCTACAACATTACGCCGTAGAAAAAGCGAAAGAATACACACAAAATATCAATATTATTCAAGGTTCGGGCTTTGATATTCCCTACAAAGACAATTATTTTGATTTGGTTTGTACGAATGGGGTATTGATTCACATCTCACCCGATAACTTACCAAAAATCATGGATGAAATGGTGCGTTGTTCAAAACGCTACATTTCTTGCTGGGAGTATTATGCTCCTGAAACTACTGCAATTAATTACCGAGGAAATACCGATTATCTTTGGAAAGCCGATTATGCTCAGCTATTTCTTGACCGTTTCTCTAACTTAAGATTGGTGAAAAAAGAAATTTATCCATACGTAAGTCAGGCAGAATCTGGTAATGCTGATTGTATGTGTTTGTTAGAAAAGATATCATAATCTGAATCAGAATTGAGCTCATTGAAAATGGATATTCCGCAAAATATTATGGACATAAACAATAACTCAACACTTTCATCAGGTCTTGGGGCACTTTGTATTATTCCAGCTCGTGGCGGAAGTAAACGAATTCCTAGAAAAAATATCAAAGATTTTCTGGGGAAACCCATTATTGCTTACTCAATCGAAGCAGCTATTGAAAGCAAGGTTTTTGAAGAAGTAATGGTTTCGACTGACGATGAAGAAATTGCCGAAATAGCTCAAAAATATGGAGCAAAAGTGCCATTCACTAGAAGTACAAAAAACGCTAATGATTTTGCTACAACGGTTGATGTATTAGTTGAAGTGATAGAAGCCTACCGAAATCTTGGCCAAAACTTTGAAACTGGTTGTTGTATTTATCCTACTGCTCCTTTTGTTTCGGCTTCGATGCTACAACAAAGCTACCAAAAGCTACAAAATGAAGGTTTAGATTCGCTCTATCCTGTGCAAAGGTTTTCATTTCCTCCACAAAGAAGTGTAGTTTTTGAAAATGGAAAATTGCTTTGGCAAAATCCAGAAAATGCCCAAGTCCGCTCACAAGACCTCACACCACTTTACCATGATGCAGGTCAGTTTTATTTCTTTAAAATTGAGCAATTACTCAAAAATAAAAGTATTTTGGGCGAAAAAACCAGTGGAATTATCATTTCAGAAATGGATGCCCATGATATTGATAACGAAGAAGATTGGCAGGTGGCTGAGTTTAAATACCGCTTAAAGTATCAGTAGCTTGCAAGCCATATAATCATGCAAAGACACTATCAATGTTTAAAAAATCAAGAATTTACCTTTCAGGAATTTTCATTGATTCCGCTTCGTGATGAAGATAAATATCCAATCATGAAGTGGCGAAACGAACAGATTTATCACCTTCGACAAGCCAAACCACTCACAGAAACCGACCAAAAGAATTACTTTGAAAATGTGGTTGCGAAACTTTTCGAGCAAGCGAAACCAAATCAGATACTTTTTTCGTTCTTAAAAAATGGTGAGTGTATCGGTTATGGTGGTTTAGTACATATTAATTGGATTGACCTAAACGCCGAAATCTCATTTATTATGGATACCGCTCTTGAAAAAGACTTTTTTGAGTATCATTGGAGTGCTTACTTAAACTTAATTAAGCAAGTAGCATTCAATGACATTGGTTTTCATAAGATTTTCACTTATGCTTTCGATTTAAGACCTCATTTATATACAATGTTACTGAAAAATGGTTTCTCGGAAGAAGCTCGTCTGAAAGAACATTGCTTGTTTGAGGGCAAATTTATCGATGTTTTGATTCATACTACCTATGCATATTCATCAACGAAAGGCTAATATTACCGACCTTGATTTATATTATAATTGGGCGAATGATTCTGCTACAAGAAGCAATTCATTTAATACCCAAGAAATTGATTATCAAGAACATACGAATTGGTTTTCGAAGAAAGTTGAGGATACAAACGCCCTTTTATTAGTATTTGAAAATGAGGAAAATATTCCTGTTGGGCAGGTAAGAATTGAGAAAAAAACTGATGAGAATATCATCGGAATTTCGATAGACGCCAATTTCAGAGGCTTGGGTTTAGCTGTACCAATGTTGCAAAATGCTTGTCAACAATTCTTTCAAGATTTTGCCGAAAAAAATATTCATGCATACATCAAAAAGCATAATTTAGCCTCGGTTAATTCATTTAAAAAAGCAGGTTTCGAGATAAATAAAGAGTTAAACATTAATAACGAACCCAGCTATCTTTTAATAAAAACTCATGTTTAAAATAGCAGATACAATCATAAGCCCAGAGCATAAGCCTTTTATCATTGCTGAAATGTCGGGCAACCATAATCAGTCATTAGAACGTGCCTTCGAAATTGTCGATGCTGCTGCCGAAGCTGGTGCTCATGCACTTAAATTACAAACTTATACCGCTGATACCATTACATTCAATGGTACTTCCGATGAGTTTGTGATAAAAGACCAAAATTCACTTTGGGCCAACCAAAACTTACATAAACTTTACCAAATGGCTTATACGCCTTGGGAATGGCATCAACCGATTTTCGAACGTGCAAAAGCTCATGGAATGTTAGCGTTTAGTAGTCCATTTGATACTACTGCCGTTGATTTTCTAGAATCATTGGATGTGCCTTGCTATAAAATCGCTTCATTTGAAAATACCGACCATATTTTACTAAAAAAAGTAGCCCAAACTGGCAAACCAGTAATTATGAGTACGGGTGTAGCGAGTATCGCAGATATACAAGAATCGGTTGGTGTTTTACGCAAAAATGGTTGTAAAGATTTGGTACTTTTGAAATGTACGAGCACCTACCCTGCTACACCCGAAAGCACAAATTTGCTTACCATTCCTCACATGAAAGAGCTTTTCGATTGCCAAATTGGGCTCTCCGACCATACAATGGGTATCGGAGCATCGGTTGCTGCGGTTGCTTTGGGTGCTAGAGTAATAGAAAAACATTTTACCCTTCGCCGTGCTGATGGCGGGGTAGATTCAGCTTTTTCATTGGAACCAGAAGAACTTAAAAACCTAGTTATAGAATCTGAAAGGGCATTCTTGGCTATGGGAAAAGTCAATTATATTCTTTCGGAAAAAGAGCAAAAAAGTCTGCAATATAAGCGTTCTTTATATGTAGTAGAGCCAATGAAAGCAGGCGATGTTTTCAGCGATAAAAATATTCGTTCGATTCGCCCTTCAAATGGCTTACATACAAGGTATTATGAAGAGATTTTGGGTAAAAAAGCCACACAAGACATTGCCGCAGGAACAGCTTTAAGCTGGAATTTAATTAGCTAAATAGTGGTAATTGCTATCATTGCCGTCAGTTAAAACTGGCGGAATCTTGAATAAAACAAATTTGACTTTAGCCAAAAAATATAATTAAACTAAAGTCAAATTTCTTAAATCAAAAATTTTCTTCAATTAGAAGAAGCAAAATTACCTAAACCAATAGTCTTTGAAATAGTTCATGTTTCATTTCTATGCCTTCGGATGAGCCTGCTGAAATATTTTCTTGAGTTTATCAATCGAATTGTGCGTGTAAACCTGCGTAGCTGCTAAACTTGTATGTCCGAGCAAATCTTTGATGGCATTCAAATCAGCTCCTCTATTGAGCAAATGCGTTGCAAATGAATGCCGTAATACGTGTGGACTACGTTGTTCGAGTGAAGTTACTAAAGACAAATATCTTTTAACCAATCGTTGAATAAATACTGGATACGCTTGCGTGCCAGTATCGGTCAAAATCAAATAATCATCTGAATTATCATCAATGAGGTCATTTCTTTGAGCTAAATAATCTCTAATCGCCCCCACTAAGTTTCGATTGATTGGAATTACTCGATGCTTATTTCTCTTTCCTAAAACTGTTAGTGTATTATTATAGAGATTCAAATCGCTTAATTTCAAACCAATTAATTCCGATAAACGCATTCCTGTACCATAGAGTAATTCTAGCACCAATTTATCCCTCATTCCAGCAAAATCATTCGAAAACTCTACCTCGTCCAAGAGGTTTTCCATAGGTTTTTCTTCTACGTATTTCGGTAAGCTTTTATCGGTTTTCAATGCTTTAATTTTCACCATAGGGTCGGTTACAATAATCTTATGGCGAAGCAAGAAGTTATAAAAAGTACGCAAAGTAGCTATTTTTCGATTGATACTCCGATTTTCCATCTTTTCTTCCGCCATGCTTGCAATCCATGAGCGAATCATCTGAAAATCTGCCTTTTCGGGGTCTTTGAGGTCGTACTGAAATTTTAGGTAGGCTGAAAATTGCTTCATATCGCCCTCATAAGCCGTAACGGTATGATGGCTGAGGCGTTTTTCGAATTTGATATGTTGTAGAAAATAAGAAACCATATCAGTAGGAAATTAGCTGCTGGATAAAAAATTTAAAGTTTTTAGTAGAAACCATTACTAAATAATAATAAAGATTTATTCTACTTAAATAACCAATAAACTTTTCCAGTAACGATTTTTCTACTAATATGGTTAAAAAATATAATAGATTGCAATACTTGCCTGAAACAATTTACATTGCTCAAAAAATATTACATTTCTTCGTTGCTTCTTAATTGAGTCACGTATTTAGCGTGAATAACTTCGTTACGACGAGCTACTGATGGTTTTTCGAATGCTTGACGCTTACGCAATTGACGCAATACACCTGTTTTTTCGAATTTCTTCTTAAAACGCTTCAAAGCTTTATCAATAGATTCGTTTTCTTTTACGTTGATTACTAACATGATTTATACACCTCCTTTCGTTTAGGGCTGCAAAGTTCATAATTATTTTCGGTAAAACCAAACATATATAAAGAAAACACACTGTTTTTGAAAAATACGTTTGGGTTTGTAGTAGTTTTCGATACTTTATCAGAATTTGCATAAAATTTAAAACCAAAAATATGCGTACAGCCATCATTGATTTAGGCACTAATACTTTTCATTTATTAATTGTTGAAGGCTCAAAAAAGATTTTTCAAACCTCAATACCTGCCAAAATCGGCAAAGGTGGCATTAGTCAAGGCGTCATTTCAGAAGAAGGTATTCAGAGAGCATTGACGGTTCTCAGGGGCTTCAAAGAAGAAATTGACAAGCATGAAATAGCTATTGAAAAAATATATGCTACTGGTACAAGTGCTATCAGAAATGCAGGAAATAAAGCTGAATTTATTGAGCGAGTTGAGCAAGAAACAGGTATTAAAATTAGAGTTATTTCGGGCGAAGAAGAAGCCGAACTCATTTGTCTGGGCGTGAAACAAGCCATGAGTATTCCTGAAACTTCCATGATTATGGATATTGGCGGAGGTAGTGTGGAGTTTATTATCTGTAATGATGAAAAGATTTTTTGGAAACAAAGTTTTGAAATTGGTGGGCAAAGATTAATGGATAAATTCATGAAATCTGACCCAATTTCAATGCGTTCGATACAAATGATGGATGATTATTTTAGAGAAGCCCTCCTACCCTTAGCTAATGCTTGTCATCAGTATGCTCCTAAAGTTTTAATTGGCTCTTCTGGTTCATTCGATACGCTCATTGATATGCAATACATGAAAGAAAAAGGCCAACTACCTGAAGCACATGAAGTAGCATTTGAATATCAAATTCCAGCATTTTATTGGGCTTATGATGAATTGATTTTTAAAAATCACGAAGAAAGAATGCAAATTCCGGGAATGATTGAGCTTAGAGTTGATATGATTGTGGTTGCCATGTGCTTAATTCGATTCATTATTCAATTGCACGAAATTCAAAGAATTAGGGTTTCAAGCTATGCTTTAAAAGAAGGCATTATGGCTCAAGCATTGAAAAATTAGAAATTCACTTCATAATAATAGCCATTTACACCTCTGTTTATCAATAATAATTTGATATTTTTCTCGAAAAAAATCTATATTTTTAGAAGATTTTTCACATCCAAATCAATTAATTTTAAGTATTACCTATTACCCTATGCTCAAATTAGTAAAAAATGCCAATCTGCAACCTGGCAATCAAGCTATCATTTCTGATAACCAATCATATACTTATCAGAATTTATTAGATTCCTCCGAAAAATTTGCCTCACTTTTACTTGAAAAAAGTTCAGATCTAAACGAAACGCGTGTCGCGTTTATGGTTTCTCCGGGTTTCGATTATGTAAGCATTCAATGGGGAATTTGGCGTGCAGGGGGAATTGCCGTGCCTTTGTGCATTAGTTATCCATTGCCTTCATTACAATATGTGATCGAAGATACAGGGGCTGAAATTGTAATTGCAGGTGCCGAATACGCCGAAATTCTAAAACCTTTAGCTGCTGAAAAAGGATTCAGATATATAATTTTGCCTGAAGTTGACAAACTTTCTATTCCGTCAAAAAAATTACCTAATATTCAATCTACTCGTAAAGCGATGATACTCTATACGAGTGGTACTACTAATTTACCCAAAGGCGTTGTGACCACACATGCCAACATTGAGGCTCAAATTTCTACCTTGGTGAAATCTTGGAAGTGGTCAGCCCAAGACCATGTTTTATGTGTACTTCCATTACACCATGTACACGGAATCATCAATGTTATTTCTTGTGCTTTGTGGTCGGGAGCAACCGTTGAGTTTTTGCCATCATTTTCAGCAGAAGGCGTTTTTGGTGCATTTCAGCAAGGTAAAATCAATCTATTCATGGCAGTACCAACGATTTACTTCAAATTAATTGCTCATTGGGAAAGCTTACCTATCGACCAACAAAAACAAATTTCTGATACGCTTGCCAAATTCCGCTTGATGGTTTCGGGTTCAGCAGCCTTGCCAGTATCAGTTATGGAAAAATGGAAAAATATCAGTACGCATACATTGCTCGAACGCTACGGAATGACCGAAATTGGCATGGGTATCAGTAACCCGTACGATGGAGAAAGGAAGGCTGGATACATTGGTAAACCATTATCAGGAGTAAAAGCCAGACTCGTAGATGAAAATAACCAAGTGGTGAAACGTGGACAACCTGGAGAAATTCAGATAAAAGGCAAAAATGTTTTCTTGGAATATTGGAATAAACCCGAAGCTACTCAAAAGACTTTCACGGCTGATGGTTGGTTTAAAACTGGAGATGTTGCAGTTGTTGAAAAAGGTTATTATCGAATTTTAGGACGTGACTCTATTGATATTATTAAGTCGGGTGGGTATAAAATTTCAGCTTTAGAAATTGAAGAAATCTTACGTACGCACCCAGCTATCAATGATTGTAGTGTGGTTGGGGTGCCCAATGATGAATGGGGCGAATTAGTGGCTGCAGCTATTATTGTCAATGACCCTAATTTAGATTTAAAGGCATTAAATGCTTGGATGAGAGAAAAAATGCCAGCCTACAAAACACCTCGTCAATATAAGATTGTAGAAGAACTTCCAAGAAATGCCATGGGCAAAGTGACAAAGAATGATTTGAAAAAAATGTTCATCTAATTTAGTAATGTTTACCACGGGGGCACTGAGAACAAAGTGTTTCACAGAGCAATAGAATTGAATTTTCTACGTGTGAAACAACAACTTACAAATAAAACTAACTTACCTAAACAATGATAATCTACGGAGTGGCTATTTTAGCCTTTTGTTATGTAATTGGCCAGCTATTTGGCGAATTTCTTGGAAAATTACTTGGCGTTGATGCCAATGTTGGTGGCGTAGGTTTTGCTATGCTATTATTAATTATACTAAGCGACTGGTTCAATAAAAAAGGTTATCTCGACCGACAAACAGAAAACGGCATTATGTTCTGGAATCAAATGTATATTCCAATTGTAGTGGCAATGTCTGCCACACAAAATGTGCGAGTTGCTGTTTCAAGTGGCTTTATTGCAGTCTTAGCAGGCCTTATTCCCATAATTATTTGTGCTATTATGATTCCATTATTAGCTAAACTTTCAAAAAATACCCAACTCGACTAATATGGAAATCATTGTAAAATTCTTTGAAAAAAACGGTTTGATAATTGCCTTCTTGTCGGTTGGTATAATTACTTACATCTCTGGCGTATTTTCTGATAAACTTACCAGAAAAAAAATTCCCGCTTCTGCAATAGCCATTCTCATTGGTTTGGTTTTGGCCTATGTTGGTGGCATTTACACTAAAGGCGAAAAAGGTTTGGCTGATATAAAAATATTTTCAGGTTTTGGTATGATGGGAGGCTCAATGCTCCGTGATTTTGCCATTGTCTCTACGGCTATGGGAGCAAGTTTTGTCATCATGAAACGAACAGGCTGGGTTGGAGCTTTATCGCTTTTCTTAGGAATCGTGCTTTCATTTATTTCTGGGGTAATTGTTGGGCTTTTTGGAGGATATACTGATGCTATTAGCCTAAGTACCATTGGTGCAGGTGCTTGCACGTATATCGTTGGGCCTGTTACAGGAGCTGCCATTGGTGCAAATTCTGATGTAATTGCCCTGAGTATTGCCGCAGGTGTAGTAAAGGCCATTGCAGTAACTATTGGCACACCGTTTATTGCAAAATATATTGGTCTCAACAGCCCACACACAGCAATGGTTTTTGGAGGATTAATGGGTACAACCAGCGGTGTTACGGCGGGTTTAGCAGCAACAGATCCCAAGTTAGTACCTTACGGGGCTCTTACAGCTACTTTTTATACTGGATTGGGTTGTTTATTCTGCCCCTCGGTTTTGTTTTTATTGATGAAATTGATTTTTGGCTAAAAATCAATGCCTATTATAAAGTTTTGGGGTCTAAGACCATAGAATGGACATTAGACCCCAAAATTGGTTTATTACTAATGACCAAACCTTATAAAACAACCATAGCTTTGATAACTTGCGATTTTGGGTCGAGCCATGTCTCAAAAATTTCAGGTAAATCTTCAAAAGCAGCTTCATGAGTCAACCATGCTTTGGTATTGATTTCCCCACTTTCCATCTTCGAAATAATGTGTTTAAAATCAGCAGGCAAGGCATTTCTACTGGCTAAAAGTGTAATTTCTCTTCGATGAAAATCTGGGTCAAAAAAGGTTACTTCTCCTTGAAAAAGCCCAACGTAAACTAACTTTCCGCCAAAGCAAACATAAGAAAACGCCTTCATCATTGATTGGGCATTCCCTGTGGCATCAAAAACAACAGTAGGTAAATTTCCACCTAACGTTTTTCTTAAATCATCAGCAGAATAATTTTCATTAGGAACAATACTTACATCAATTCCAATAGCTTGGTTTGCAAAAGCTAGTCGTTGTTCGCTAAAATCCATTACCGCAATTTTTGCACCATTGATTTTGGCAAACTGAATAACAGAAAGACCAATAGGCCCCGCACCAATAACCAATACAATATCTTTTTCGGTTACATTTGCTCTTTGTACAGCATGCGAACCAATCCCTAAAGTTTCAACCAAAGCCAGTTGTTCATAAGCTAATTTTTCAGAAGTATGAAGTTTATTGACTGGCACTTTTAAATATTCTACCATTCCACCATCAATATGCACACCCAATACTTTTAGGCTCTCACAACAGTTGGTTCTGCCATTTTTACATGGTTGACACTCTCCACAATTCAAATATGGTTCGACTGATACTTTCGCTCCAACTTTAATACCTCCATTTTGAGCTTCACTCCCTAATGCAATCACTTCCGCACCAAGTTCATGCCCTAAAACACGAGGATACGAGAAAAATGGTTGACGCCCACGATACGCATGATAATCAGTTCCACAAATACCAATGCGATGGATTTTCAACAAAGCTTCGTGCGGAGCTAATGTATCATCAAAATCTTGGTGAATAAGTTTGAGTTCTTGAGGTTGGTTTAAAATGATAGTTTTCAAAGTGTATATTTTTAAGTTTTAAATCACAAATGATATTTCTTTAAATTCAAATTTTTTCAATTCTTGCCCAACTTCCATCATCAAATGACCACTATCTGCAACATCTACTATTTTTCCTTTGAAAATAATTTCTTCTTTTTCATAAAGATGCTCCTCTCCTACCCTAAATAATCTCTCTATGTATTTCTTTTTCTGTGTTTCAATAAACGCCCCTCCATTTTTCAGTTGCAAATAATATTTTTCTATGCATCCACATAATTGTTCAATCAGTGTCTGAATATCAAAATCTTCTTGCTTTTGCGTTGCCAAACGAAGCGAAATAGCTTTTTCGTTAGAAAAACTCAATTGATTAATATTTAATCCTATTCCTATCACCGAATAGGCAATTCTGCTTCCCGAAAGCGTATTTTCAATCAAAACTCCTCCCATTTTTTTATTACCAACATAAATATCGTTAGGCCATTTTATAGCTAAACCATTTGATAAATATTTGCACAAAAACTCAAAAATACCCAAAGAAACCGCAATATTTAGACGAAATTGATGAACAACTGATAAAAAATCTGGTTTTAATATTATTGAAAATGTAATATTTTGATTCGGGAGGGCTTCCCAAGTGTTTCCACGCTGCCCACGGCCAGCAGTTTGATTGGAGGTAATGACAATAGTACCATCAAAAACTCTCTTTGTTTGAATTATTTCGGCAGCAATATCGTTAGTTGAATGACAACTTGGCAGATAAATATGATTTTTGCCGAGAAATAAAGTTTTGGGTTGAAAATTGTGCAACTTTATACTAATTTAGCGTTTTAGTAAAGTATCATCTTTTTGGCAGATTTTTATGGTATTTTTTTGCTCCATTTGAATCGCTAAAAGTAATTAAATTAAATTTTTAGTGAAGTTCGTTATCTTCTAATGATTTTTAGCTAAATTATACGAACCGCTCACAAAATTAACTGAAGATAAGATTGAATGAAAGAAATCAAAGAACTTTCTGGTGAAGAGTTATGTCGCTTAGTAGTACACGGAATGTTAGAAAAAAAAGCGACCAATATTGTAGTAATGGATTTACGAAATGTAAAAAATGCTATTACTGACTATTTTGTAATTTGCTCTGGAAACACCGATACACAAATTGATGCCATTGCTACCTCAGTGGACGAAGAAGTTTTCAAAGGTTCAAAAATGAATCCATGGCACCAAGAAGGAAAGCAAAACAGAGAATGGATTTTACTCGACTACGTAGATGTTGTCGTGCATGTTTTTAGAAAAGACCGTCGTAAATTCTATGATTTAGAATCACTTTGGGGAGATGCCGAAACAACAATAATCGAGGAAAGTGTTGAACCCGAAGCACCACAACTAATGTACTTCGAGGATTAATCTGGTAACCAAGAACCTTTACAAGTTTCGTGCAACCTTGTAAAGGTTATTTTTATAATAATCGCACTAAATTTTGAAAAACTAATTAAAATGTCAGACAACAACAGTAATGAGTTCCAAAAAAGAAAACCGACCAACAACGGTGGTGGCGGTTTACAAGGCTGGATTGTAGCGGCAATTATCATGGGGATTATCGGCTTTTTGTTATTTTCTAGGTCAGCTTCTTTGGCTCCTATCAAATACAAACAGCTTGAACAAATGATTCTACAAAAAGATGTAGAGAAAGTAGCCGTTGTAGAAGGAAACCGAAGTGTAGAAGTAACACTTACTCGTGATGCTTTACAAAAACCAGAATATAAAAAAGATTTAGGTAATAATCGTTATAATGCAAGTGGTCCGCACTTAAAAGTTGATTTGATTTCGGTTGAATCGTTTATGAACGATTACACGAATTTTCTAAAAACTGCACCTATTGATGAAGCTTACCGACAAGCATTGTATCCAGAAAGCATTGAGCGTCAGGATATGATGAATATGGTTTGGCAATTACTTCCATTTATTGTTGTATTAGGCTTGATGTATTTCTTAATGAGCCGAATGACAGGTGGTGGTGGCCCCGGTGGTGCAATCTTCAATATCGGAAAATCAAGAGCTGCTTTGTTTGATGCCGATAATAAAGTAAAAATCACTTTTAATGATGTAGCAGGTCTAGAAGAAGCGAAAGAAGAACTTCAAGAAATCGTTGATTTCTTAAAAACTCCAAAAAAATATACTGAGCTTGGAGGTAAAATACCAAAAGGTGCTTTATTAGTAGGCCCTCCAGGAACAGGTAAAACACTCTTAGCTAAAGCTGTGGCTGGTGAAGCCAGTGTGCCTTTCTTCTCATTGTCAGGTTCTGATTTCGTAGAAATGTTTGTGGGTGTAGGTGCCGCTCGTGTACGTGACCTCTTCAAACAAGCGAAAGAAAAAGCTCCATGTATCATTTTTATTGATGAAATTGATGCCGTTGGTCGCTCACGTGGACGTGGTTCAATGCCAGGTGCTAACGACGAACGTGAAAATACACTTAACTCGCTATTGGTAGAAATGGATGGCTTTGGTTCAGATGCTGGTATTATTATTTTAGCAGCTACCAACCGCCCAGATGTACTAGATTCTGCTTTGATGCGTCCGGGCCGTTTCGACCGCCAAATTAGTGTCGATGCTCCAGATATCATCGGTCGTGAGGCTATTTTCAAAGTGCACATGAAGCCTTTGAAATTATCTAATGATATTGATATTAAAAAACTAGCTGCACAAACACCTGGTTTTGCTGGTGCAGAAATTGCCAACGTTTGTAATGAAGCTGCCCTTTTGGCTGCTCGTCGTGGAAAATCAGCTATTGATATGCAAGATTTCCATGATGCCATCGACCGTGAAATTGGTGGTTTAGAAAAGAAAAACAAACTAATTTCTCCAGAAGAAAAAGAGATTGTTGCTTATCATGAAGCAGGCCACGCAGTAGCAGGGTGGTTCTTAGAACACGCCAATCCTCTAGTAAAAGTTAGTATTGTACCGCGTGGTATTGCTGCATTAGGATATGCCCAATATTTACCAAAGGAACAATATTTGTATCGTACCGAACAACTTTTCGATGAAATGTGTATGACACTTGGTGGCCGTGCAGCAGAAGAAGTTGTTTTTGGAAAAATCACCACTGGTGCATTGAGCGATTTAGAAAGAATCACGAAAAGTGCTTATGGAATGATTTCCGTTTATGGTATGAACGACCGCATTGGTAATGTTTCTTACTATGACTCGAAAGGACAAGGTGAAATGTCATTTACGAAACCATATTCAGAAGATACTGCAAAGGTAATTGATGAAGAGGTGAAGAAATTGATTGATAGTGCTTACGTTCGCACGAAAGAATTATTAATCGAAAAACGTGAAGAATTAGAGAAAATCGCTCAAGAATTATTGAAAAAAGAAATTCTTTATCAATCAGACTTAGTTGATTTAATTGGTAAGCGTCCGTTTGAGAAATTGACTAATTATCAAGAATTTATGGATAAAGTCGATACTCCAACTGAAGAACAACCTTCAGTAACTGAGTAATAAAAACAAACATATCATAACAAAAAGCTCATCTTTCGATGAGCTTTTTTGTTATGATAACTGGTGTATTTGAATGATTTTGATTTGATAATAGACAAATTCAGAAAATATAAAATCTATCAAGATTTTTTTGCCTCAACTATTGCTACTGTAAATCGTACAGCACAAACCAATTTTTGTTCTTCTGAAGTTATTTTTATATCCCATACGTGAGTAGTTCGGCCGATATGCAGAGGAGTTGCCTTGGCATAAACAAATCCACTACTTACCGACCTGATATGATTGGCATTAATTTCCAAACCCACCGCTCGATGGGTAGTGGGGTCATCTAATGCTAGAATAGAAGCTACACTACCTAAAGATTCAGCCAATGCCACAGACGCACCTCCGTGTAAAATTCCAAAAGGTTGCGTAGTACGGTAATCAACTGGCATTCGAGCTCTTACAAAATCATCGCCTACTTCAATAATTTCAATTCCTAAGTGTTCGCTTAAGGATGGTTGACCAAAGGGTTTCGACACATCGAAATGCTTTTTAAACATATTTTTTTATTTATAATTAATACACTAATAACGCTATTTTTCAAATCTCTTTAAACTAATAGGGCAATATTTTGTAATTTTGCAACTTTATTAGTTTTACCCAAAACTAAGGTTTGTTTTAGATAGTTTCAATTTAAAATTCTGATATTTTGCATACCAAAACAATTTACTTAATTCGTCACGGAGAAACCGAATTTAATCGCAGGGGGGTAGTTCAAGGTAGCGGCATCGACTCAGACCTTAATGAACTTGGTTTTATTCAAGCAAGAGCTTTTTTTGAAGCTTATCAACACATTGAGTTTGATAAAATCTACACATCAAAACTTCGTCGAACTGTCCAAACAGTTCAAAACTTTATTGATTTAGGTATTCCTTTTGAGCAATTTGAAGGCCTAAACGAAATTAGTTGGGGAGAAAAAGAGGGGAAAGTGCCTAACTATTTAGAAGATGAGAACTATCTCGAAATTATAGCGAATTGGAGCAACGGAAAAACGGATATTCCTGCAGCACCAGGGGGTGAAACGCCAGAACAAGTAGTTGCTCGCCAAAAAGAGGCATTTGAGCAAATTATGACTCAAACTCATGAAAAAACCATTTTGGTTGCCATGCACGGAAGAGCAATAAGAATCTTGTTAACTCATTTATTGGAGTTACCTTTATCGCATATGGATACATTCCAACATAGTAATTTATGCCTTTATCGACTAAGCTACGATTATTCAAATAATAAATTTACATTAGATTTAGCAAATGACACCTCACATCTATCAGAAATATTGATAAAATAATATACCCGTTTATTGAATCATTTTCCCATTGATGTAGAAAAAAGCCGTTTACCTACTATCTTTATGTAATTTTAAATGACATATCAATTCGATAAAGCATAAAAGCTTTGTTTTCGGGCAATCGTATGAGTAAAAACAAATTATATTGGTTATTTCAAATTGTAGGATGGGGGCTTTATTTTAGTAATGAAATAGTTGCTTATACCATTCAATATGGATTCGATAACCAAATGGTGTTTCAAGCTTGTGCTAACATGGTTTTGGCCATTTTACTCACGCACTCATTCCGATTCATTGTCAAAAGATACAACTGGATTACTCTACCCATGCCCCAGTTGGCCATTAGGGTTGTTTTAGGTGTATTTGTGATGACAGATTTACTGGTAGCCTTAAACCTTCCACTCGATGCCAAATATACGGGTCAATTATTAAACGAAAACCCTATTTTAGCCATAGAATACTTCATTAACCTTTCAAAACCAACAATGGTTTGGGTGTTAATCTATGTATTTTATCATTATTCTGAAGAAAAACGCCAACGTGAAATAGAGCAGTTGAAACTTCGTACCTCTATCAAAGAAACAGAAGCGAAGGTACTTAAGGCACAAATGAATCCACACTTTATGTTTAATGCTTTGAATAGTATCAGAGCGTTGGTTTATGAAGACCCCTCTAAGGCTCAACAAGGTATTACACAATTATCTAACATCCTTCGCAGCTCACTGATTGCCGACCGTCGAACCACTATTTCGCTCAAAGAAGAACTCAAAACTATTGAAGACTATCTAGCCTTAGAAAAGGTTAGATATGAAGAACGCCTTCAAACAAAATGGGATGTAGATAATGAAACACTTGGTATTCAAGTGCCACCAATGATGCTACAAACTTTGGTTGAAAATGCCATTAAACACGGCGTTCAAAAAGCTATTGGATGGGGGTTTGTTGAAATAAATACAAGTATTATTGATGACAAACTCTTGATAAAGATTAGAAATACAGGTCAATTACATAGTACTGAGTCTGATTCTGAATCAAGTGGTTTTGGCTTAAAAAATACTGCTCAACGCCTTGATATTTTGTATAGTAGTGATGCTTATTTCAAAATTTATCAAGAAGATAACTTAACTGTTTGTGCTGAAATTATGATTCCAACTGGTAATCCTGATATAAAAACAAATCTTTCATTTGATTCGACAGCAGCAAAAGCCGCCAGTTAAATTCACCGAATATTATATAAAAGCTATAACGCATGAAAGCAATTATCATTGATGACGAACGCCTAGCACGTAATGAATTACGCCGTTTGCTCGAAAACTTTCCAAAAATTGAAATCATTGGCGAGGCTGCTAATGCCGATGAAGCCCTTAATTTAATTGATGAATTATCTCCAGATTTACTTTTCTTGGATATTCAAATGCCCGGTAAAACAGGCTTCCAATTACTAGAATCAATTGAAGGAAAAGTACCAGAAGTAATTTTCACAACGGCTTATGACGAATATGCTCTTAAAGCATTCGAATTCAATGCCCTTGATTACTTGATGAAGCCAATTGATGTACAACGTTTGGCAGAAGCTATTCAACGTGTTGAAGAAGAGCAAATTCATGATGTTGAACGCAAAGAAGGAATCAAGCTTTTGGGAGAATCAGACCAAGTTTTTGTAAAAGATGGTGAAAAATGCTGGTTTGTTCGTTTAGGTAAAGTTCGTTTGTTTGAATCAATGGGTAATTATGTGCGTCTGCATTTCGACGACCAAAAGCCTATGATTCTTAAATCTTTAAATAGTTTAGAAGAACGACTTGACCCCAAAATTTATTTCCGTGCCAATCGGAAGCATATCATTAATCTAGCTTGGATTGATAAAATTGAGCCTTGGTTTTCGGGTGGTTTACTCGTAACACTGAAAACAACAGATAAAGGAACTACTACCGAAAAAATCGAAATATCTCGCCGCCAAGCCATCAAATTCAAAGATTTGATGTCGCTGTAATCAATAATATTTACGTTATTACTCACAGTAGAGACGTTGCATGTAACGTCTCTACGTAACGTCTTGATGGACTATCCCTATTCATCTATTTTTATTTAGCAAGAAAATCCAAAAATACCGAGAGTATTAGTCGCCTTTTTGTTTTAGAATTTCTTAGATTTGTCCAACTCAATGAACATCGTAGATAACAATGACAGCAAAATCAAACTTAGACAAACTAGAGATACTGAATAGCAAAAATCAAGAAGCACTCTTAGGTGGCGGCGAAAAAAGAATCGAATCACAACATAAAAAAGGTAAACTTACCGCACGTGAACGCATCGAATTATTACTCGATGAAGGTACTTTCGAGGAAATTGGTCGTTTTGTTATGCACCGTAGCAAAGATTTTGGCTTAGATAAAGAATATTATTTAGGTGATGGAGTAGTAACTGGCTACGGTACAATTTCGGGTAGATTAGTCTATGTTTTTGCTCAAGATTTTACGGTTTTTGGCGGCTCTCTCTCTGAAACTTATGCCGAAAAAATCTGTAAAATCATGGATATGGCTATGAAAAATGGTGCACCAGTCATTGGCCTAAATGATTCAGGCGGTGCTCGTATTCAAGAGGGTGTCAACTCTTTGGCGGGTTATGCAGATATTTTTTACAGAAACACATTAGCTTCAGGTGTCATTCCACAAATCTCGGCAATTATGGGGCCATGTGCTGGTGGAGCTGTTTATTCTCCTGCCCTAACAGATTATGTTTTAATGGTAGAGAATACCTCTTATATGTTCGTAACAGGGCCAAATGTTGTGAAAACAGTTACGCACGAAGATGTGAGTTCAGAAGAATTAGGTGGAGCCATGACACACGCCACTAAATCAGGAGTTACACACTTTGTTTCTCCAAATGAAGTCGAGTGTATCAATGATATAAAAAAACTCTTTAGTTATATTCCTTCAAACTGCGAAGAACAACCTCCATTCGTGGCGTATGAGTCTAATGGAAATGAAAAAAGACCAGAATTAGCCAAGTTAATGCCCGAAAATCCGAATCAACCTTATGATATGCGTGAAGTAGTAGAGCAATTGGTTGATGAAGGCAGTTTTTTTGAAGTACATAAGAATTTTGCTGAAAATATTGTTGTTGGTTTTGCCCGAATTGGTGGTCGAAGTATCGGAGTTGTAGGTAATCAACCAGCAGTAATGGCTGGTGTACTTGATATAAATGCAAGTTTGAAAGGTGCAAGATTCGTACGCTTTTGCGATTGTTACAATATTCCACTTTTAGTTTTAGAAGATGTACCTGGTTTTCTCCCGGGAACTGACCAAGAATGGAATGGTATTATTTCGCACGGAGCTAAATTACTTTATGCTTTTTGTGAGGCCACAGTACCAAGAGTTACGGTGATTACTCGAAAAGCCTATGGGGGAGCTTACTGTGTTATGAATTCAAAGCACATTGGGGCTGATATGAATTACGCTTGGACCTCAGCCGAAATTGCTGTAATGGGTGCTGCTGGTGCAGCAGAGATTATATTTAGAAAGGAAATTTCAGAAGCAGTTGACCCAGCAGCCGAACTTCAAAATAAAGTAGATGAATACACTGAAAAGTTTGCTAATCCTTACAAAGCGGCACACCGTGGCTATATCGATGAGGTTATAAATCCTGTGGATACACGTGAGAAATTGATAAAAGCATTTAAAATGCTTGAAAATAAGGCAACAAATCTTCCTCGTAAAAAACACGGAAATATTCCGCTATAAATAAAATCGTTTTCTTATTTGAAAGGTACTTGGAATTTCTCCATGTACCTTTTTTATTCAGCCAAAAAAATAAAACTTTGGTTAGAATCTAATAATTAGCTGATAAGTGATATTTTCGCGAAAAATATTATTCGTATAACAATGATTAGCAAAGCAAACATAAGCGACATCCCTGCTTTAAATTTATTAGTTAATTCGGCATATCGTGGAGAATCCTCTAAGAAAGGTTGGACAACCGAAGA